>JBIIZO010000092.1:0-8704 GCA_044346245.1 Crocinitomicaceae bacterium
CAAGTCCTTATAGCAATAACTTGACAGTAACAGTTGCTTCCTTACCTGGAGCAGCAAGTATCTCAGTATCTAGCGGTTCTTTGACCTTGTGTAATGGTTCTACGGTTACTTTCACGAGTGCAAGTACCGTGACATCAACAAGTGGTATCCGTTGGTACAAAGATGGTGTACAAATTGCAGGAGCAACAAGCCAATCCTACACGGCTTCTACACCTGGTGTTTACACTGCACGTCGCATCAACTCTACAGGATGTTTGGGTGCTGCAAGTTCAGCAATGACAGTCATCAGCTGTAATCCAATTGTAGTCAATGACAACAATGGTGAGCAAGAAGATGCAACAAGCAAGCTCAATACTGAACTTACTTGGGACGCGGCGGTAAGCCGTAACCCATACGATCAATATGTCACGATTCGTTTGAATACAGCAAGTGATTCAGATGTTGAATTGACAATGATAGATGCCATGGGCAAGGTGGTAAGCACAGACAACGCAAATATGAAAGAACTTGGTTCTATGCATATCGGCGAAGGTCTTACACCAGGAATATACTTGATTCAGGTACGTCAAGATGAAAACATCAAGACCATCCGTGTCATCAAGCAATAAGCCTTAGGTTTACACTTAATCTAAACAAATAAAAGCCCTGTGGAAACACAGGGCTTTTTTGTTGTAAATATATCCAACTAACAAAACAATAATATTAGGGTAAAAACAATAAAACATTGTATGCGTAATCTTGCACATGCTAAAGAATTTTCTACTTGTATTCCTAATTCTACCTTTTTCAACCATTTTGGCTCAAGAGGGGTTAAAAGAAGTTTTTGTTGAGAAATTTTATACCTTAAATAATGCAGATCTACAGAAAAGTAACTTAACCGGCGTCGAAGAGAAAGGACTCGTTACGTACCGTATATATGTCTTATTAGATAGCGGTTATACACTTCAAGCTATTTATGGAGCGCCATCTCATGAACTGTTTATTAAAAGCACAACTAATTTTTACAATCATCCTGGTATAGGGTCCACCTTTCCAAATCGAATACCAGATAAGTCACTAAAGAAAAACTTGTCGTACTTGGATTCTTGGCTATCGGTTGGCGCTTGTTCAGAAGCATTTTTTGCAGTTCCTTTGCGTTATCAAACCTCACCGCTACCAGTTACAATTGATTGGGATAAGAACTATTTCATGAATGCTAAAGGTAGAGACTCTAAGTTTACTTTCCGCGAAGCACCTGGTATGTATTATTCAGATTCATTGCCTGTTCCAACTATGTATCAAATAGAAGAACAGTTAAAAGGGCTCAATATGGAATCTACTAGTTCGGAGTTCATCATTGAAAATGGTGCTTGGGCTTGCATGGGTAAGGGAGCGTCAGCACCCGCAAAACTACCCAACGCAATACTCATTGCTCAAATTACAACAGCCGGCAAATTAAGTTATCAATTGAATTTGCAAATCGGAACGCCTAATGGAAAATCGAAAAGGTATGTTGCTAGTAAACCTAGTACTGAAGAATTCACTCATCAATCACTTACCCGTAAACCTTAACATCATGAAGAATATTAAAATTGCATTAGGTAGTTTATTGACAGTATTTATGTCAAATCAGTTTGTAGCACAACAAGGCTTGGAAGGAATTGTAGTTGAAAAATACTATGTTTCTGGTACAGCAGATTCAATCAATGCTGACAATGAACTCGCACCATATGCGCTAACAACCGGCTCAATAACTTATAGAGTTTACGCAAATCTGTTACCAGGTTACAAGGTGATTCAAATGTTCGGAAACGCTGAGCATCCGCTCAAGTTTAATACGTCTACGGCATTTTTTAATGACCCCAATTATGGTGTAGCTGTATTTCAAGGAACTAGTTTGAATAACACAAAGAAACACACTACGTTAATTGATTCATATTTGACTATTGGTGGGGTTTGTGATGGACAATTTGGTGTGTTAAAAACGGAAGATACAGACGGTACCATAGGAAATAATCAAGGCATTTTAGCAAATTTTTCACCAATAATGGGTCTTCCAATCATGGGAGCAAATGGTCAGGATGGACTTATGCCAGGAAATCCGGCAATACCGAATTTACTCGGAATAACAAACGAACTTGATCCAGTTGATCAAATTGTTGGAGGAAGTATTCAAATTGTCAATGGAACTATTGCGGCCTTGGGCGGTGTAGAGGGTGTCACGCCTTCAAATCATGTATTGTTAGGACAGTTTACAACTGATGGTGATTTTTCGTTTGAACTCAATTTGCAATTAGCTACGCCGGTTGCAGGAGGCAGTGAGATTTATGTAGCCAGCTTTCCAGGAGCGGGTCAGCTTACCGATACCACCCTCATTTATCATTCCAACCCAAGTGCAAGTATAGAAGAACACACTATTACAAACGCCATGAATAATTTAGTAGTATCCCCAAATCCAGTTATTGATCAACTTCAGATGAATTGGTTGACGCAAGAGTCTTACGAAAATTATCAACTTGAAGTAATTGATCTTGAAGGAAAGGTTATGTTGGCTATTCCACATATGACTAATAATCAGAAAGTAGATATCAAAGATTTGCAAGCAGGAGTTTACTTAGTTAAAGTAAAAGCTGCTCATAGCCAAGCTACACAGCGCATCATCAAATTATAAGTTCATGTTTCGTTACGTTTTAATTATTTGCTGCCTCTTTTGGGCAGGGGCTTCGCATGCCCAAGGCACGGTTAGGGGTAAAATCGTTGACCCCAATGGTGAGCCCATTATTGGTGCTAAAGTCATGCTCACAGACACTTCAGGGTTTTTGGGAAAAACCGATATCGATGGACTTTATTCCCTTAAGGTTCCTGATGGCAAACTGCATCAAATGCGCATCACGCTTTTGGGTTACGACACCCTAAAGAAAGAACTTCAGCTTAAAAATAATGAGGTCCTGATTGCCGACTTTATCATGAAGGAACGTGAAAAAATTCAGGAGGTTAAAAGCACCACGGTTACCAGAAAGGCGACCAAGGCAAATGATTATTACATGGAGCGCGTAAAAGTTAATTCGGCAGTTTCGATTGACTTTATATCGAGTGAGACCATGAAAAAAACGGGTGACGCAAACGTCACCAACGCGGTTGCTCGTGTGTCGGGGGTATCTACCAACGGCGGCATGATTACAGTTAGGGGTATTGGTGACCGATATATCAGAACCAATTTCAATGGTTCTCGCATTCCAACCTTAGACCCGCTTACCAATAACATCAAATTAGATATCTTCCCAACGTCATTGGTTGATAATATCGTTATTTCTAAAACACAAGCACCCGATTTACCTGGCGACTGGGCTGGTGCTTACATTTCTGTGGAAACCAAAGATTATCCAGATAAATTAATGGTGAATGTGGAGTCGCAGTTTGGCTACAACTTGCAGTCTACATTTAAAGATTTTGTCACCTCAGACCGAAGTGGTACAGATTGGTTGGGATTTGATAACGGATTCCGCGGATTCAATGATGGTGTAGATTTTGCAAAACCAAATCTGAACCCGAGTAACTACCAAAGTATGGTAGCACTTGGTTTGGGTGAATTTTACCAGAATATTGGCGTAACCGGTTGGGCAGACGCAAGTAACGAGAACCAAACCTACATGGCCTTGGGTCTTGTTGAACTTGGGCTTCTTACGCCTAGCCAAGTAAATGATCCATCAGCCGTTTCGGCTGCGGTTTCGCAGTTTAATGCTACCCTAAAACCCCAGGCTTGGTCAACGATCAATCCTGATGGTACAAGTTATAACAACGGTTTCTCGAATTCTTGGAATACCAAATTTAGAAAGGCGCCAATGAATTTTACGCAAAGCTTCAGTATCGGTAATCAAGTAGATTTCCTAGGAAAACCGTTAGGATATATCTTTGGTTTCAGATACGGAAGCAGCGTGCGCTTTGATCCAAACGGTATATCGCAGCGTATTGGCCCTGAAGACCTGGATTATGGTGTGTTGTATACAGATGACGCCTTGGTGAGCCGTGAAATCAACTCTTGGAGCTTGCTCTTGAATTTGGCTTACAAAATTAATGACAATAATAAATTTTCATTGCTGCTTATGCCAAACGTTTCTGGTACCAATGACGTTGGCTCGTTTCAAACACAAGCAATAGGCGAGCCTTCGGAAGAATTAAGCATTAGAAAAAATATTTTTTACGAAGAGCGTCAGCAGCGCATCTATCAATTTGCGTCTCAGCATTACTTGCCTAAAACGCGCATTAAAATAGATGCAAATGCTTCTTATACAGATGGGTCGAGTATTGTTCCAGACTTTAAGCTCACTGAATATATTGCTTTTTCCTCGAATGGTGAGTTAACAGGAACTTATCAGTTTTCACCAAATGCTGGTGATGGCATACGCCGCTATTATCGTTTTTTAGATGAGAATCTCTTTGACTCGCGTTTGTCTTTTGAATTGCCTTTAGGAAGTGATAGTCTCAAGTTGATCAGGAAAATCAAATTCGGGGGTGCTTTTCAAATTACCGACCGCAATTCTAAAATGGAGGAGTATTTCTTAACTGCCGGTAATGCTTTGCCAAGCATGCTCCAAAGTGATGACCTCAATGGCTTCTTGGATACCAATCAGATGGTAATGCAAAATGGAAAGTTGGGTTATTATTACGATCCTCGCAATTGGGACTGGAACCACACTATTGGAACCAATAATATCTCTGCACTCTACGGAATGCTGGACTTCGAACTCAATAAGCAGATCAGATTCAATGGTGGTTTGCGTGCAGAACACGTCAATTTGTTTTCAGACGTTTACAAATACCATATTTTAGGTTATGCCAAAAACGATGGCAGACGCGTCAGTGTACCTGGTTATCCTATTATCAATCCGGGCATCTTAGACCAATGGTCCTTGTTGCCATCTGGTAGCATGATATTCAAGTTTAAATCTGATCAAAACACCACCACGAATCTTCGCCTCAATTATAGCAAGAGTGTCGCAAGACCAAATATCAGAGAAATGAACGATGCTGCCGTCTACGACAATGAATTCAGAAGTTTAATTTATGGAAATTCTAACTTAAAGTTGACGAATATTACGAATTACGACTTGCGTTATGAGTCTTACTTCGAAAACAAAGACAACTTTTCTGTTAGTGCTTTTTATAAGTCTTTCTTGAACCATATTGAAATGGGTTTTGGTTCTTCAGGTATTACCTGGGACAACAACGAGAACTCTTACGTGGCAGGTTTGGAGTTTGAGCTCAATAAAAATTTAGGCAAATATTTCGAGGTGAAGTCAAACGTTACCTTAGTGAAATCACAGTCTCAGTTTGTGCGTAAAGACTTCATTATTCTGAGTAACAATCAGGTTCAGTATTTCCCTGTTGATACCGTTGTGCGCACTATGTTTGGCCAAGCGCCTTATATTGTGAATGCCATTTTGAGTTATACTGCAGATTCACTTGGATTAACTGCAACTGCTTCGTATAACGTACAAGGTCCACGCTTGGTAATTGCCGGCATCTTGAAAGGCTTTGCCAATGTATACGAAATGCCAAGAAATACCGTAGACATTAAAATCTCAAAAAATATTGGTAAACACTATACGGCTAGCCTCACTATTCGAGACCTTCTTAATGCGCCGGTGCGTCGGGCATACTTGTTAACCGACGGTTCATATGTAGACTTCGATCGTTTCCGCTACGGCACTTCATTCCAATTTGGCTTTTCTTACAAAATTTAGTCATGACAAAAATTACACTTGTACTTTTATTTCTCATGAGCTGTTTAACAACACATGCTCAGTTAGAAAAAGTGATTGTAGAAAAATACTACATTACTGATCAAAATGATGCAACAGATATCACAGGTGGGACTATTGCTCCTGGAACTACCACCTACAGGATTTACGTTGATATGTTGCCCAACACCAGACTTAAATCTGTGTACGGCGAAACTGATCACCCGCTTGTTTTTGAAAGCACCCTCCCTTTTTATAACCACGCCACTGATGGTCAGACATATGGTAAGGAATTTCTCAAAAACCGCTATGGTGAAGGTTTAGTAGCCCTGGACACTTGGATAACACTTGGACAAACAACCAAGACTCAAGTTGGTAAAACTTATTTCGGTATTCCTAAAGTTGCTGATCAAAATGGCTCTTTTATCGGCGGCACGAATAACGATGGTGGAAGCGCTGGTATTGCTACAGGTTTGCTTGTCAATACAGCTGCATCAATGGGCTTTCCTCTTACCACTGCAGATGGTATGGATACCATGGCTAACATACCATCTTCATGGTTAACACTTGGCTTGGTTGATATTGCCACTGGGCAAGACACTACAATATTTGGTTCTGTTCAACAAGGCACCTCATTATATAGCGAACAGTTTTTATTACAGAATAGTGGTGTTACTGGTGTTGATCCTTCCGTGAATCAAGTGCTAGTAGCACAACTAACTACCGCAGGAGAACTTAGTTTTGAGCTAAACTTGGAATTAGAAGTGTTTTTAAATGGTACGTGGCAAACAAAAAAGTATTTGGCACGAGATACACTTCTACAAGGTCAAGAGAATTTCAATGCATTTTTAACTTATCCTTTTCAATGTGGTTGCACAGATCCAAACTATTTGGAGTACAACGCTGCGTTTGCATGTTTAGAAGATGGTAGTTGCATTACGCCTGTGGTAATGGGTTGTATGGATACCAATGCTTGTAATTTCGATGGCAATGTTAATGTAAATGTACAGGGGCTTTGTTGTTATCCTGGTAATTGTGGTGGCCGCGATATTGCGGTGGTTTGCCCTCAATTATGGGAAGATAATTTTGAAGTTTCAATGTATCCGAACCCGACAGAAAATAATGTGACAATAAAGGCTAATGGTGATTTCTTAAACAAAGAAATTACTTGGACACTTAATAATGCATACGGAGTTAGTGTACATAGTGCTCAATTTATTGCCACCGATGCGAGTAATTTAGAAATTGAAATAGACCTAGTAGACCAACTCGCCGGGGTTTATTTCCTAGAATTTACGGTAGGAGATTTGAAGAAGTCTAAAATTTTAATCAAAACCAAATGAGAATCATTCAATTCAGTTCAATTATTATCCTGTTTTTATCTATTGTGGTGTCTTGTCAAAAAGACCAACCAAAAGATTTGGTATTAGAATACGGTATACTTACTGACATTGACGGCAACAGCTACAAAACTGTCAAAATTGGCGATCGCTGGTGGATGTGCGAGAATCTAAAAGTGTCGCGCTTCAATGACGGAACGCTTTTGAATGCTTTGCCACTAAATGATACAGCTTCTTGGCAAGTATCCCCCTCTTATAAATTTTTCGATGATAGCCTTTATGGTAAGTTGTATAATTACCAAGCAGTTTCAGATAATAAAACATTAGCTCCTGAAGGATGGCATGTAGCTTCTGATGAAGATTGGAAAGCATTAGAAAGAGCAATTGGGATGGATAGTTTGGAAGTTGATTTATTTGCATGGCGTGGTTCAAATGAGGCCAATCTAATTTTGACAGAAGGTTCTGCAAACTGGCCTACCGCAAGTTTTCATTTTGGTTCTAATAAATTTGCTTTGGCGGTTCAACCGGGTGGAATTGTTCAAATAAATGGCTTGCCAACGGCTAATGGTTTGGAAGCCTATTTTTGGACGTCCACAACACAAGGTCAGCAAGCTATCTACAGATCTTTAAGTTATCAGCGTACGCAAATTTTTAGGCAGAAGGCAGATATGCGATATGGTATGAGTATTCGCTGTGTAAAAAATTAATTATGAAAGGTACATTGTTTTTTTTAATGCTTGTTTTTGTTGTTTCGGCAATGGCACAGGTACAACAACGCAATCAATTAGGACCTAAGTTAGGTTTTGGATATTATAATTTGGCATATGGCGGTTCGTCCAAACAAACCGAGCTAACGCGTACGCTCGATAGCCTTCAGGTTGGAAATACTGCTTTAAATATTGGTGTTTCATATAAGCGTCGACTTACAAGAGAGCTTTCGCTTGCTACTGGTATTGAATTAGGTAAATATCAAGTCAATTATTTGGAAAACAGCCTTCCTTCCTTAGCAGCTTGTCACCAAAAACTTTTGCAGGTAAATGTGCCTATTGGGCTTGAATACAACATCATTACTGATAATTGGCAACCATTTTTTGGAGTTTATGTCCAAGGGTCTAAAATAATCCAAAGTAAAATGGAATATATCCTGCAGCAAGGATGGAACGCTAATACATTGCAAAGTTATTTACCGGCAACAACTTGGTTATATGGAATGGCTATGACAGTTGGGGCTCAGCTTCCACTCGCTGATCATTTGACATTTGAACCCTCATTGTGGGGAGTATATTCCTTTAATAGCCTTATGTCAAATGGTGTTGCACAATATCCATATCAATTGTCTTTTAAAGCCGCGGTGTTGTATACTTTTTAATATATATAATTATTGTTTTTAAGCTAACATTTAAGTAATACTGCCACAATTTAAAACAAACATAAAGTTATTGAACTATTAAAGTTGGCTTCATAGCCAACTTTTTTTGTTGGTCTAATTTTACACCAACTAAAAATATTTCAAATGAAAAGAAAAAAATTACTTGTTGGTCTGTTTACCGTTCTCGGAATGGCCACAATGGGCAATTCACTCTTTGCCCAACAAAACTTAGGCGCAGCATGTGGATGCCCTACTGTTGCAACAAGACAATCAGC
>JBIIZO010000093.1:0-8561 GCA_044346245.1 Crocinitomicaceae bacterium
AGTTCACATTTTGTAATCTCTTAAATAAATATATAACATGAAAACAGCACATTTGAGCGGTTCGCTCCGAGCGAACGTAGGGAAGAAGGATGCTGCGGCTTTGCGTAATGCAGGCCTAGTTCCTTGTGTGCTTTACGGTCAAGGTGAGCAAACTCACTTCGCGGTAAAGCGAACAGCTATTGACAAAATCGTTTTTTCTCCTGATGTATTTCAGGTTGCCCTCGACATCGAAGGCAAAAAAGCAGTTGGCATCATTCGCGAGTTGCAACAACACCCAACCAAAGACACCATCCAACACGTTGACTTCTACGAACTCGACGAAAACAAAGAAGTACGTGTCAAATTACCAGTTCGCATCACAGGTTCTTCTCGTGGTGTAATGGCTGGTGGTAAACTCATGACCGTTTTCCGTCAGTTGCAATGTATTGGTTTACCAAGCGCATTGCCAGATGCCATCACCTTAGACATCACCAAACTTCGTATTGGTCAGTCTATCCGCGTGAGCAGCATCGAAATACCTGGCGTACAATTCTTAGACCCTGCTAATGCAGTTGTGGTTGCAGTCAAAATGGCTCGTGGCGCTGTCAAAGGTGCTGACGCCGGAGACGACGAGGAAGAAGAAGAAGCATAATCTGTTTCACACCCATAAAGGAAACCGCCCAAAAGGCGGTTTTTTTATGACCATTAAAAAAGAAACTCATGAACTAGCAAGTCATTTGTCACTTTTCTTCTTTAATTTCGTTCAAATTAGATATGGCCAGCCCTAGAACCCTCATTATTATTCCCACCTATAACGAACTTGAAAACATTTCCAAAATGGTTTCTGCCGTTATGGATCTGCAACAAGGTTACCATATCCTCTTTATCGACGACAACTCCCCCGATGGTACGGCTGCGCAAATTGAAGCCCTTATGGAAAAATTTCCAGCGGTTTTCCTCGAAAAAAGACCCGGTAAATTAGGGCTCGGCACAGCCTACATTCATGGTTTCAAGTGGGCCTTAGACCGCGACTACACCTACATCATCGAGATGGACTGCGATTTCTCACACAACCCCAAAGACCTTCCCCGTTTGGTCAAGGCTTGTGAAGACGGCGCTGATTGCGCCATTGGTTCTCGTTATGTGCGCGGAGGAAAAGTCAGAAATTGGCCCCTCAAACGCATCTTAATGAGCTATTTTGCCAGCGTTTATGTACGGCTCATTCTTTTGATCAATATCAAAGACACCACCGCGGGCTTCAAATGTTACCACCACAAAGTACTCGAGCAAATTCCGCTAGAGCGCATCCCATTCAAAGGCTATGCCTTTCAGATTTGCATGAAATATGCGGCGGTGCGCCTTGGTTTTAAAGTCAAAGAAATTCCGATCACATTTATAGACCGCGTTGTTGGCGAATCCAAAATGAGCAAAGGTATTTTCAAAGAAGCTTTTTTTGGCGTTTGGCAAATGCGCAAAATGAAATGGAAATAAAAAAGACATGAAAACGATCATCAAGAACGGTACTATCGTCAATGAAGGCAAAAGATTTACGGCCGACATCCTCATTTCTAATGGCCGAATCGAAAAAATTGCTCCACAAATCTCCGTCACGGAAAAAGTGCAAGAGGTCGATGCAAGCGGCCTTTTGGTGTTACCAGGCTGCATAGACGACCAAGTTCACTTTCGCGAGCCCGGCCTCACCCACAAAGGCAATATTTATACAGAATCTCGTGCAGCAGTTGCCGGCGGCATAACCAGCTTCATGGAAATGCCCAATACAGTTCCTAACGCACTCACCCAAGAACTCCTCGAAGCTAAATACCAAATCGCTGCCCAAAACGCACTGGCCAACTACTCCTTTTTCATGGGCGCCTCCAATGACAACCTTGAAGAAGTACTCCGCACAGATACCTCCAAAATTTGCGGTGTTAAGGTTTTCATGGGTTCTTCTACTGGCAATATGCTTGTCGATAAAGAAAGTGTCTTAGAAGGCTTGTTTTCTCGCGTTGGGGCACTCATAGCTACCCACTGCGAAGATGAAACCACCGTTAGAGCCAATCTAGCTGCATTTCAAGAAAAATACGGCGACCAAATTCCTGTAAGTGCACACCCACTCATCAGGAACGAAGAGGCCTGTTATTTATCCTCTTCTAAAGCCGTTGCACTCGCCAAAAAACACGATGCGCGTCTGCACATCCTACACATCTCTACCGCCAAAGAAACTGCACTCTTTGAAAATACATTGCCCCTTGAGCAAAAGAAAATTACGGCTGAGGCTTGTATCCATCATTTATGGTTCAGCGATGCAGATTATGCCTCAAAAGGAAACCTCATCAAATGGAACCCCGCTGTTAAAACTGCTTTTGACCGCGAAGGCATTTGGGAGGCGCTCTTAGACGACCGCATCGACGTCGTGGCGACCGACCACGCCCCTCATACCATTGATGAAAAAGCTCGAGATTATGCTTCTGCACCTTCGGGAGGGCCGCTAGTTCAGCACGCGCTTTTGGCCATGCTCGACAAAGTTCAAGAAGGTAAAATCACTTTGGAACGCGTCGTCGAAAAAATGGCGCATGCACCCGCAACACTTTTTAGAATCAAAGAAAGAGGTTATATCCGCGAAGGATATGCTGCCGATTTAGTGCTCGTGGCACCCACCCCAAACAAACCGGTCAGCAAAGCAGATTTACTATACAAATGTGGTTGGTCTCCGTTTGAAGGTCATCAGTTCTCCAATCATATCCACAGCACTTACGTCAATGGCAATTGTGTTTATAAAGACGCCAAAATCATTGAGCAAGGGCCTGGCCAACGCCTCTTATTTATCCCTAGATGATACGCCTGAGCTTTATAGTCTGCTTGATTTTACTAAGTGCTTGCCAACAAGATGCAGTTCCAGAAGGCATTCTTCCGCTCGCGCAAATGACACCATTAGTTGAGGAAATCACCTTATTGGAGACCCATTACCAAAGCAAATTCGGCGCGCCGGGCCAATACAAAACTGCCCTAGACCTTTCGGTTCAACGCGTTCTCAAAAAAGCAGGTTGTACCAAGCGTACTTTCGAAAAGAGTTTGAAATATTATGCAGCTCATCCAGCGCTACAAAAAGAACTCAACGAGCAACTCCTGACAACTTTGAGCAGAAAAATCCGCTAATTAGTTAGAAACTGTGGTGTTGTGAAGCCACCTCTTGCTGCAAAAAATAACTCGCTTTTTCATCAAAAACCCGCGGGGTTTCTGAGGTAAAAAACTTTGTGGTCGCCGTTTTACTCAGCCGCTCCTCCATTTCCGGATGCGTAACCAAATAATCCTTCAATTTTTCTGCAACAATGGCGCCTTGTGCCACAACTTGAACCGCAGGGCCAACGAGCGCTTCAATTTGCTCTTTCAATACCGGATAATGCGTACACGCCAACAAAATAGTATCGATTGCCTCATGCTGGTGCATGATGGACTGCACGTCTTCGGCAATGAATAAGCGGCCAGCCTCGTGAGCGTACTGTTGGTTTTCTATGAGCGGCACCCACATGGGGCAAGCGTGCTGGTATACGGCTACGTTTGGCGCAAATTTAGCCAACTCAATTGGGTAAGACCCCGAGCTGACGGTGCCAACGGTGCCTAAAATGCCCACATGGCCGCTTTTGGTGCGTTCTCCGAGCACTTCGGTGCTTGGCCTAATGACACCAAGTACGCGGTTGTTTGGCGCGATCTGAGGGAGGTCTTTTTGTTGAATAGTACGCAGCGCCTTTGCAGATGCTGTATTGCAAGCCAAGATTACTAATGGACAGCCTTGATCAAATAAAAACTTGACCGCTTCTAGCGTAAATTCATAAACGACATCAAAAGAGCGATTGCCATATGGCGCGCGCGCGTTGTCGCCAAAATATAAGAAGTCGTGTTGAGGAAGCTTCTCGCGCAACTCAGCCAAAACGGTAAGGCCGCCGTAGCCAGAATCAAAAACACCTATAGGACCAAGTAATTCCACAAACCAAAGCTAACGAAAAAAGGGCAACCAATGGTTGCCCTTTTCTGATGATGAATAGGATCTTATTTCTTAGCAGCTGCGTCGAGCAATAAAAGCTCAACAACCACCTCGCTGGTAATGTCAATGCCACCTTTTGAATACATTGTAGCGGAAACATCTAGTACGTAGTTCAGTTTCTTGCGCTCAGCAACAATGTCTATTGCTTTTTGCACACGATCGAGGATTGGCTTGTTCAATTCTTCGCTCATGATTTGCAAACCTTCTTCTAGAGAAGCTTGGGTAGCCTCAAGCATTTGTTGTTTTTGCATCAAACGACCTTCAATGATTTGACGCTCTGCCGGAGATTTGCTTGCTTGATTCACGGTGTAGTCTTGGTATGCTTTTTGAAAATCGGCATCCATTAATTGCAATTCTTGCATGCCAGAAGTTTTCATAGAATCGAGCTTTTTTATCGCTTCTTTGCGCGAAGGCAATGTATCGAGTAATTTTTGAGAGTCTACATGTCCGATTTTAGTCTGAGCAAAAGTGCTGAATCCGATAACAACAAACAGCCCGAGTATTACATTTTTCATTTTTATATTTATTTAGTTATTCCCATTTCTTCGAGCACCGAGTCTGAGATGTCGAATTCTTTTTCTGCATAAAGCAAATTACTTTGGTTCGCTTTGTCAAAAACAAAAGCATAACCTTCTCTTTTAGCCACTTTTTTCATGGCGGTGAAAACGCGGTCTTGTATTGGTTTGATCAACTCTTGACGCTTTTGAAAGTAATCGCCTTCTGTACCAAAATGCTGGGTTTGGAGGTCGATGGCTTCTTGCTCGAGTTTTTCTATTTCTATTTTTCTTTTTTCTCTTTCCTCTTTTGGAAGGAGCACTTCTTCGCGGTCGTAGTTGCTTTTGAGGCTCTTGATGGTCGCGTAGCGGTCTTCTATTTCTTTGGTCCAACGCTCGGCCATTTTGTCGAGGCGTTCTTTGGCTTCTGCATACTCAGGTACATTTTCTAAGATGTAATCTGAGTCAATGAAAGCATAGGTTTGCGCACTGACAAATTGCATGCCAAAAACCAATAAAAGAAGTGCAAGGTATTTCATGTTTTTAATTTGCTTGCTTAGAACGACGAAGTTACCAATTTATTGTTAATGCTACAATTCTCCGAGGTTCATGCCAATTGTAAAGGTAAGTTTAGGATAATAGCCTTTCGCTTTGATGTCTAAGTCCGAACCCTTGCCAAAACCATCAGCCCACTCATCCATTTGGTCAAAACCCAAACCGTAGTCAAGACCCAACATACCAAACATTGGTAAAAATACGCGAATACCTACTCCCGCTGTGCGCTTCACGTTGAACGGATTGAACTTATCAAAACTCGGATAAGTGTTGCCAGCTTCTAGGAAAGAGAGCGCGTAAAAAGTCGCTTGCGGATTCAGAGAAATTGGATAGCGGAGCTCTAAAGTGTATTTTGCGACAATTGGGTCGCCACCAGCGGAAGAAATAGTTTGGTCTTCATAGCCACGTAATGCAACAATTTCACGTCCGCCAATTTGATTGGCACCCATTCCGGTGAGGCCACTACCGCCCATAATGAAGCGATCAAAAGGAGAAATGCCTTTCGCCTTGTTGTAGGCACCCATGTAACCAAATCCAAAGCGCGACATCAAGACAAGTTTTTTATCAGCACTCAAAGGCGTATACCATTCTCCTGTAAACTTCAGTTTGAAATACTCCAAGTACTTATAGCGCTCTTGCTGCGTCATGCTGGAGTAATCTTTTTCTGGTCCAAACATGGAGTATGGCGCCGTTGCTTTGGCAGAAAAGGTAAAGTTGGAGCCATTTTGAGGATAAATTGGCGCACTTACCGAGCTGCGTTGCAAGGTGTATTTTAGGGAGATGTCATTGGCATAGCCATTCTGGAAAAGCGGGAAGAAGGGGTAATTCTGTACATCATAATACTGATAAGACAGCTCATAATTGGCCACAAAATAGTCATCTGGCCATTTTTTGCGACGGCCCATGGCCACACCTGCGCCCGAAATAGAAATGCCTTTGTAGTCGGGATTGGTGCGCAACAAACCATTTGTAGAAATAGAAGAGTTGGTTACATAGAAAGTGAGGGAGTTTGGTTTCTTGCCACCCAACCATGGTTCAGTGAAAGAAAAGTTGTAACCCTGATAAAAGCGTCCGGTAGATTGCGCACGAATGGTCAGGCGCTGGCCATCGCCTCCAGGTAATGGGCTCCAGGCATCTTTCTTGAAGAAGTTTTTGGTGGAGAAATTATTGAAAGACAAACCGAGCGTACCGATTACACGGCCCGATGTATTGGGGCCTGCACCACCGTAACCGCCAGAAAGTTCAATTTGATCGCTAGATTTTTCTGCAACAACATATTCGATGTCTACGGTACCATTGGCAGGATTTGGTTTTGGATTGACCTGAAAACCTTGCTCGTCAAAAAAGCCAAGCTGAGCTAACTCGCGCTGGGTGCGCATGATGTCGGCTTTATTGAAGAGGTCTCCGGGCTTGGTGCGGATTTCGCGCAAAATAACGTGGTCGTTTGTTTTGGTGTTGCCGCGGATAGTGACGGTGCCTATATGGGCCTCTTTGCCTTCAATCAAACGAACTTGGTGGTTGATTTTGTTGTCTTTGACACCTGTTTCTACAGGAGAGATTTGGAAAAATAAATAACCGCGATCCATATAGAGCGAAGAGATGTCGCGGCCGTCGCCATTGCCATACAAGCGCTGGTTGAATAAGTCTTTGTTATAGAGATCTCCAGGTTTGATTCCTAGAACGGTGTCGAGGAAGCTGGATCTGTACTTAGAATTGCCAATCCATTCGATGTCACCAAAGTAATATTTCTCACCTTCGTTGATTTCTATTCTGATTTTCATGTTCTTTTCATCGAGCATAAACACAGTATCGTTGACTATGGCTGCATCTCGGAGGCCTTCTGCGTTGAATTTAGCCATTAAGGCGGCTTTGTCAGTGGCATAGCTGCTTTCGGTATATTTAGAACGTTTAAACAGGCGCTGAGGGCCTTTTTGTTTGGTGTCTTTCATGGCCATTTTGAGCTTCCATATCGGAACTGAAGTAACACCAACAAATTCGATCTCTTTGATGCCTACCTTAATGCCTTTTTCAACATTGATCACGAAAATCTCAGAATTGTTGATGAGGGTGTCTTGCTGGCGATTGATTTGCACTTTGGCATGATAAAAGCCTTTATCTCTGTAATAGCTTCTTATCTTGCTATTGGTTTCAAAAACGAGGTTTTCGGTAATCGTTTTTCCAGCATATAGCGAGATTTCTTCTCTTAATTTGTCTGCTTCGCGTTTGTTTACGCCGACAAATCGAAACTTAGAAAGCTTTGGCCGCGGGCTCAGCTCAATCACCAAATAAACGATGCCGCCAACTTCTTTATCTGCATAAATAGCGACATCCGAAAACAAGCCTTCAGCCCATAGATTTTGAATGGCTTTATTAATTTGCTGACTCGGTAAAGTGATTTTTTGACCTGTGCGCAAACCTGCAATAAGCTTGATGGCTTGGTGGTCATAGTTGTCGGCGCCAACAACGCGTACCGGTCCTATTTCATAGGTTTTCGGGTTGGCGTAATCAAAGTCAAAACCACCTAAATTATTGGGTGTTTGAGCCAGGGATAAACCTGCACTAAACAAGAGTAAAAAGAAGAATATTTTATTCATTTATTGGTTTGAATTTGTTCAGAAACCATTCCAAAACGCCTTTCCCTCTTCTGATACGCTGCAATGGCATTTATAAATGCATCGCGGCGGAAGTCGGGCCAATGGGTTTCTGTAAAAAGCAACTCTGTATAAGACAATTGCCAAAGCAAAAAGTTACTAATGCGGCATTCTCCGCTCGTGCGAACGAGTAATTCAGGATCTGGTATGTCTTTGGTATGTAGTAAACCAGAAAACGTTTGTTCGTCGAGTTCAGCCGCAGAAAGCTGACCGTCTTCGATCTGTTGCTGCGCAGCAACAGCCGCTTTTAATATTTCTTGACGAGCCGAATAATTAAGGGCTAAAATGAGGGTCAGGGAAGTATTGTCTTTGGTTCTTTCCATAGCGGATAACAAAGACTGATAACAGTTGCCAGGTAAACCTTGGATATCACCGATGGTACGTAAGCGCACCCCGTTGGCATGCATTTCATCCACTTCATTGGCAATTGCGTCCACTAATAAATTCATAAGCCCCTCAACTTCTTCACTTGGACGAGACCAATTTTCGGTTGAGAAGGCATACATTGTTAAATACGAAACGCCGAGTTCGCGTGCTGTTTTGATGACTTCCTTCACGGATTCAACCCCAGCCGCATGTCCAAATAAACGGTGCTGCCCTTTATTTTTTGCCCAACGTCCATTACCGTCCATGATAAAAGCTACATGGCGTGGAATATTTTGAAGGTCGAGAAGAGAAATATCAGCTTTCATAAACGAGAACGAAGTTACGTAAAACAACCAAATATCAGTACACAAAAAAGCCCTGTGTTTCCACAGGGCTTTTGTTTGTTTAGATTAAGTGTAAACCTAAGGCTTATTGCTTGATGACACGGATGGTCTTGATGTTTTCATCTTGACG
>JBIIZO010000094.1:0-8499 GCA_044346245.1 Crocinitomicaceae bacterium
TATAATCGCTGTTTTTCTGATTGTGCTTCAACTTGCACTCCAAGTGGGCATCCCCATTCACAAGCATTTTTGCGAAATGGATGGTGCTTTTAGCTCCGTTCTGATCAAAGTTGATCACGAATGCACAGAGCCTCATCAAGCACTCCCGCCTTGCTGTCAAAAACAGAAAGAAGCGGCTTGTGCTGCTAATTTGCAAGAAAAAGACTGCTGTTCGGATGAGTTGCAGGTGGTGAAAACCAATTATGATCAGGCGTATACTTCCTTTGAAATTGAATTCTTTCCAATTTACATTTGGCAAAAATCAGTTTTTGATTTTTCCTTTTTCTCTTCATGCGAAGAAAATCAAAAATACGAAATTGGTTCCGCATACCGACCCCCTCCGCTATATGCAAGTGGTCGGGATTTACAGGTCAAGCAACAAGTGTGGAGAATTTGATGTGCTTTCTATTTGAATAGAAGGTCTCATCAAATTTTACACATATGAAAATCAATTTATTTATTGCTGCACTTTTTTGGAGTGCATTGGCTTTTGGCCAAATTCGGGGCGTGGTGCAGGGTGCAGATTCTGTGCAAACCAAGCCACTTAAAAATGTCAAGATTACCTTGTTGGGGGCTGGTACTATAGTGTATTCCAACGAAGACGGTACCTTCGAAATCTTATTGGGTAAGCAGCAGCCCGATACCTTGCTTTTTGTGGCAAAAGGCTACCGCTCAGATCGCTTGGTAGTGACGCGCTCGGACCGATTTTTGGCGCTAAATGTGGTGCTAGTTTCGGGGCAATTGGTGCAGGAAATTGTCGTGAGCAAGCAAAAAGATGCCCACGGGATTTCGAAATTGAAAACCTTGCACGTGGAGGAGCTTACCAGTGCTGAATTCAGAAAGGCAGCTTGTTGCAACCTCTCGGAGTCTTTTGAAACGAATGCGACTGTAGACATCAGTATGTCGGATGCCATTTCCGGGGCGAAGAAAATTCAGTTGTTGGGTTTGGATGGGGTGTACACGCAGCTGCAATTCGAGAACATTCCGTTTTTGCGCGGCCTTGAAAGTGCGTTTGGGATGAGTGTGATTCCGGGCACTTGGCTGGAGTCCATACAAATTACAAAGGGGACGGGTTCTGTGGTGAATGGCTATGAGTCGATGGCGGGTTTGGTCAATTTTGAATTCAAGAAACCCAAAGAGTTGCCGCGCTTGGGGCTGAATTTTTACCAGAATCGGTTTGGGCGCACCGAGCTCAATTTACAGGGCGGCCAGCAGCTCTCCGAGCGCTGGCACATGGGCCTTTTCGCTTCAGGCGCTGCGGTTTACGGTAACTTTGACGACAACAACGACGGCTTTAGAGACCAAGCGCTCTCCAATACCTTTAATTTACTGCAGCGCTTTGGTTATCAAGGCCCGCGCATGGAGGCCCAACTGGGCGTGCAGGCTTACGCAGACCAAAAAATCGGGGGTCAAAGTTCCTACACCAAAGCCAGCCCGGTGGGCTATGGCATGCAGTTGGCTAGCGAACACCTCTCTGTTTTTTCGAAAACCGGATTTTTTGGCAAGAAGCCTGCGCAAAGTTTGGGCGTCATTGCCCAGTTCAAGTATCAAAACATGAGCGGCCTGTATGGTTTGCGTAACTTCAGTGGCCGTGAAAAACGCGGGTACCTGAACGTTATCTACGATGACATCATTTATACGGCCGATCATAAAATCAAGGCGGGTGCTAGTTTTCAGGTCTTGAGCCTGAGTCAGTGGGCTGGGCAACCTTTTGGGGCTGAGGTAGTAGGTGCCGACCGCGCGGAGTGGGTGCCGGGTTTGTTTGCCGAATACGCCTATACGGGCAACAGACTCTCAGCCGTGGTAGGCGCGCGCTACGACCAACACAACTTAGCCGGCGGGCAGTTTTCTCCGCGTGCGCATTTTAAATATGCACTCACGCCTCAGCTGGACGCGCGCCTCACTGCAGGCCGTGCTTGGCGCTTGCCCAATTTTGTGGTAGACAACCTCTCGCTGTTGGCGAGTTCCAAGACTTGGCTTGCGCCACAAGCCTTGCAGCCCGAAGTTTCTTGGAATGTAGGCGCCTCGTTGGTGCAGGGCTTTACTTTCAAAAAACGCAAGGGCAGCCTCAGTCTAGATGCTTATCATACGCGTTTTTCGCAACAACTCGTGGCCGATCGCGATTCGCAGAGTGGGGCAGTGGTCTTCAAGAACCTCAGTGACCATTCTTTGGCCACTGTTTTGCAAGTAGAATTCAGTTACGCTCTTTTGCGCGGCCTCGATTTGCGCTTGGCCTATAAATTCCAAGACGTGAGGGCGTTGTTCAACGGCGAGTTCCAAACGCAAGTGCTCTTGCCGCGCCAACGTATTTTTGCCAATCTCGGCTACCAAACCCGCAACAAGCGCTGGGCTTATGACCTCACGTACTCGCGTTACAGCGCTGTGCGTTTGCCGCAAGGTGGGCAGGGTAACCCTTGGGGGCTGCTCAATGCACAGGTGACGCGCAACTGGAAGCAACTCGAACTTTATGCCTGTGGCGAAAATCTCCTCAACGTGATGCAGCACCATCCCATCATTGGTGCACAAAATCCTTTTGGGGAGGCTTTCGATGCCACTGAAATTTGGTCGCCTATTATGGGTTGGAATCTATATTTTGGTTTGCGTTATATGATTAAATAAATCAATCAAAATCAATCAAAATCAATCAAAATCAATCAAAATCAATCAAAATCAATCAAAATTCAATAATTATGAAAATAATCCTCATTTCTTTTTTATTCCTTTTCGGAACGCCACTTTTTGCCCAAAAAACAATAGTGCTCCAAATTCAGACCTCTGCCCAATGTGGCGATTGCAAGGAGCGCATTGAAGGAGCCCTGAACCAATCAAAAGGAGTGGTGTATGCAGAGCTAAACCTCGAAACAAAAGTGGTGGAAGTGAAGTTCAAACCGTCCAAGACCAACAAAGAAGCGCTGCAAATGGTGTTGGTGAATATTGGCTATCAGGCCGACGATAGAAAGGCCAACCCGGAGGCTTTGAAAGCGCTACCGTTGTGTTGTCAGCCTGGTAGACATTGAGTACCTTGCTTATTCGCTGAGGTTGCGATGCCCAAATGAATAACCCAGGCCAATGCCTGCATTGGGGTAAAAGCCATAACCCGCAGTAAAGCGCGTTTGCAAGTGCACGTTGGCGTGTAGGCCAAAAGCTGCGTAATAAGTGAGTTTAGCACCGGCAGTGGCGTCGTATTTGATGCGGCCTTCCTCGGTAGGGTTGTTGCTTATGATGTAGGCCAGCCCCAGCGGATTTACGTAGCCCGAAAGGTCGTAGCGGTAGGCTAACGGATAATGATACGCGACGCCTTCGGGGATCAGCGCAGTAAGAGCGCCCACAGCTAGTGCGCCCAAAAAATCGCCAAAAGTGAAGGCATTTTGAGATAAAAATCGGGTTACGGGCCCGACGGCAAATAAGCTCATGGGTGCGTGCGCGTAGCCGCTGTAGGTGGTAAAGGAACCAATCGAGTAATTGTACAGTAGGCTCCATTTGGGGTTGAGGTGTAGTTCGCCTTGAAGGTTCCACTCGGGGCCAAATTGCTTTTGATAAAGGTTGGTGTTGAGTTGTAAATTGAGGTCGAACTTTGAATAGTCAGATTGTGCGTTTACTGGGCCCATAAAAAGGAGCAGTGCACAGAAAAGAAGTTGCTTCATTAACTTTCGATTTTGTAAGACAAACCTATACCAATGACCGATTTAAATTGGGTTCTAGGGCCAATATTGCCATTGATATCCGTGATTTTGATGTCGTCGTCGTAGATGAGGTTCCATTGGGCAGAGGCCGACACCAGCGAGTTGACGCGAAAGAGCAGCAAGAGCTCTCCATTGACATCGATGTTTTCGGGGTTATTGAGGTAATTACTAAATAATTCCAGTTTGGATTTCATCTCGATGTTTTTGGCTAAGGGGCAATTGAGTTTCATTTTGAGATAGGCGCCATACTCTTGGCGGTAGCGCATGCCGGGTTCTACCCCGAAAGAACCTGTTGCACTGAGGGAGTCGTCTAGTACAAATGTTGATTTGATGGCGATTGAGGAGAAGAAGATGTTGAAGTTGTCCGATTTGCGGAAGTCAGCGCCAATTGCGAGGTTCATGTAGCCGGGTGCCATGAAGCGCGAAACCGGAATGGAGTCGTTGGGGTAGGCGTAGCCATTGATACTTTGTGTTCGAAAACTCGAGGCAAAGGTGAGAAAGAAGCCTTTGGATAGCTGCATCCCGAAGGTGCTGGCGAGGTCGAGGCGGTCGTCTGTTTTTTGGGCACCTATGCCTTTTTTGTCAAAATACTTGATGCCACCGAGTGCAAATGAGGCGTCGTTGGTCCATTTAACTGTTTCGCGGGTGTAATAAGCCGAGGCACTTGCCGAGCCGATGATCGAGATGTTGTTGCGCCCTCCTGCATTCCAATTGACAAACGACGTTTGTGTGCCACTCAAGGAATACAGCGACTTGAATTTCCAATAGACGAGCGAATCTTGCGCACTAGCGCTTTTTGCGGCCAAAAGGATAAACAATAGGCAGAAAAATGTGTTTCTTTGGTGTCCGGACATTTCGACTACAAAAATAATGCGTTTTCTAACTCTACTCTTCGTGTATCTCCCAATTCTTTCAACAGGACTCTATGCACAAACCCCTGTAGATTACAGGTTGGCTCAAAATTGGGCCGCACGCCCTGGCGCGTATCCTGCAGGCCTTGCCGCTCATCTAAAAGACACCAGTTTGCACGCCAAAGCAGACGTTTTTTATGTATATCCAACGCTCAACACCAAAAAAAGTGACAAGCGCTGGAATGTTCCACTCGGCGATACCGAACAACAGACCAAAGTACTCCAAACCGCACTTCCTTTTCAAGGTAGTGCCTTTGCCGAAGCAGGTCGTTTTTTTGCACCATACTATCGTTCTGCTCACTTGCGTTCTTATTATGTCGACGGCCCTGAGGGCAAGGCTGCTCTAGAGTTAGCTTATGCAGATGTACGCGCCGCTTTTTTGTATTACCTCGAGCACTACAACAACGGCCGGCCCATTATTTTGGCGGGCCACAGCCAAGGGAGTACCCACTGCGGCTTATTGCTCCAAGAATTTTTCGACGGCAAAGCGCTGCAAAGTCAACTCGTCGCTGCGTATTTACCCGGTATCGGCATCGCGGCTTCCGACCTCAAGCAAATCCCTTTGCTCACCTCCCCAGATGCTACCGGTGGTTATGTCTCTTGGAATACCTTCAAAAAAAGACTAGAGCAGTCGAGTTACGAAAAATGGTACAAAGGAAAAGCGGTCGTGAATCCGGTTTCTTGGACCCTCGAAAGTACAGCACAAAAGACTACGCACAAAGGCTTTTTGTATTTTGACAACCAAATTTATCCGCAACTTTTCGACACCCACCTCATCGACGGCGCCATCTGGATAGACCGCCCGCGTGGCAAGTTCTTTTTCTTGAGCCTAACTATGCGCAATTACCACATCGGCGATATCAATCTTTTTTGGCAAGATGTGCACGATAATGCCTGCCTGAGGGTTCAGCAATTCACGGAAAAATAAGTACTTTTGTAGACCCAAAATCGACACAACACATGACACCATTTGAAAGACGCCACATTGGCCCCGGAGCTTCCGAACAACAAGACATGTTAGCAGCCGTTGGCGTAGATGCGCTCTCGACGCTCATCGACCGCACCATCCCTGCGCAAATCCGCCTCAACCGCGAGCTGCGCATCGATCCTGCGCTCACTGAGCAAGCCTACTTAAATCACATCAATGCGCTGGGCGCCAAAAACAAAATCAATAAATCTTTTATTGGTTTGGGTTACCATGAAACCATTGTGCCGTCGGTTATTTTGAGAAATGTGCTCGAGAATCCAGGATGGTATACCGCCTATACGCCGTATCAAGCTGAAATTGCTCAGGGTCGTTTAGAGGCGCTGCTCAATTTTCAAACTATGGTCATTGAACTCACCGGCATGACCATCGCCAATGCTTCTTTGCTAGACGAAGCAACTGCAGCAGCCGAGGCGCTCATTATGTTTTACAATTCGCGCAGCCGTGCGGATATCCAAGCAGGACGCAACAAATTTTTTGTCGATCAAAACGCCTTACCACAAAGTATCGACGTCATGAAAGGCCGCGCGCTCAACCTTGGCATTGAATTCATCGTTGGCGACGCCCAAACCTTTACCCCAGACGCTACTTACTTCGGTATTTTTGTACAGTATCCGAACGCGCAAGGCCACATCCAAGATTGGACAGCCGCTATCGCCAGCTGGAAAGCTGCCGGAATTCAAGTTGCTGTTGGTGCAGACCTCCTTTCTTTGGTCTTGCTCAAGTCGCCAGGTAGTATGGGTGCCGATGTCGTTACTGGCTCTGCGCAGCGCTTTGGCGTTCCGATGGGCTACGGTGGCCCACACGCTGCTTTCTTTGCCACCAAAGAAGACTACAAGCGCAACTTGCCAGGCCGTATCATTGGTGTATCCAAAGACGCCGACGACAACCAAGCACTTCGCATGGCTTTACAAACCCGCGAACAACACATCAAAAGAGACAAAGCCACATCAAATATTTGTACTGCCCAAGCATTGTTAGCCGTCATGGCCTCTATGTATGCAGTTTACCATGGCCCAGACGGTATCAAACAAATTGCGCAGCACGTTCATGATTTAGCCACAACCACCGCAAACTCACTCCAAAACGCAGGTCTTACCATCGGATCCGCTCATTTCTTTGACACCATTCATGTTGCTGGTGTCAACTGTGCTGAAATTCGCAGCAAAGCTGAGGCGGCAGGCCTCAATTTCCACTATATTTCAGATTCAGAGCTCAGCATCTCCTTTGGCGAGCCCCACCTGATGTCAGATGTAGCAGCTATTTTAGATGTTTTTGGCGCCCAGTTGGCAAGTGCTTCTAGCGCAATTCCAGCAAGTTTGGCGCGCACCGAAGCTGTGCTTTCACATCCGGTGTTCAATTCTTATCATTCGGAGTCGCGCATGATGCGTTACCTCAAGCGTCTAGAGAACAAAGACCTTTCTTTGGTACACTCCATGATCGCCCTCGGTTCTTGCACCATGAAACTCAACGCAGCCTCCGAAATGATGGCTGTTACCAACCCGCAATTTGCCAACATGCACCCGTTTGCGCCACTAGATCAGGCTGTGGGATACCACGAAATGTTTGCACAATTGGCGCAAGACCTCTGTGAAGCCACTGGTTTTGCAGCAGTTTCTTTGCAACCCAACTCGGGTGCGCAAGGCGAATATGCTGGCCTTATGGTCATCAAAGCCTACCACGAATCACGCGGCGATTTCCAACGCAAAAAAATGATCATTCCTTCATCTGCGCACGGCACCAACCCTGCCTCTGCAGTGATGGCAGGTTTTGAAGTGGTGGTTACGGGCTGCGATGAAAACGGCAATATCGACATCGAAGAATTGCGCACAGTAGCCATCGAGCTTAAAGACGTCTTGGCGGGCATCATGGTGACCTACCCATCTACGCACGGCGTTTACGAAGAAGGCATCATCGAAATCACGAGCATTATCCACGACAACGGTGGTCAGGTCTACATGGACGGCGCCAACATGAACGCGCAAGTTGGTCTCACCAACCCAGGTAACATCGGAGCCGACGTCTGTCACCTCAACCTTCACAAAACATTCGCCATTCCACACGGCGGTGGTGGCCCTGGAATGGGTCCAATTGGTGTGGCTGCGCACCTCGCTCCATTCTTGCCGAGCAACCCGCTCATCAAAACAGGAGGTGAGTCGCCGATCCACGCTATTTCTGCAGCGCCTTATGGTTCTGCGCTCATCCTGACCATTTCTTACGCCTACATCAAAATGTTGGGTGCCGAAGGTTTGCGTCGTTCTACCGAAATGGCGATACTCAATGCCAACTACATTGCTGCGCGCCTCAAAGGCCATTACGACATCCTTTATACGGGTGCAAATGGTACTGTTGCGCACGAAATGATCCTAGATTGCCGCGATTTCAAGAAAACCGCCGAGGTAGAAGTTGCCGATATGGCCAAGCGCCTCATCGACTTCGGTTTCCACGCCCCAACGGTATCTTTCCCGGTTGCTGGCACGCTCATGATTGAGCCTACTGAGTCCGAAGACAAAGAAGAGCTCGACCGCTTCTGCGACGCCATGATCAAAATCCGCGACGAAATCCGCGAAATCGAAAATGGTCATGCAGACAAAGCCAACAACTTGCTCAAAAACGCGCCGCACACCGCAGATTGCATCATCAACAAGAACTGGACTTACCCCTATGCGCCCCAAGAGGCTGCTTACCCGCTTCCTTACTTGCTAGAGGCCAAATATTGGGCGCCAGTACGCCGCGTAGACAACGCCTACGGAGACCGCAACTTGGTTTGCAGCTGCCCGAGCGTGGAGAGCTATGCCCACATTCAATAATTCATGAAATTAGATATCCTTGCATTTGGTGCCCACCCAGACGACGTAGAACTCTCTGCGGCGGGCACACT
>JBIIZO010000095.1:0-8485 GCA_044346245.1 Crocinitomicaceae bacterium
CCTCAACGGCGCAGTGAATACTCAAAACTTAGCGAACGCCGTAACGGGCTGCGGTACCTCTGCCCTGCGCGACGACAAACTCGTTTACCAAATTTCCATGGAAAGCACCCTCAACGACTACAGCTTACTCAACATGGCTTTAGTTGGTCCAGTTGCCGGCATCTCCAACAACTTCTACGACCTCGCACAAGAACCTATCAGCGGCAACCTTTATGCTTCTATAACAGACTTCTTCTCAACAGGAAGCGTGAGTATTTTTGACAACGCCAATAACCTCGTGGATCAATTTGCAGCAGGTGTGTCCCCAGGCACAATTGTTTTTGACATGCGCGCTAGCGTTGGCCTCACTGAACTCAACACTACTATTGGCGTTTATCCAAACCCTTCAAATGGCATTTTCCAAATTGCTGGCCTCACAGCAGGCGACACCTATCAAATCACGAACGCCACTGGTCAAATCATTTTTGAAGGACAAACCAACACAATCGACTTGCGTCATCTTGATGCTGGTGTATACCTGATCCAAACACAAAAAGGTCAGGCACGCGTCTTGAAATATTAATATTTCTCAACTCTTTAAAAAAGGCTGTTCGTTTGAGCAGCCTTTTTTGTGTTTGCTTATCTTTGTTCTATGCAAACCATACTCAATCAGCAGCAAATTCAGCAAAAAATAACGCGCTTGGGGCATCAGCTCATCGAAGTTGCGTTTGACCAAGAGGTGATTTACCTAGGAGGCATTATCGGCAACGGCTACGTTTTGGCACAATTGCTTGCCGCTGTAATTGCTCAAAACAGCACACTCAAAGTAGTGTGTTTTGAAATTCGCCTCAACAAAGACGAACCGTGGAATGAAGCCATTACGTTTTCTATCGACCAAAAGGACTTGAAAAACTCCTACATCGTTTTAATAGACGACGTCGTGAACAGCGGCAAAACGATGCAATACGCACTCCTCAAATTCTTAGAGCAAGCCACCAAAGCCATCAAAACTGTGGCCCTCATTGACCGCCAGCACAGACGCTACCCCATCAAAACAGATTTTGCAGGGCTCAGCCTCTCCACTACCCTTAAAAACCATGTCGAGGTAGACCTTAGCCCCACCAACGGCAAAGTTTTCCTCTACTAATCAAAGTATTCCTATACAAATGGAAAAAATCACCGAAGCCAGCTCGAATTACAACAATTTAGAGCAATTCAGTACCCGCGCGCTGCTAGAAGGCATCAATGAACAAGATCAACTCGTGCCGCAGGCCATCGCTCAAATTACGGACCAACTCGAAAACTTCATCGAAGCCTGTTTTGAACGCATGCAGCAAGGTGGCAGGCTCATTTACATTGGCGCAGGTACCAGCGGGCGCTTAGGCATTGTAGATGCCAGCGAATGCCCTCCTACTTTTGGCGTGGACGCTGGACGCGTTATTGGCCTCATTGCAGGGGGCGACAGCGCCATCCGCAAAGCGGTAGAATTCGCAGAAGACGATGCCCAACAAGGCTGGAAAGACATTTTAGAACACCAACCTACAGCACTTGACACCATTGTCGGTATTGCCGCCTCTGGCACCACACCCTATGTGTTGAGTGCCATCCAAGCGGCCAACGAAAACGGATTACTCACCGCCGGCTTGTCTTGCAACCCAGGCTCTCCACTCTCCGAATTGGCCCAGCACGCTCTAACACCAGTCGTTGGTCCTGAATTTATAACTGGAAGCACGCGCATGAAATCTGGAACCGCTCAGAAATTGGTCTTGAACATGATTTCGACTAGTCTCATGATCAAGCTTGGGCATGTCAAGGGCAACCGCATGGTAGACATGCAGCTCTCCAATGAAAAATTAGTAGACCGCGGCGCCAAAATGGTAGCCGCTGAATTGAATATTGAAACCGAAGAAGCCCAAAAATGGCTCCTCCAATTTGGCTCGGTGCGCAAAGCGGTCGAAGCCTTTCAAAACCAACACAAGCAATGAGTACATTTGATCCAAACGGCGTAGGAATCGCCAACGGCAATATTTTTGGCTTCCCCTATACCGAAGAAGAAGCAGACATCGTATTGATACCTGTGCCCTGGGACGCAACGGCTTCTTACGGCAAAGGAACCAGCAACGGCCCGCAAGCCATTCTAGACGCTTCTACCCAACTCGATTTCTATCATCCGGCACTAGACCGCGCTTACGAAACCAAAATTTTCATGCCGGCTGTTTCCATTGAATGGAAAGAAATCAATGACCACCTCTGCGAAGCAGGTCAGCAATATATCGCGCATATAGAAGTGGCCGGTGAAGCAGCAGCGCAGCGCATCTACGGCGAAACGCTTTCCGAAATCAATGAAGCGCACAACGCACTGCGTGCCAATCTCAAAGAACGCTGCATGCAATTGTTAAAAGCGGGAAAAATGCCGTGTGTACTAGGTGGCGAACACTCTACCCCACTTGGCTTGCTGCAAGCCCTTGACGCACATTACGACAGTTTTGGCATTCTACAAATTGATGCACATGCCGATTTGCGCGACGCCTACGAAGGTTTTGAGCAGTCGCATGCGAGCATCATGTTCAACGCACTCAAAGAACTCAAAAACCTTCAAAAACTCACCCAGGTAGGCATCAGAGATATCTCTGAAAAAGAAGTCCAGCTTTCTGCTCAAGATCCTCGCGTACATACTTTTTACGACTGGGAGCTCAAAAACGCGACCTACACAGGCACTACATGGGCTGAGCAGGTACAGCAAATCATTGCCACCTTGCCACAAAAGGTTTATGTCTCTTTTGACATCGACGGGCTGCTCCCTAGTTTGTGTCCGCATACGGGCACACCAGTTGCAGGCGGCTTTGAACTACAAGAAATCGCATTTTTATTGTTTGAACTCGTTGAATCGGGGCGTCAAATCATTGGCTTTGACCTCAATGAAGTAGCACCGGGCCCAGACGGAGACTGGGATGCCAATGTAGGAGCGCGTGCCCTTTGGCACCTCGTTTGCGCCACAGAACTTAGCCGCAGAAAACACGCATGAAAATCAAGCAACCACAAGTTTTATCGGGGCTCGCCATCAGTTTTGGCCTGCTGAGTTTATTTAGCATTTGGAATGTCTACAATTGGGAAATCCTCGGCTGGGGCACCAAGCTCTTCTTGTTTCCTTTCCTTGCGGTGATCAGTTTCTTAGCCAAACTCACACCCGCCAAACCAACTCTCTTTGTTCGCATTCAAATGGGGCTATTGGTTTTACACACCGCGCTTTACTTCTTGGTATTCAATTTTCAGGATCCGCATGCGCCAAACTTATTGCTCTTATTGCTAAGCTTTTTATTGGCAAGTGTGGTATTGATTTTTGCAAAAGTGCACGCGCTCGAGAACGAAAAAAAACAAAGAGGTGCCGCTTCATTTCAAAAACAAAGCAAAGTACTTTTGCTCATTGCCGCCGGATTCTTCCTTGGCATGGGCGTATTTGCCAACGTAGATTTGTTGCTTCCGGGTATCATTTTTGAGCTCGTAGCCCTCATCATGTATTTCTTTTATTTGATGCGGCCATAGCCAGCAACCTTAGGCTTCCAGTATGAGGAAGTTTCTAGTTCAACAATAGAGATACCAAGCGAAGAACTCGAATGGATCATTTGCTTAAGCTCCCCCTTTTCTGAGATCAAAATACCAACGTGATTGATTTGCGTGCCGTTCGAGAAGAAAACTAAATCGCCCGCATGGGCTTCTTCAGGATCAATTTTCTGACAAAATGTGTATTGATCTGCGGCGCGACGCGGCAAACTCACGCCATTTTGCTCAAAAACATAACAAGTAAAACCGCTGCAGTCAAAACCAGTTGGATCGATCCCTGCTTCTTTATAAGGAACTCCTAGGTGTTTTTGCGCTTCGTTGAGTAGTTTTTGTGTCTTTGCGGAACTTTGTGTTCCTTGCTTTATTCCTGCATTTACTGCAGTATTTTCTGAAGTGCGCGGCATCCATTGTAACTCCAAGGCATGGCGCTTGGCCCAAACAGGATTTTTCTCGAGTTCTTGCGCTGCCAACTGGCGGTACTTCTCAGGGAGCTCACTGTTGTCAAAGGCCGGATTTTGTGCCATTCTTTTGGCTTTGCGGTAAACTAATTTGTAGTGGCCTTGTGAAAGCAATAAATCGAGTTTTTGCTCCATTGATTTTTGAGCCCGCAGAGAGAAGGAAAGGCAAGCAAGCAGAAAAAATAAAAGATAAAAGCGCTTAGTTGGCATAGAGTTTACCATTCATGAACACGACAGAGGTTTGGTTGGGTAACTTAACCAAAACCTTAGAGCCGTAAATCTCAAAATCGGCTTGTGGAAAGTTGGTAATCTCTTGCGAAACGCCATCGACGAGCGCACTGACGCCTCCTATGATATTGCGGTACACCAACACATTGTTCTTGAGTAAATAAGCCTGTGGTTGATACGTTGCAACCTGTACGCGTTGGCCGTTCGTGTAAGCGAAAAAATAAGAGTTTTCCATCCAGACACAGATGTCATCTTTGACATCCCAGAGCTCGGAAGAAAAATTGGAAAGGGCCGTTTTTTGACCGTTTTGATAGTGCCAAAGATTGCCATTCATGTCTTCGTAGACCACAAAGCCCCTGCCCGCTTTGTATTTTTTGATCGGGAATGACTCTAGTTCCTGAAAGCTGCCTTGGTCAAAAACATAAAATGATTGCGTGTAGGGATCTTTGAAACACATGACGTCGGTGCCGAGCTGAAAATCCAGGACTTCTTCATTATATGTTCCGATTTCAAACTTTTGACCATGCCAGTACACAAAATAGGTATTGCTGTTGTCTTTGTAAACCACTAAGTTTTCACCGACACTTGCATTCATCGAGACGCCATTGGTGATGGTGACCAAACTCTCTACTTTTTGGTTCCAATAGACGTTGAGCGCTTGGTAACGGATGTCTTCAAATACGATAAGGCTGTCCTTGACAACATACTCACGGCCAAAGTTCGTGAGCACAGTGAATTTGCCGGCGTCCCACATGCGCAAACCTTGTCCGATGCGATAAGCCATGAGGTGATCTGATACTTGATAATCGACGTTGAGGGTAGTGACGTCTATGCGCTCCTTGCCATCGTAAATTTTGAGGTTGCCGCGCGTATCGATGTATGCAACGATTTCGTCGCCGGCTTTGTAACTGACAATTGGTTGAATTTCAATGGGTCTGAAAAAACCGTCCTGAAAAGAAACAAAATAATTATTGAAGTCTAGGGTGGGTGCAATTCCTTGGGCACTAACGCTGATCGCAGACAAACTTAGACAAAGAAAAAAGGTAATTCTTTTGAACGACATTGTCCAAAGTTATCAAAATTTAGACCAATAAATGTATCTTCGTGGCGCTTATCTTTTTGACTATGAAAAAAACTATTTTTTGCGGTCTTTTTTTGCTTGGAAGCTCCTCTTTATGGGCACAGCAAAAAATCACCTATGAAGCTTATGACCTCCCGAATGGGTTGCATGTCATTTTGCATGAAGAACACGCCACACCTATTGTAGCAGTCTCTGTACTCTACCACGTTGGCTCGAAAAACGAAAACCCTAACCGCACAGGTTTTGCACACTTTTTTGAGCACCTGTTATTTGAAGGATCTGCCAACATTGGCCGTGGCGAATACAGCGAACTCGTCGAAAAAAATGGCGGCACGCTCAATGCCAATACCTCCCAAGACCGCACCTATTATTACGAAGTGTTGCCTTCAAATCAGCTCGAGTTAGGGCTTTGGCTCGAAAGTGAGCGTATGCTCCATGCCAAAGTAGACATCAAAGGCATCGAGACGCAGCGCAGTGTGGTCAAGGAAGAAAAAAGACAGCGCGTAGACAACCAACCCTACGGGTCTTTCTTCACAGAAATTTTCAAGCGTGTTTTTGCAACGCATCCTTACAACTGGGCGCCAATTGGCAGCATGGAACACCTCGATGCAGCGCAAGAAGAAGACTACGTCAATTTCTACAAAACGTTCTACGTACCATCTAACGCAACACTTTCTATTGCCGGTGATATCAACATCGAACAAACCAAGAAATGGATTGCCCTCTATTTTGGCACCATCCCTAAAGGCCAGGCTATTAACCTTTACCGCGATTTTATCAACCTGAGCGAAGACGCTTTTATGGCTAGATACAACATCCCCAAAAGCGAGTTTGACCAAAAGAACTTTATGGCTACTAGCTCGCCAGCAGCCAAAAAAATGCTCGTAAGCTACCTCAATCAGCCTTGCCAAATTGAAAGACCGCGCAAAGACAACCAAGCTATTTCCGGACTCATCAAAGACACCATCTACGACAACATCCAATTACCGGGTCTTTTCATTGGTTACAAAATGCCTGCTCAAACGCATCCAGACACCTATGCGCTTGAATTTTTGAATGAAGTGTTGTCGAGCGGTAGTTCTTCGCGCATCAATAAAGAGATTGTCGAAAAACGCCAATTGGCTCAATATGCTTTCTCTTTCAACTATGGCCTCGAAGACGCCGGCATTGGCATTATGGCAGCTGTGGCGCCTAAAGAAGTTTCCTTGGACACCCTTTTGAACGCACTCGACGCGCAAATTGCAGCCATTAAAAGCGAGCTCATCAGCGAAGAAGAATTTCAGAAAGTGCGCAACAAGTTTGAAAACGATATTGCCTCTAGCAATTCAAGTATTGCAGGGATTGCCGAAAACTTAGCAGACAACCATGTGTACTACGGCGATGCCAACCGCGTCAATACACTTCTTTCCAACTACCTAAAAGTTACAAGAGAAGACATCTTAAGAGTAGCCAACACCTACCTTACCCAAGATGCGCGTGTGATCCTTTATTACTTACCTAAAGAAAAATAAGCCTCATGAAAAGTCTATATCTCCTCCTGATATTGATCGTGACCAACAGTGTTTTTGCACAATTAGATCGATCGCAAAGACCAGCTGCGGCTGCGGCTCAGAAAATCAACATCCCTGCCTCTCAAGTTTTCACTACTGCGAATGGCATCACAGTTATTTTGTCTGAAAATCACAAAATACCGAAGGTGTCTATCGAAATGAGCCTTGGATCTACTCCACGTCTAGAAGGCGAGAAAGCTGGCCTAGCAGATTTTGCTGGTTCCTTAATGATGTCTGGTACGGCTACCCGCTCTAAAGATCAGCTCGATCGCGAAATCGACTTTATTGGCGCCAACCTTTCAGCAGGTTCTTCTAGCATGTACTTGAGCTGCCTCACCAAACACCTCGACAAAGGCCTCGACCTCATGACGGACGTCTTGTACAACGCCAATTTCCCGGAAAATGAAGTCGAGCGCATCCGCAAGCAAAACTTATCTGGCATGCAATCTACCAAAGCAGATGCGGGCGAAATGGCGACAAATGCCACAAGAACAGTCAACTTTCCAGGGCATCCGCTCGGTGAAATCATGACCGAAGCCACGCTGCAAAATATTTCTCGCGAAGACCTCATCCAATACTACAAAACGAACTTCACCCCTCAAGGCAGTTACTTGGTTGTGGTTGGCGACATCACCAGAGCGCAAACCGAAGCTATGGTGACGCGTTATTTTTCGGCATGGCAAGGTGGCCCTGTTTATCAAAGCGATCTTGGCAAAGGGCAGTTTGACAAAGGAAACCGCGTCATTTTTGTCAAAAAACCAGGTGCCGTTCAATCTGTAGTATATGTCACCTTCCCGATCGACATCCGCGCTGGCCACAAAGACCAACTCGCGCTCAATGTCTTGAACGGCATTTTGGGTGGCGGCGGCTTTGGCACACGCCTCATGCAAAACCTCCGCGAAGACAAAGCCTTTACTTATGGTTGTTATTCTTCGCTCAACATCACTGAGAACGGTTCTTGGATGTCAGCAGGTGGTAATTTCAAAAATGCAGTAACAGACTCCGCTATAACAGAAATACTCAAAGAATTTGCAGGTATTATTGAAGCACAGGTGACCGACGAAGAGCTCAGCCTGACCAAAAATAACATGGCTGGTGGTTTTGCACGTTCTTTAGAACGTCCTCAGACCGTTGCGCGTTTTGCCCTCAATACCATCAAGCAAAAATTAGCTCCTGACTACTACCAAAACTACCTTCAACAGCTCGAAGCAATCAGTAAAGAGGATGTATTACGTGTGGCCCAACAATATTTTACCGCGAAAAACTGCCACATTATTGTGGTGGGGAATGAAGAAATCCTACCCAAGCTTTTGGTTTTTGATACCGACGGTAAAATCGAGAAACTAGATGCTTTTGGTGCGCCAATCAAGGAAACAAAAAGCGCTGACATCACTGCAGACCAGTTGATCGAAGCGTATGCAATGGCCATTACCGGGACAACATCTAAAAAAGCACTTTTGAAAAAGGTAAAAACCTTGAAAACTTACTCTCGTGAAACAGAAATGAGTTCTGCTCAAATGCCTTTTGTACTTACCTCTACAGACTATTTTTGGAATGGCGGCAACGAAGCGAGTAAGATGGAAATGCCGGGTATGGTTTTACAAAAATCTTATTTCGATGGTAAATCA
>JBIIZO010000009.1:0-26370 GCA_044346245.1 Crocinitomicaceae bacterium
CTCCTTTCAATATCCAGAGACAGATCCGTACATTTTTACCGCCAAACTCAACAACCGTTTGGTAGAATACATGGACCGCTCAGTGAAGCAAGGTATTCAGCCCGTAGCCAACACAGATGGCCTTCGCAAAGCATTTCGAGCCAAAAAACTCGTTCTCGTGACACCCTCGAAAGGAATTGTTTTGGATACTTTTCAATATTCGTATGCTTTTTTGACACCTTATGCCGCGCAAATATTAAAAGAGATTGGCGCTGCGTTTCAAGATTCCTTAGCCCAAAGCCCGCTAAAAGATTGCCAATTGGTTCTGACATCCATGACTCGTACCAAGCATACGGTAGCTAAATTAGTCCGCAAAAACCGCACAGCTGTAAAGCGAAGTCCGCACTTGAACGGCAACAGCTTTGACATCTCCTTTTCTAGATTCAAGGCCGCTCATCCGCTCACGCAAGTCGAGAAAAAGTATTTGCAAACCGTGATTTCACAAATTTTGGTGCGCTTCAAGAAAGACATCAAAATATGGGCAACTTATGAGGTACGCGAAGAATGCCTACATGTTGTTGCAAGAAAAGGGGTTTAAATTGTAAATTTGCCCATGCGTTGGGAATTATTACTGCTCTTACTTCTTTCTGGTCATTGTTTTGGTCAAAAACAACTCGAAGCTCAGTTCATTAAAGAAAAAATAGACATCGACGGCCGCCTCACAGAATCTGTGTGGGCAGCACAGCCCGAATTCCATCCATTTATACAAATCAAACCAGAGCCAGGTAAGGCTTCAAAAAGCAACACGAGTGTGCAATTGCGTTACGACCAAGATGCCATTTACTTTGCTATCTTTTGCCAAGATCATCCCGATAGCATTTCAAAAGTCCTCTCGCTGCGCGACGACTACAACCCAAATTGCGATATCATTGGCATATTTTTAGACACCTACAACGACAATCAAAACGGGTTTTATTTTGGGCTCACAAGTCGCGGTGTGCAGCTAGACGCTAAAATTGTAGGTAATGACTACAACGACAAACTGAATTTAGTCTGGCACAGCGCCGTTCAAATTGTCGAAAATGGCTGGGTTGCCGAGATCCGCATTCCGTATTCAGCTCTGCGTTTTCCGCAAAAAGAAGTACAAGACTGGGGCGTCAATTTTGGGCGTCAAATTGCCCGCAACCGAGAAGAAGCGTCTTGGGTGGCGGTGAACCCCGACCTTGAGAACATGCTGCTCGAAAGCGGAGACATCACCAACATCAAAAACATTAGCCCACCATTGCGTCTGGCACTGATTCCATACGTTTCTGCCTATGCAGACCAAGTTCGCAATTCAGATGGCAGCAAAAGTCTTTTGCGCTCCTTCAATGGCGGTATGGACATCAAATACGGCGTCAATGAAGCTTTTACCCTAGACCTCACATTAGTTCCTGACTTTGGCCAAGTCGTTTTTGACCAACAGGTACTCAACCTTACTCCTTTTGAAGTTCAATTCAATGAAAACAGACAGTTCTTTACCGAAGGAATGGAACTCTTCAACAAAGCCGGAATTTTTTACAGCCGCAGAATTGGTATTCAAGCACCATATAAAGTGACACAAACCATGCTCAAAGAAGGAGAGTATTTAGAAAACGTACCAGGTTCATCTCAGCTCTATAATGCTTCCAAGTTATCTGGCCGAAACAGTAAAGGATTGGGTATAGGTGTTTTTAATGCCATCAATGCGGAGCAAATGGCCACGGCAGTTTCTACCCTAGATGAAAGCCGTCGGGAGGTCCTTATTTCACCTCTCACCAATTACAACGTACTCGTTTTCGATCAAAACCTCAAAAACAATTCATCGGTCACGTTTACCAATACCAACGTTTGGCGAGCAGGTTCATTTTACGACGCCAATGTTTCCGCTTTCAATTTCAACCTCAATACCAAAGACAACAATTACAATATCAACGGAAAGGGCATCCTATCGGCACAACTAGACCAACAAGCGACATTGGGCCATAATTTGAATTTCAATATCCAGAAGCAGCGCGGTTCTCTGATTGCAGGCCTGGGTTATCTCGAAGAATCTGACACCTATGACCCCAACGACCTCGGATTCAACTATAACAACAACAGAAGAGTACTTGAGGCGAGTGTAGCTTACCGCGATTTTACGCCCAAATGGAAAAAACGCATGAAGTGGAGTGTCAATGCGAACCTAACGCAAGCATACCTCTATGAGCCGAATACATTCTCCTCCAATATGGCAAGTTTAAATTTCTTTACCGTAAGTAAAAAATTCAATGCCTGCGGTTTCAATGGTGGGGGTAGCTTGCAAGAAGGCAAGGACTATTTTGAGGCCCGAACTTGGGGGGAAGTTTTTACAACTCCGCAGTTCCTATTTGTAAACACCTGGTATTCATCTAACTATCAACGAAAATTTGCGATAGATTTAGGAATAAGTGCTACTGAATATTTAGATCATCCTTGGAAACAATACGCCTACAATCTGAATCCAAGATTCCGTTTATCTGACGCTATCTTCCTGATTTACTCCTTTGAAAAAGAGCTGCAATTCAACAGCATCGGCTATGCCATTCCGTTTGCTTCGCCGGCACAGAGCTATAACGGCATCCTCTTTGGCCAGCGCGACCGCAATACAACCATACAAGCACTTGCTTTCGATTACATCCTGACCAATCGGATGTCTTTGAGTTTGCGCTTGCGCCATTATCGGTCTACGCTAGCTTATCAACATTTTTCTATCCTACAAGAAGACGGTAGCCTCGCTCTTTTAGAAGGCTTTAATGGGCTCACAACAGATGGTAATTCAGCTTATAACATCAACTACAACGCATTCACTATTGATTTCGTTTACCGTTGGGTCTTCTTGCCGGGAAGCGAAATAAATATAGTCTGGAAAAATTCCGTATTTGCCAGCAATGATCAAATTAGCGCTGCCTATTGGCAAGATCTCTCTTACACCCTTCAAACTGGCGCTCTCAATAGTTTTTCCATGAAATTGATTTATTGGCTAGATGCCCAACAACTTAAAAAAAGCCGCAGTCAGTTACCAAGCTGAGTATTCCCCATCACCACTCACATACGCGCGGTCGCTACTGCGTTCGGGGGATTCTACGAAAGTAAAAGGATACACCGCTTTTCCGTTCCAAATGACCTTTTTGCCTCTAGGAACCGCAATCTGCAACTCCACTTCTTGATCGCGCATACGGTCTTTTGCAGGGTAAGAAAATCCGGTGGCAAATTGAATGGTATTTTGTTGGAGCACACAAGGGAAATCAATAGCAGAAGCACGGCGGTTCGCTTTGAAAAACGAGCGACCATGTGCTTTTTTCAAGATCTTGACATGATACAAACTGTCACTCGCTTCGATATAGTTAATGGCGATACCACTGATAAAAATGCGGCCATCTTGCGCCATTAGGATGCCATAATCATTTTGATTATCCGGTCTGAAACCAAAATTATATATGGCGTTTCGCTGTGTCTTATAGCTTTGAATGTGGAGTTCTGGAAGGATGTCCAAACGCAAAGAATCACCTGCATAGGTACCGATTTCCTTACTAAGTTCGCCCTCAATTGTAAAAGATTGTCCAGTTGAGATGCCTACATACGTCAAAAAGACTAGCCCACATACACTTGCAAATCCAAGACTTAAATAGCCCGCGCGCAGCCACTTTGCTTCAAAAGTAAACAACAAGCGAAAGCCAGTTAGCATGCTAGATAAACTGATTGCGTAACCGATGAGGCCAATCCCAATATAAAGCAGTTCATTTTGACCAGCCTCAAAAAATAAGGCACTTAACGCACCTAAAGAGGTGTATTCACCATTGATCTGCGCAGGAACAAACTTCGGATCTATCCAAATAAAAATAGATAAGCTAATCAGTAAACTCAAGCCCCACAAGACTAGTAATACACCTGTTATTTTTTTGAGAAGCAGCACAAAACGACGTGCGCTCTGACTCAAGCCAGAGTCTGTTCTCAACTGATGAGACCACTTCTTTGCGTTTTTCTCGACGCGCTCGGTTGCCTCTCTAAATTCTGTTTTGATGCTCTCAATATTGACCGGAAGGCCTTTCATCTGGAGTTTTTCACTTGCTGTTTTGGCGCTCGGCGTGATGATCCACAGGAGAATATAAATTGGAATACCCGATCCAAACACCATGGTGAACAACACAAAAGCTACCCGAATAAAGACGACATCAATATTGAAATAAGCGGCTACGCCACTCGCTACGCCACCAAGAATTGCTGTATCTGTATCGCGAAAAAAACGCTTATCTGAACGATCTTGCTGGGCTGTTTGAGCGGGCTCCTGCTGTTCTATTGGGTTGTCACTGAAGTTTTCAGGGCTGCCCAGCACCTCAATGACCTCATCAATTCTACTTTGTAGGACGACCTGTGAAGCGCCCATCTGATTTTGTTGAAGCAGTTCAACGATGCGCAGCTCGACATCTTGAAGAATTTCTTCGGCGCCTGGCTCATTTCTCAATACGTTTTTAAGCGCCTGTAAATAGTTTTGAAGTACTTGGTAGGCTTGTTCTTCAAGAATAAAGGGAAATCCTTGGATATGGATGGAAACAGTTTTATTCATGGTTCTTTATTCGATTGATTTGTTCGACGGCTTGTTGCAATTCTTGCCAAGTGCGGGCCAACTCTAGGTAAAAGTCTTGGCCCTTTTCGGTCATTTTGTAGTATTTTCTTGGCGGGCCCGAGGTGGATTCTTCCCAGCGATAAGTGAGCACCTCTAAATTCTTGAGCCGTGTAAGCAAAGGATAAACCGTCCCCTCCACGACCAATAATTGGGCGGTGCGCAATTTATCTAAGATTTCCGACGGATAAGCCTCACCCTGATGCAAGATGCCAAGAATGCAGTATTCCAAAACACCTTTTCGCATTTGCGCTTGCGTATTCTCTACATTCATCTTTAATTAATTTCTATACAAAGATATATGTTTTATATTGTATTATGCATTACATAGTACTATAAAAATAAAAAAGCGCCATAAAAGACGCTTTCTTTTAATATTTAAGTAATTCTATTTCAAACACTTGAAGTAATCAAAGGGTTCCTGACACGCAGCACATTGGTAGTGCGCTTTACACGCCGTACTGCCAAATAAACTCACCATTCGGGTATTGTTGCTATTGCATTTTGGACAAGACACACGCGGTGGTTCTGAAAAAAGTGCTGTTTTATCTGGCTCGTTGACGGGTGGAGCGATGCCATAGAGGCGCAGTTTTTGACGCCCGGCTTCGCTGATCCAGTCGGTGGTCCAGGCTGGGCTCAGGACGTGTTTGACCTGCGCATTTGGAACGCCCTTCTCCTTTAACTTTGCGAGTAAATCCACTTCAATTTGCTGCATGGCTGGGCAGCCACTATAGGTTGGCGTGAGCTCGACAATCCAGGTTTGATCTTGAAGATAGATTTGTTGAACAACCCCTAAATCTGTGATCGTGAGCACAGGGATTTCAGGATCGCTGACCTCCTCTAAATAAGCCCGGATGTCGGTTTCGCTTACCATTCCATGTTTGGATAGGCTCGTTGCATGTATTGCAAATCTGACAAAAGATAACCCATGTGTTCGGAATGACGTCCTTCACGGCCACCATCGAATTTCCAGTTGTTTTTGGGTATTTCTAATGTGGCCTCTTGGAGCACATTTGTTACCGTAGCCATCCATTTGGCTTGGATCTCAGCCATTGAAGGCACTTTTCCAGCTGCCTTTAAGGCATGGTCGTGGGCGTCTTCGTAAAATAACTCGTTGGTGTAGCGCCAAAGGTGATCAATTGCCGCTTGGGCGCGCTGATGAGATTCTTCGGTGCCGTCGCCCATGCGGATCACCCACTCAGAGCTGTGCTTGAGGTGGTAACGCGTTTCTTTCACAGATTTGGCCGCTATGGCCGCTAATTGTTCCACGGGGCTTTGCATGAGCGCCTCGTACAGCGGCAAACGAAAAGCATCGAAGAAAAATTGGCGCAAAAGGGTCATGGCAAAATCGCCGTTTGGTTGCTCTACGAGTAGTACGTTTTTGTACTCGTTCTCGTAGCGCAAATAGGCTAATTGGTCGTGGTCGCGGCCCTTGCCTTCTAATTCAGCTGCGAAGTCGTATAGACTGATGGCTTGGCCGATGAGGTCAAGAGAAATATTGGTGAGGGCGATGTCTTCTTCTAAGATGGGGCCATGGCCACACCACTCCCCCAAACGCTGAGCCAAAATAAGGCTGTCGTCAGACAAGCGCAATACGTATTCAAAAAGTGCTGATTCTTGCATTTTTACATGTGTTTGACGCCGTCTGGCACTTCGTAAAAAGTAGGGTGGCGGTAAATTTTGGTATCGGAAGGTTCAAAGAACGAAGCTGCATCGTCGATATCAGTAGCGTGAATATGCACTGATTCTACCACCCAAATGCTGATTCCTTCGGAGCGGCGTGTATAGACGTCGCGTGCGTTCTCTAGGGCCAGCGTTGCATCTGGTGCACGCAAGCTACCGACATGTTTGTGGTTGAGTCCTTGTTTGCTGCGGATAAAAACCTCCCAAAGAGGCCATTCGTTTGTTGACATCGTCTTATAAATTTAATTAGGCTGATTTTTTCATGGCGCGCTTTTTAGCAAAAGCGGTAGCTGCTTCTCTTACCCAAGCACCTTCTTCTTTGGCTTTGATGCGTGCAGCGAGGCGTTCTTTATTGCAAGGTCCGTTTCCTTTGACAACTTGCCAGAATTCGTCCCAATTGATTTCAGAAAAATCATAATGACCTCTTGCTTCATTCCACTTCAAGTTTGGATCTGGAATGGTAAGGCCTAAGATTTCTGCTTGCGCAACGGTAGCGTCTACGAAACTCTGACGGAGTTCGTCGTTGGTGAAGCGCTTGATTTTCCATTTGATGGACTGATCGGAATGCGTAGAATCTGCATCGCTCGGGCCAAACATCATGAGGGCCGGCCACCAAAAACGATTCATGGCATCTTGCGCCATCGCTTTTTGCTGTGGGGTTCCGCTGCAGAGTTTGGTGAGTGACTCATATCCTTGACGCTGGTGAAAAGACTCTTCTTTACAAATCTTGACCATAGCACGTGCGTAAGGCCCATAAGATGTGCGGCAGAGTGCCACTTGATTCATGATGGCCGCGCCGTCTACCAACCAACCAATGGTGCCGATATCGGCCCAAGTGAGTGCTGGGTAGTTAAAAATAGAGGAATATTTTGCTTTTCCGGTGTGGAGGTCGTCTATGGTTTGCTCACGGCTCGTGCCGAGTGTTTCAACTGCTGAGTACAAATAAAGACCGTGGCCAGCTTCATCTTGTACCTTTGCTAAGAGCACAGCTTTGCGGCGCAAGTTGGGTGCGCGGGTAATCCAGTTGCCTTCTGGAAGCATGCCAACTATTTCTGAATGTGCATGTTGCGAAATCTGACGCACCAAGGTCTGCCGGTATTCGTCTGGCATCCAGTCATTGGGCTCAATCTTGATTTCTCGGTCAATTTTCTCTTGAAAACGGTGTTCTTGTTCAGCTTGGGTCATAATGTCTTTGTTACGATGAAACAAATATAGAAAATAACTACGCCTTCAAAACATGATTAGCGTCAGTTTGTTCATTGATAGATGTTGGTTGAGGCTTGCGCATTATTGCTTACTTTTGACCCTGATTATTTACGACTATGTCTACTCAGTTTCATTCCCTCAAAGTCACCGACCTTCAAAGAGAAACAGAAGGTTGTGTATCTGTCGCTTTTGAAGTGCCCGCAGCGCTCCAAACACAATTTCATTTCTACTCTGGGCAATACCTCACCTTCAAAACTACCATCGACGGCGAAGAAATCAGGAGGTCTTATTCTTTGTGCAGTGCACCTCAAGAAAATGAATGGCGTGTGGCCATCAAACAAATACCAAACGGCAAGTTTTCTTCTTTCGCCAACGAAACACTTCAAATTGGTGCTACCCTAGAAGTCATGGCGCCAATGGGTAATTTCAAGTTTGAACCCAACCCAAGCGCACAAAACCATTACGTTTTGTTTGCTGCCGGAAGCGGAGTCACGCCCATTTTTTCGATCCTCAAAACCATTTTAAACGCCGAGCCACTCAGCAGTGTCACTTTATTCTACGGCAACAAAGGCTTTGCAGAAGTCATTTTTAGAGAAGAACTCGAGGCCCTCAAAAACCGCTTTTTGAACCGCATGAACTTAGTACATGTGTTTTCAAGAGAAAATATTGGCGTTCCGCTCCTGAAAGGCCGCATAGACGCAGCCCGCACCAAAGAATTACTCAATGCTTTTCTAAAAAATCAGACCATCAACGGCGCCTACATTTGCGGTCCACAAGACATGATTTTAGCAGTGAAAGACGAGCTCAGTACATTTGGTTTAGCTGCCAAAGACATCCATTTTGAGTTGTTTCATGCCGCGCCAATTGCCAAAGCAGCTGAAGCAAAACAAGACAATATACCAGCTTTTGAATCGCACATCGAACTGATCATGGATGGGGAGGTCACTGATTTTTATTTATCCTCAGACGGACCAACTATTCTTGACGCTGCCTACAAAGCGGGTGCCGACGCGCCTTTTGCTTGTAAAGGTGGTGTTTGCTGTACTTGCAAAGCTAAAGTACTCAGAGGAGAGGTTTCTATGGATGTCAATTACGCACTTACACCAGAAGAAGTAGAACAAGGCTACGTGCTCACTTGCCAAGCGCATCCAAAAAGCAACGATATACTCATTTCATTCGACGACTAACATGGGCTTATTTGACCGTTTTAAATCCAACAAAATCGCTGCCTTACCGAAAGGCGCGCATCTCCTTACTGTAAAAAGTGTGCAAGCACTGACTACCCAAGCTGTACAAATTGATTTTACAGTTCCCGATGCGCTCAGCAATAATTTCAAGTTTCAAGCAGGGCAGTACCTCACCTTGGCTCTCGACATCAATGGCGAGCAACTTAGAAGATCCTATTCCATTTGCAGCAGTACTTCAGCTGGTTTAAGCATCGGTGTCAAAGCCATCGCAAACGGAAAGGCCTCTAATTTTTTGCAAAATATCAAAGCAGGCGAAGAACTAATCGTTTTTGAACCAGAAGGCAACTTCACATGGCAGCCTACCTACAAAAAAGTAGTGGCTATTGCTGCGGGTTCTGGTATCACACCCATCATGAGCATGCTGCAAACTGCCACAGACCAAACTCAATTTAAACTTATTTACGGCAACAAAAGGCCTGAAGATGCTTTGTTTTTAAATGAAATTACTGCGCTTCAGCATACGGAATCCATCCTTTTTTACTCCCAAAAAGAAGTGGAAGGCGCGCACTTTGGTCGCATCAACGATGCGGAGCTCAAAGAACAAATCAAGAACGATCTAGCCATGCTACAAGCCGACGCATTTTTCTTGTGTGGCCCTCAACAAATGGTGGAAAGTGCCGAAAAAACCCTGGCATTCTTTGGGGTGAGCCCGCAAAAAATTCACAAAGAATTATTTTTTGTGAGCGAAGCAGAACCCACTGCCAACACTGAGGCTAGTTTCTCCGGAAAAAGCAAAGTAAAAGTCATGATCGATGGCGAAATTGCCACCTTTGACATGCAAGGCCAAGACAAAAGCATTCTCGAACTATCCGAAAAAGCAGGCCTCGACGCACCATTTTCTTGCCGCGGCGGAGTTTGTTCGTCTTGCAGAGCCAAAGTACTCAAAGGAAGCGCCACCATGCGCATGAATCACTCCCTCACCGATAGCGAAATCGCAGACGGCTACATCCTCACCTGCCAAGCATTTGCAACAAGCGAAGAACTAATTGTGAGTTTCGATGAATAAGCGCGTCATTATTCTCGGCGCGAGCCAAGGCATTGGCGCTGCACTTGTAGACCATTTTGCTCAGCTGGAAGACACCACAGTAATCGCTTTATCTCGGAATGTAGATAAAATGAGGGGGCGTTTTTTACAAAAGAATGTTTCTTGCCACCAACTTGATATCTCCAAAGACGTTCACCAACAAATTGCTGCGCTCAGTTTTGCTTCCCCAATTGACATCTTGATCAACAACGCTGGGCTCTTGATCAACAAACCATTTGAACAACTCAGTCACCAAGACTTGACCGAAAGTTACCAGGTGAATGTCATAGGTATCATGGAAGCCACACAAGCTTTGCTGCCTCAGTTGGCTGCTGACGCACACATTGTGAACATCAGTTCAATGGGCGGTTTTCAGGGCAGTCTGAAATTTGCAGGGCTCGCAGCTTACTCCACTTCCAAAGCAGCACTTTGCGCATTTACAGAACTTTTTGCAGAAGAATACAAAGCCACCTCGCTGCGCATGAATTGCTTATGCCTAGGTGCGGTTCAGACCGAAATGCTTTCTGCTGCTTTTCCGGGCTATATTGCGCCAACCTCCCCTGCCGAAATGGCTCAGTTCATCGCCAATTTTGCACTGCACAACGGCGCCTTTTTCAACGGTAAAATTATTCCGGTTTCGAGTTCAAATCCTTAATTTCTAATCCGCAGGCTTTTTCGTAACTTCGTTACATGAAGGAGTTTTGCAGGATCCTATTTTTATTCTTGGCAGCACCAATGCTTGCCCAAGACATCCATTGGACGCAATTCAACAATAACCCCATCTTTCTCAACCCTGCCCATGCCGGTAATTTCAAAGAAGACCTCCGTCTTACGGCCAACTACCGCACACAGTGGCGCAGCGTCAGCATTCCTTTTCAAACCACTGCTCTTGCCGCCGATGCCAAATGGAAACAATGGGGCATCGCAGCCAATTATTTTCACGACCAAGTTGGCGACGGCAAGTTTCAGACCAACGAAATGCAACTGAGTATATGTCGGCCAATTGCCCTCAATAAGCAACAGCAACTCCGGGCCGCCATTCAGCTGGGTTTCAATCAACGGCAACTCAACAGCAGTGCCTTCTACTTTGACAACCAATACAACGGCTATATTTTTGATCCAAATGCGCCAACCAATGAGTTTTTTCAGACGGCGTCTATGACCAAACCCATGCTCGGCTTAGGACTTATCCACCAATACGCGCTCAATAAACAAATCTCCATGCAAAGTGGGCTGAGTATTTTTAACCTCACGCGGCCCAATCAGAGCTTCTTTACCGACAACACGAAACGCGATATCAGGGTCAATTTATTTGGACAACTGCGCTATCCGTACACGCCTGAATTGTTTTTTGAACCGAGTTTTCAGCTCAATTTACAGGGGCCATACCGCGCATTGACCATCGGTTCTAGTGCTGGTTATTTACTCTCCTCAAAAGATGACATCACACTGAGTTCAGCACTATGGTGGCGAACCAAAGATGCTTTTTGTCTGCAGTTTGGGCTCGCCCGCGGGCCGCTCTATACCGGTATTTCCTACGACTTCAATTATTCTTCACTTGTTCCGGCTAGTAGAGGGCGTGGTGCATTTGAATTGAGTGTGCGCTACGTTTTCAGTAAATTTCAACCACCACAATTGCAATACCGCATATGCCCAGACTATATCTGATTTATTTGCTGTTGCTCGCCACGCCGCTATGTGCTCAAAAGCAATTGCAGCGGCTGATTGCCCATGCCGATACCCAAGTGCAAGCACTCGACTACATTGAAGCCTTGCGCTACTATGATCAAGCACTTGAATTGGAACCCAACAACCTCGATCTACACTGGAAAATCGCAAGCGCCAATCAGCAATTCAAAGATTACAAAACCGCAGCCACTTATTTTCTAAAGGTATTTGAGCAAGATCCAGATGGGCAAAAATATCCGCAAGCGCAGCTCAATTATGCGCTCATGCTCAAGCAGCAAGGGCGCTACAAAGAGGCCCTGGCACAATTCAAAGAAGCCAAAAAGTTTTTTGCCGAAGACAAAAAAAATAGCGCCTACCTCAAGGCAGAACAAGAAATTATGGCTTGCAATTGGGTACTTAAGCAACTCAAATTCATCAGCGCCGAAGAAAACAGCGCTTTACTGCAGCATCCGGTCAATACCGTCGATACCGAATTTGGCCACCTCTTTTTAAACGACACCCTCATTTTTAGCTCCTTAAGAGCCGATTCTACTGCCGCAGACGAAGAACAAATTTTCAGTAGCCAATATACCATCCAACTTTATCAATTTCGGGCCTCAACAAAAAATCAGGTGTTCATCAAAGGCCTGCGTCCGCAAGAGGAGTACGGCAACTTCACGCTTGCGCCCGACAGCAGTTTTGCATTGTGTAGTGCCTGCAGCAGAACAGCCAATACCCTAAAATGCCGCATCATGAAAGTGGTCAGGCAAGAAAATAGCTGGCACCTCGATACAAATGCGCTGCTCTCCCTTCCAATCGCTACTTACCAAAGCATGCCACATCTTTTTGAACTAAACGGGCAACTCAAACTCATTTATGCTGCTACGTCTGCGAGAACAAATGGAGATCTAGACCTCTGGATGACCACATTTGCACAAGACGGAACACTTCAAAATCCTATCAACTTATCTGGGCTGAATTCTTTTGAAAATGAGGTATCGCCTTGGTTTGATCGACTTTTTAAACGCCTTTACTTCTCGAGTACCTGGCATGCCGGATTCGGTGGCTACGATATATTTTATTCCAACCTCCAAACCGATGGTACATTTGGCCCGCCTATCAACCTCGGTTTGCCGTGGAATAGTGCGGCCAATGAGCTTTACTTTTTTTGTGAAGCAGATACCGCCTTTTTGAGTTCAAACCGCGTAGGAAGCTTATATGCCTCTCATCCTACCTGTTGCAGTGATGTCTTTTACCAATATTTGCCGCGCCCTAAGCCGCAAGAAGAAAAGAAGGAATCAACAGCCATCCAAATTGTTGAACTACCCATCCGACTCTATTTCGAAAACGACCATCCCAACCCTAAAACTACCTCAGATTTTACTGAACTTTCCTACGAAGAAACCTATACCAAATATAAAAGCCAATACCCACTATACTTGCAAAAAGTAAGCGAAGGCCGTGATTCTTTAGCGGCTGTGCAACAAGCCCAATCTTTGCTTGCGTTTTTTGATCAGGAAGTAGACTTCGGGATGCAAAACCTCGCCCTTTTTAGAGAACAGGTTTGGCAGGCACTTCAGTCGGGTCAGCAGGTCAGTATCTTGGTGCAAGGATTTGCAAGTCCGCTCGCCAAGTCAGATTATAACGTACATTTGACAAATAGACGCATTTCTGCCATTAAAAATTATTTTGAAGAGATAGATGGTGGTAAATTTGCACCTTATATGCTGACCACCCCACTGCGCTTGCAATTTATTGAAGTGCCAATGGGTGAATACAAAGCCAACAAAGACGTGAGCGATAACTACTACGACCAACGCAATTCTGTTTATTCCAAAGATGCATCTTTAGAAAGACGCATTGAGATCATCGAACTACGCACCGAACCATTCACACCCCGATGAGTCAAAAACAGCGCATCCATTTTCTAGATTTCAGTCGCAGTATTGCGATCCTCATGATGCTGCAAGGTCACTTTATCTCCATGACGCTTGAAAGTTACCCTACTTTCATGGCAGAAGTGAGGTTGCATGGTTCTTCGGGCAGTGCTTGGTTCAGTACTTGGGGCTTTTTCAGAGGGCTCACTGCACCGCTATTTTTCACTATTTCAGGAACTGTTTTCACCTTTTTACTGCACAAAGAATGGCAGAAAGGCCATGCGCCGTTTTTCAAGCTTCTGCGCGTCAAGAAGGGTATCCGCCGAGCGCTCAGTCTTTTGCTTATCGGCTATTTGCTGCAGCTCAACCTCAAATACCTCAAATACTATTTCGCTGGGCATTTCAATCCTCACTTTTTAGGTTTCCACATCCTACAATGCATTGGGGTTGGCCTTTTGTTATTGCTTTTGATGAGTGCTTTACTTTACAAAATCAGGCAATTCAGTTGGATTTTTTACTTGCTTTTGGCACTGCTTATCTTTGGTTTTACGCCACTCGTGCGCCTTCAGCCCGGATATTTTCCGGCAGGCATTCCGCCGATCTTGCAAAATATGATACAAGGGCCCGACACAGGTTTCTCGATTTTCCCTTGGATTGGCTTTGTTTTTTTAGGCGCTGGGTTTGGCCACTACCTGAGTATCCACGGAACCGGATTCAAGAACAAAAATGTATACCGCTACCTCATTGGGATGGGCTTGGCTTTCTATCTAGTCGGCTGGATCATGACGTTTATCTACAACGGTGATTTCACTCATTTTCATTATAAATACCTCTGGGCTTTTGACCGCGCATTTTTTGTGGCTTTGTTGCTGATTTTCTTTACCTATATAAGCGGGTTTGAACGCTTACGCCACCCCTACTTTATGGCTGTTGGGCAAGAAACCTTCGCAATCTACGTATGGCACGCCATTATTCTATACGGCGCAATTACAGGCTATAGCTTGCGCAGCTTTTTGGAAAACAAACTGACTGCCCTCGAAGCCGTCTTGGGCGCCCTTTTCTTCCTAGCTTTCTTTATCGCATTGGTTCAGGTTCTTGAGCCGATTCGTCATTTCTTTCGTAACTTTCGCACGTTTTTTATCTCAAATGGGAAACCAAGTAAGCCTCAATAAACCCAAAACCCGCCTTTATTTCATTGATATTGCGCGCACCATTGCCATCCTGCTCATGTTGGAGGGCCATTTTGTCCACGATTCACTTTCAACGGAGTGGGTCAATGAATCATATCCTGCCTATCAAACCTGGAAATTCATCCGCGGCTTTACCTCGCCCACCTTTTTAACCGTAACAGGTCTCATCTTTACTTATCTCTTACTTGGCAATGAACAGCAGTCGTTTTGGCAGAATATGCGCGTTCGCAAAGGTTTCAAGCGCGTTGTTGAACTGCTTTTTTGGGGCTACCTACTCCAGTTTTATGCATTTCATGTCTTACAATGTATTGCAATTGGCATCTTGACAATTATTCTGCTATACGGTTTATTTCGCTTGATAAAAGTCATTCCACTCTGGATCTATTACTTGCTAGCCGGCACTTTACTGTTTTACTCCCAATTGTATTTTGGCTCCTTAGGCGACCACTATTGGCCTCAAAATGCACCCACTTTCATTCAAAATATGTTCCATGGGCCGCATTCTGAATTTCCGATTACGCCAAGAATGGGCTACACCATGTACGGCGCAATGCTAGGTGTCTTGCTCTATCACTACAAAAACAATGTCAAGACCTTACCCGTCATCATGGGTGCATTTGCCACCGGCTTACTTATTTTCTTTGGAATCAAACCCTTCCTTGTTTGGCTTCAAAGTATTCCTGGCCTACATGATATTACCTTTTATCAAATGGATTGGCTCCTAGATAAATTCGGAATGGTGTTGGTTATTCTCTCGTTATTGCTGGGTTTAGAAACGTATGTGCTTCAAATCAAAAAGGATAATTTGTTTCTAAAAATTGGGCAAAATACGCTGAGCATTTTTATTATCCACATGATGTTGCTCTACGGCAGCGTGATCAGAATTGGGTTCAATGATTTCCTGCATGAAAAACTAGGCCCTTATGAAGTAATCCCGTACACGCTAGGTTTCTGGCTGATCTTTATCGTTTTCGTCTATTACATCGACGTCATACGCGCAAAGCTTCACTTTATTTTGTGGCCGATGAAAAAGTACAGCAGCCAATTATTTGGCATTAAAATTCAGGAGAGATAAGGCTAAGCGTTTTTCTATTAAACGGTTATTTTTCTTTTCAAGAGGCGCTCGCCACAAGCATCTTGCACCTTGATCTTGATTTCATAAACACCCGGCTTGCCGTACACATGGCGCGTCTTAAAGGACTTTTCTGTCATGCCGTCACCGAAATCCCAGGTAACACTTGAGGCGTTCGGATAATTAGCGCTCAAATGAACCACCTTTTTGTCTTCTGCCGTCAATTTGATATCAAGTTCTACCGTATTCTGATTGATTCTATAGCGGCTCTTGTTCATGAGGACCTGAACTCCTGCGACTTGCTGAATGATTTCTGCTTGTTTAGGGTCTAGCTTAGCCGTAAAACTCAAGTTGGGTTCCGTTTTAAACAATGCTGCATAAAAACAAGACGCTGCTAGATAGGATCCAGCTAAAGAGGGATGTTGTTTGTCTTCTTGATAAAGTTGAATTTCCGCATGATTTTCTTTAACGGTTTCCCATACTTTCCCTACGGGGACAACGCTCAAATTCAATTTTTCCGATAAATACAAATAACCTTGGTGAACGCGATCAGACATTTGCTGGTAGTTCCAATCTATACCAAGCGAATCGTCTTTGAATCCGCCATCGTAGCCCCAAGTCTGGAACAACAAAACATTAGTGCAGCTATTGTTGGCATAAATTGAATCTAAGAGCTGTTTGACATAAGGAAGGCTCTGTGAGTCTATTGTAGCGCGATCTTGTGCTAATTCGCGGCTAAAACCCTGCAAAACGACATAATCCCATTTAGTTGAGTTGATGTTTTTATATAATTCTGGTCTTTTAGAGTGCATTTGAAAGGTATGGCTCGATTTAGCATCCATCAAAACCTCGAGTTTAACGCCCTTGCTATCGGCCATTTGCTCAAAAAGCTTTGGCATATTGTTGTAGTGTGTATAGGAGTTTCCTACAAACAAAACTCTCATGGGTTGTGCAAAGGCCATTCCCACAAATAGAAAGCAAGATAATAAAGCTAGTATTTTCATCTGATTTTTATTGCTGAGTTCCTTCAAACAAAAGTCTTGCCAAAGCTGCCAACTCTGTTGGGTCGGCGGCTTTTTTAGGCTTGCTAAAATTGATGTCGTCTACCTGTTGCAGTGGAATGAGGTGGATGTGTGCGTGCGGAACCTCAAGACCAATCACACTTAAGCCAATACGCTTACAAGGAACGTGCAAACGCAGCGTGCCTGCGACTTGCTTGGCAAAAAGCCATAAACGCTGGTAACTTTCATCTTCTATATCAAAAATATAGTCGGTTTCTAACTTTGGAATAACGAGTGTGTGGCCTTTTGCCAAAGGCATGATGTCAAGGAAAGCCAAGAATTCATCGTTCTCAGCCACTTTATGGCAAGGGATTTCACCAGCTATGATCCTTGAAAATAAACTGGACACTACCTAGAAATAGATTTGATTTCAAAATGTATGATGCCGCCTGGCGTTTGAATCTCGGCGATGTCGCCGACTTTCTTTCCTAATAAGCCTTTACCTATTGGGGATTCTATTGAAATCTTACGCGACTTAAGATCTGCCTCATTTTCCGCAACGAGGGTGTATTCTATTTCCATGCCATTACTCGGGTTTTTGATTAAAACCTTTGAAAGGATAAACACCTTGCTGTTGTCCATGTGAGATTCATCGATGAGACGTGCATTGGAAACAATAGCTTCCATTTTGGAAATTTTCATTTCTAAAATGCCTTGTGCTTCTTTGGCGGCATCGTACTCTGCATTTTCGGATAAATCGCCCTTATCTCTAGCTTCGGCAATTTGTTCAGATATAGCAGGGCGTTGTACTGTTTTCAGATGATGGAGTTCATCTTTGATTTTTTGTAAGCCTTCTGCTGTGTAGTAACTGATATTTGACATGGTCTTCGATTTATGGAAACAAACAAGAGAGCCCTATAAGAGCTCTCTTGCACCTAACAAAGTTAGAAAATTATTTTAAGCTAATTGTAGCACCGATTGTATGAATGGTACCAAATACACCAGCAAAACGTGCAGCGTACTCTAGACCTAATGCATTTTGATTTTCGCCAACAAGCGCATCAATAGAAAAACCAGCAGAAGGGCCGCTAAAAGCACTTGATTTGGTTTCTTCATTGAACATTCCGTCTTCATAGCAGAACCCTGCTCTGAGGTTGAAGGCCATATTGTCTTTTGCTATACCGTAATCAAATCCAATGCGAAATTGATCTTTCATAAAAGAGTTTGCCGTAAAGCCGAGCGCCATGTTCAATTTGTTGCTTTCATTGAAGATGAAATCATAAGAAGCACCAATACCTAAAAGCGACGGCAATTCAAAAGTCGCTGAACGTTGCTCGAGTGATGCGTTGTAACCTGTAGTTACGTATGTCACTTGTTGAGCCAAACCGTCACCTTTGTAGCGCATAACGGGCCCAACATTTTTAAGAGTAATGCCGAACTTTAATTGGTCTTGCTCTCCAGATACATAACGAATACCTGCATCAATGGCAATTCCGTTAGCCTTGAGGTTAGAAATGCTCTCGGAAATAACCTTGAAATTGATTCCACCATAAATAGACGAAGAAAACTCTTTGGCATATCCAACACTAAACACATTGAAACGCGGTGAAAAGAAACCAATATTTCCTTCTGGGTTAGCCACAGTTGTAATCGGAATATCTCCATAATTCATCGCTTGAACACTTACAGAGAATACCTCAGAATCAGAGATGCGCTGAGCAATACCCGCACCATTCAAAGAGATACCAGCATTACCCATCCAATTTGAATAGTTGTACTTCAGTTGTGTTTTATCAGTAAAAGCCAAACCTGCGATGTTCATGTAGGTCGCCTCAAGACCATTGCTATTTGCGTAAGATGCATCGCCAATTGCAGAAGATCTAGCCCAAGGGTTGACCAACAATTGTGAAGCTCCAGCAGAACCTACGCGGTCTTCATTACCCGCTTGCGCAGTTAGAGAGGCCACTAGACCTGCGCTAAATACTATTTGTTTGAATGTCATTTTCATAGCTTTCGAACTAATCTATCATTAAATACCTTGTAAATCCGCCTGACGCATGCCGCCAAAGAACTTCAAGACGCGTTCACCAACATTTGGTACATCTACATGGATGAGATAAATACCACCTGCAACCGGAATCGACTTATAATTGGTTAAATCCCAATCGATGTACGTTTGCGGACTATCTTTTTTGAACGTTCTCACCAATTTACCGTTTGCGGTGTAGATACGTACAGTACAAACTTCTGGAAGGTTGACGATTTTCACTTTAGTGTCCAAACGCGTACGCTCATACTCAGAGAAGGCGTAGTATGGGTTTGGCACTACATTGATCATCGCCAAAGCTTCTTTGAGCATGTCTTGAGAACCCACTTTTGTAGCGATGTCTTCCATAGACCAACCGTACATGGGCTTGCCTGCGTTTTCGCCAGAGCCTACAAAGTTTTTGTATTCTTTGTTGACGCGCAAGCGGATGGTCACGTCTGTAGACAACAACTCTTGGTCTGGTGCAAGCATTGGGTAAGCAACCCAAGTAAGTGAACCATAAAGCTCGCGCTTAGCTGAAGAGCTATTACCTTCTACTTCAAGGTATTTAGTGTAAGCATGATTGCCAGCGTTGTTCTCTGCGTCAGCAGGAACATAAGCTGGGAAGTTGTAGCCAGAGCTGAAGCCGTTCGTGCTCGATTGGTTGTAGCTGAATACGTAAACCGGATGCATACCACCCATGAGTGGTGTACCTACGTTGCTCACTAGTCGGTCGGTTGGGTTCCAGATCATGTCGGCGCCGTTTTCACCGCCTAGGAAAGAGTTCTCACCGAAGGCCATGTACAAACGTGCACCAGATTCAATATCTACGGCATAGCCTGGGAACCAGCCCATACCTGTACCTGTTCCGTCGGGGTTGCCATTTTTGTCCACGCTTGGGCTCTTGCGCAAAGCACCTGGTTGTGCACCGCCTACGTTGAGGGCTGTGTTGCGACCGAGTTCAACAATTGGACAGCGTGTCCAGAGGCTCTTGTCTGAAGTAAGCACGATGTTTACACTTGGTAAGAAGGAAATTGAAGCATTGAGCTTGCTAGAACCAGAGAAGGTACCGAAGTACGCCAAAGGCATGTAGTCGGCTTGGTAACCCACCAAACGATGTGGTGCAACAATTCCTTCCAAAACGCGCTCATAGGCCTGTGTTGGGTCTACTCCCACTTCATCTGGGTAATTACAAGGGTTTAAATACGTTGGACCATCAGGCAAACATTCGTAACCTGTTGCGCCCGCATCGGTCTCAGGTGTGTAATCGCCGGAGCGTACCCAGTTGGTTGGGAAGAACGCATCGTTGTCTTTGACACCAGTTAGCCAACGTTTAGATGAATCTGCAAACTCGATGCTTGCGTCTATCATGCTCGTATACTTAGAAGCCAAATTGCCGGTACCAGTGTATTTGGTTTGAGAGATTTGTACCGATACACCCCACTGCGGAATGATCTGCTCGTTATTGGAGGCAATTGTGCGTTCTGAACTCACCGAGTCGATAGGCGTGGCGTCGCCCTTGTTGGCGTAGCGGTAAATCACCCAACTTGCGGTGTCGGCGCTATTGCCAATGTTTGGCGCTGTATAGTCTCTGAATTTGCACTCAAAGTAACCGTTAGCCAAATTGAGCGGATCCACAACTTTGATGTTCACAGGGCCTGCACCGTAGTCATAAGTTGGATTGGCCATGTAGCCATCAGACAAAATGGTATTCATGCTTGCCGCTGTGAGCTCCAAGCTGCGGTTGCCGTTTCCGTAGCCATCTAGGCGCGTGATGCGCGGAGAAGAGCCGTAGGCAACAAGTTGTGCTGTACCGCCAGCTTCTGGCATAGGGTTGTGTGGAATTGCTGTAACAGGTGCAATTGCAGTACCGTCAAAATTCAAGCGGCTAGAAATAAAAGGTATCTTTTGGCCGTCTAAAAGTAATGGGTCATTTGGATCGTACTCTTTAAATTGGTTGTACGCATAAGCAACAGCTACATAATAGTATTGTTTGTGATTTACCAACGCGCGTGCGCCTTGTGCAAACGCATCTTCTTTAACGGAGAATGAGTGGCTAATGCCGTTATTTTCACCATCTACTTTTTCGACAGGAACTGAGAATCCTAAGGCTTCATCGAACTCAAAGTTAATGATGCGAGAGATATTGTTTTTGATGTCGCATTGCGCAACCAAACGTGCTTTGTCTGGATCGGCGATATCTGCAATAGAAACATCTTGAGCTTTCAATTGGAAAATTTGGTATCCTTCAAAGCGATAAAAACGGTCTACGCTAGGGTCGGTGATATTGATTTCATCCAACTCTTTATAAGCTTCTTGATAGTTGTTAGAAGAGATTGGGTTATCAATCATCAAAATCAATTCATTTTCCAACTCTTGGATAGTAAGACGCGGTGCATCTGGCGGAGAGAGAATTTTAAAACAAGCATCGAACAAAGCCTGCGCTTTTGTATCGGCACGTTTCATTGCCTCGACAGAGGCCATTAGGCCACCATCAGTGCTGCGGCCATAAACGATACCTACAGTAATATTGTTAATTGCTCCTGGACGAAGTGTGAACGGGCCAGCTGACTGCACAAAACGACGGTCACCAGCAGGGTTGTTGTTGGTGGATTCGTCCCAACCGTTAGGAAAGGAAGCTGAAACATCCTCACCTTGGGTTGACCAATGCAATGGATCTGAAGTACCAGGGAACATATAGTCTGATAATACACCATCTAGAACACCGGAAGAACCACCATAACCTAAACCACCATAGAACATCTCAGAACCATTGGCCCACTGACCTTCCATGAAGTTGTAGAATTCAGCAGCTGGCCCTGGATCATTGTAAGGGTAAGCAGATGTAGATGTGTAGTAAGTGAATCGTCGCATACCGAAACGTTCGTTGTCGATGATACCATCCGAGTAACCAATACCAATGCCTTTGTAAACGATGCCATTGTTGGCAAGAGCATCTACAACTGTCGGAACAACATCAGTTTGGGTAGCCTCGTCGTAATATGGGCCAGGGTTATCTAGACCATCTGCATCTTGGTAAGGGCCTTCAAAAAAGTCACAACCAATTGCAGGAGGGTTTTCACCATAACCAAGTTTACCACCGTCTGATTCATCTAGAAGGTCACCGTTGTACATGTAACCCAAACCACGTGATACGTCACAACCCGTGTAGTCGTCGGCGTAGTTTCCGACGTCAGCATCGAGGTATTGAGAGAAGTAAGTGTTGTAAAGTGTTTGGGTACCGCGGTTAATGAGTTCGTAGTTGTAGAACGTCATGCGGTTGACTTCGTCATTAGTTGCGAAAGAGAATGCTTGAGCGCGGATCTCCATACCAATTGGGTCACCATTTGTTTCGGTGTGGATGTTTCCTTTGTCGTTGAAGACCCACCAATGTGTTTCGTCACCATAAAGTGAAATACGACGGTCAATACCACATTCGATGTCGTCACGACCTAAGATGTCGTCGTACCAAGGGTGGTCACCGTTGTCCGGATTGTAATTACCGTCTTGATCGCGGTCGTAGAAAGGTGCTAAGAAGTAATCTTGACCTCTTGAGACGTCACCATGAGCAGGCCATCCGTAGATACGGTTGAGTTCGTCATTAGTTGGCGCAGTGATTTCGTCACAACCTTCGGTTGTAACACCGGCATTACACTCCCACCAAATGTTGAATTTCACAACCTCAGCTTTTCTGATCGTGTAGAACTTATCATAAGCAATACATTGGTCTGGGTCAATGTTGGCCTCACCAAAATCACGAATGGCATCGTCGCCAACCGGATTGAGTGGATTGAAATTACCTGAACCCGGTGTAACGCTGAGCGGACCCGGCCAAAAATCGTTACCAGAGCGGTAGCGTAATGCAGCTAACTTGAGCTGGCCATTGACGTCAGTACCACCCATCCAGAGTGCACCTGCAAAAATAGCGAAGCGGTTACTTCCTTTTGGTACTTCGTAGGCAGCTACACCAGCAGCACGGTTTTGGAACATACTTCCACCCTGCTCAATAAGCGCAGACACATCGTTGAACTTCATGGTCAACTTTGCTGTAGCTGGGCTACAGTTAGCTTTCGGCTTTGAGGTAGGCTTGTAATCTTTGTCATTTGGGCCTAGGTATGCAAATGCTTGAGAGCATGATACGGTTAGACCAATAAACGCGGCAATGAATTGCTTTTTCATAATACTTCGTTAAAGCTTCTTAAAAATCAAATTTTACTCCCAAACGAATGGTTCGAGGTACACTGATGTTAAACGGATTTTGAATCTTCATGGTGTAGTAGTCACGGAAAGATTGCTCATCGATTTGGTTTTGAATAGATGTTTGGCTCGCTGCAGCTGCAAGATAGCCGTCGTCATCCCAGTTCCCGGTTGCGCGGTAAACGTTCAAGACATTGAACTGATTGAACAAGTTTGTAGCGCGAACATAAACTTGCAAGAAGGCTGTTTTCTTCTTGTTGTCTTTGTTGCCATATTCAATGTTGATGGTTTTATCAGCTTGAATATCCAAACGGTATTGCCAAGGTAAACGAGAACCGTTCAAAGTACCATTGATACCTGCATTTAAGTTTCCGATACCTTCGTCAGTAATAAATGTTTGAGAAGAGTACGGTGAACCGGAGTTGACATTTGCAATCAGGTTCAAGCCGGTATTTTCAAAAATGCGCGTCTTACCGATCATTGGGCCGTTATAGTCTTGACCTTCACCGTAACGGTAGTCGAAAGTACAGTTAAATGCATGACGCTGATCATAGCTGTAAGGGAAAATAACACGTAAGTTTGGTAAGCCAGCATTGACGAGTGCAGACATTGAAGTTGCATCTGAACCCGTACCGTCTGCAAATTGCAATGTGTAGTTGGCTGTCATGCGGATATTTCCTGTCTGGCGCATGTCGTAAGCTACTGTTAATCCTTTTACGGTACCGAAGTCGCGGTTGCCATAAGTTTTGTAAGTAACAGGATATGCTTCAAATACGTTGATCAACTGAACGTTGTCGCGTTGTTCGCGATAGAACGCAGAGATTTTTATTGAAGATGTGCGCGTTACAACTTGTTGGAAACCGAGTTCGTAATCGACGGTTTTCTCAGGTAATAAGTTAGCGTTGTTGATGACAGCATTGCGCGTCTGAATGAACTGGTACTCGTAAGGGTTGAAGCGGAATCCTGAAGTTGGGCGCTTGGTGAGGATGTCGTAGTGTGCAAAGAAAGACGCTTCCTCAGAAATTGGGAAGGAGAAAGCAATACGCGGCATCACGTTCACTTGTGCTTTGTAGTCTTTAAAAGCATCAGCTGTTGGGGTTTCAAGTGAAGGGTCTTGTAACCATGGTGCAATACCAGCAGCACCGCGGATTTTAGACGGATCTTCGATTGGTGTACCGGTAGCGTCGTACCATTGTGAACCGTTTCTGAAACCGTTAATGCTAGATGGGTTGTTGACATCGTTTACATAGACAACGTAGTCATCGCCCATACCCTCAGGAAGGTCTACCCAGCTGTATTGGTTAGGGTCGTTGCTTGCCAACGCTCTTGCTTCTTGAACCGTTTTAGCAGTGTAGAATAAGAAAGGATCTTTTAATACTGGTTGGTTGGCATCGAATACATCGACACGTACACCTACGTTGAAGACGATGTCTTTGAACGCAAATTTGTCCATGATGTAACCAGCCATGTAAATCGGTTGGAATGCGCCTACAAAACGTTTGTAGTTGCCGTTTTCATCGAATTCGTTGAAGTATTTGTTGATGTCGGTGTTGCCACGAACTTTTTTACCTGTGTGGTCGTAACCCCAGTAAGAAACATAGGACTGGCCACTGTTGAGAAGTTCGTCTGGAGAGAACATATCAAACTGGAACAAGTTAGGATCGTATTGGTCGATGTCTACAAAATCAGTACCCGCTGGGTTGTAACCCAACTTTTGACGAAGGTTGTAGTCAAAGAATGATTGTTGGTCGTTGTTGACCTGACCGCCGTATTCACCTGTACCTGTTTGGTAGGCATCGCCTGCGTTCAAACGGTTGTAAGTTATGGCTTTGAATGAACCAGAGTCGCTAACTACGCCTGAGTTGAGGTCGAGTTCTTTGATGTGGAAATTAGCTAACTGACGTGCTATAGACCAGATGCTAGATGGGCCGTTGTCTCCGCTAGTCCAGCCGCGGTCTACGCGTTGCTCGTATTCAAAACCTAAAGAAATGGAGTGGTCTCCGAGCACAACAGAACCTGCCCCTGTGACGCGGAATTGATCGTTTTCAGATTTGCCGAAACCATTAGATGGTGCACCGATGTTAGCCCAAATACCATAAACACTATTTGGTAAGTCACCGTTACGAAGTGCGTTACCTTGTTGAATTTGGAAAAGGTTTTCGTAGCGACCAATTGGGTTGCCTTCGTAGATGTTATAGTATTGGGTAGTGATGGATGCCAAAGCAGCATTGGTTTCAGATGGCGTGAAGTCTACTTCTACATCGCGGAAACCGTTATGGACATACATTTGTGTTGCGGGATCGAATTCGTACGAAGGAACTCTTGTAGTAACGAACTTACCTACGTGGCCATAATTAAAGATGTTGTATTTGTGGTTCGGGTCATAAGACTCGTTGAAAGACTTAGAGTAGTCTACCATCAAGCTGTAAAGCGCAGACTTGATTTTTGAACTAGAGCCCTCGCGGTCGTTGTTGAAACGCTGGGTAAGGCGCGCATATACGCGATAATCTAGGTTTTTACTGACTCCGTAGTTGGTAAAGTTGAGTAAGGACCCACCGTAACCATATGATGTTCCTTGGAAATAGTTGAGGGAGCCACCAAACTGAAGGTTTACTGATGGCCCTGTATTGACGTCGATTTTACCAGATGCAGAGAAGACATTATTGCGGGCGTTCATGCGCCAATCAGTTTTCTCGAAGTCGTCGGCTCTGAGGAATAGTGCATTGTGGAAAGTACCAAAACCTGTTGAGGTTGGACGCAATGGATTCGCAAGTAATTCTTCTCGCGCTTCTTTTGTAATGCGGTATGAGCCACCTGCAAGCGGACGTGAATCAAGTTGGTCAGTGTAGTTGGCAGAAACCAAGAAGCCTAAGCGCGGACGGGTTTTGTTGCCAGCGGAGTCACGTTGCATCCAAAGTGGACCCGACAACATACCTTCTACTAGGTTGTAGCCAAATTTATCTAAACCAAAGACTTTGCCACCATAACCGTTAGGGTCTGCACCATTAAGGTAGATACCAGAACTTACTGCCTCTAAACTTCCGAAATAAACCGAGGATGGGCCACGCGTTGTGATGGAAATGATACCACCCGTAACGTCACCGTAGTTGGCAGGCACACCACCGGTAATGACGGATACTTCTTCAAGTGCTGATTTCGGTAAGTTGGATGAACCGCGCACTTTGATACCATCTATATAGAAGTAAGTTGCATCTGAACGTGTACCGCGAACAGAAATGGCGCCAGAACCTTCGTTGACATTAACACCTCCTACTGTTCCTGCAACAGCTGTTGCAGAACGCGCTGGGAGACGAGCGATGTCTTCGCGGGTAACAGTAGCACCTGAAGCACCACCATCTTTATCGATGAGTGGAACTTTGTAGCGAACTACCTTTACCTCTTTGGTCTCTTGCGTTTTGGTTGTCAAGGTCAGGTTGTCGAGGAAAGTAATGCGATCGGGCGAAATCGAAACCCCTTGCATGGCGAGGTTTTGATAGCCTCCCTCAGCATTTCTTACTTCCACATCATAGGAACCTGGTT
>JBIIZO010000096.1:0-8448 GCA_044346245.1 Crocinitomicaceae bacterium
CGACAAACTCAAAACCACCATCGGCGACAACTGCCTACTCATGACCTACGTGCACATCGCCCACGATTGCCAAATTGGCAACAACGTGATTTTAGCGAGCTACACCGGTCTTTCTGGCCACGTCACCATAGACGACTGGGCCATTCTAGAAGGCAAAGCCGCAGCCCAACAATTTACACACATTGGCAAGCACGCTTTTATTGGCGGCGCTTCCCTGATCAGAAAAGACGTTCCGCCCTATGTGAAGGCAGCAAGAGAACCGCTTTCCTTTGCGGGTGTCAATTCCGTAGGACTCAGAAGACGCGGCTTTAGCGAAGAACAAGTCCGCGAAATCGAAGACATATATCGCATCCTATACGTGCAAAACAGCAACGTGTCAAAAGGCATCAAAATCGTAGAAGACACCATGCCAGAAAGCCCACTTCGCGCAGAAATCATCGGATTTATACAAACAGCAGAAAACGGCGTAATTCGCGGCATGATATGATCTTACAACGCGCTCAAGAAATCGACCTTCAGATAGTAGATTATGCATTTGGAGGCCGAGGCATCGCAAGAATTCAGACAGACAAAGGTCCTTTTGTCATCTTTGTAGACAACGCCTTTCCAGGCCAGCTCGTTCGGGCCAAAATCGAAACCAAGCGCAAAACTTTTGCAGAAGCCAAATTGCTGGAGGTACTTCAACGCGCTGAAATCGAAACTGTTTCTGATTTTCAAGAAATTTCTGGAGGCCCATACATTCATGTACCAGTGGCAACCCAAGAATCTTATAAGGAAGAAAGTACCCTGACTACTTTTTCCAAACTCAGTGGGCTCAACGACGTCAAGTCCAAATTTGATACCTTCATTTCGTCGCCTCAGCACTACCACTACCGCAACAAAATGGAGTACAGCTTTTCTTGTATTGAGCACGACCTCACTACCAATGAAGAACTCGACGACGCCTTTGCGCTTGGCTTCAAACGCCGCGGAACCTGGTGGAAAGTCGAGAGCCTCAATAAAGCAAGCGGACTTTTTGACGAACAGTGGGAAACCCAACTCAAAGAGCTGCGCAACTTTCTTCAAAAAACAGGTCTTCCAGCTTGGCATCCACCTCAAAAAAAAGGCTTCTTTCGCCATATTGTGGTACGCAAGTCCTTTCTCAACGACCAACTACTCATCAATTTAGTCACTTCAAATGAAGGAATTGAACACTTTGATGTGCATGCTTTTGCAACTTTCTTGCAGGCCCTGCATCCTGGCAGAATAGCCGGGCTCTGGCACACCGTCAACGACAACGTTGCCGACAGGGCCAAAATCGAAAATGGACATTCTAATCTGATTTTTGGCGCACCCGTCATAGAAGAAGAACTCGCTGGTTTGCGTTTTCAGATCAGTATGGAGAGTTTTTTCCAGACCAATCCATCTTGCGCCGAACTTCTCTACGACAAAGCCCTCGACTACCTCTTTGAAGACGCTTTTGAACCCGGAGATATCGCCATGGACTTATTCTGCGGCACCGGAACTATTGGCCAACTGATGGCCAAACGCAATGCCGATGTCCGCATTATTGGCGTAGATATCGTCGAAAAAGCCATCGAAGACGCCAAGCAAAATGCAGCCAAAAATGGCATCCACAGCGTGGAGTTTTTTGCAGCCGACGTCGGTAAATTCCTAAGAGAATATCCCGATTTTCAGGGTAAAATCAAGCGCATTATGCTCGATCCGCCGCGCGCTGGAATTGCACCAAAAACACTCCAAAAAGTCATAGCGCTCGATGCAGATAGCATTGTATACATTAGCTGCAATCCGTCTACCCAAGCCCGCGATGCGGCAACCCTCGCTGAAGCAGGTTATGTACTCGAAAAGTATGCGCTCGTCGATCAATTTCCGCATACCGGCCACATCGAAGCAATTGCCAAATTCAAAAAAGCATGAAAGTAGAAGTACTTGCCATTGGCGACGAATTACTCATCGGACAAACCATCAATACAAATGCTGCCTGGATCGGGAAAGAAATGGCCAACAGAGGATTTCGCGTACAACGAAGCCTCACTATTGCCGACGAACCTCAGGCAATTGTTGCGGCATTAGAGGGCATCATGCCCAACACCAACTGCGTGATCATTACCGGTGGGCTCGGCCCCACCAAAGACGACCTCACCAAATATACTTTAGCTAGCTATTTTGACAGCCCGCTAGAAATCCATCAGGCTACACTTGCTCAAATTGAAGGTTTCTTTGCCAGTCGCAACAAACCGATGCTAGAGGTTAATGTACAACAAGCGGCTTTGCCCACGAAAGCTGCCATCCTCAAAAACCGCCTCGGCACTGCTGCAGGCATGTGGTTTGAGCACAATAAGGTCATCTTCATTTCTTTGCCAGGCGTGCCTTACGAAATGAAAACCATCATGACCGAAGAAGCTTTTCCTTTACTTGAAAAGCTTTATGACGGCGCAACACTCTACCACAAAACCATGCATACGCAAGGCATTGGAGAGTCCTTTCTAGCCGATCAAATTGCCGATTGGGAAGACCGCGTGAGAGCAGCCGGCTTAGGCTTGGCCTATCTCCCTGCTCCCGGAATGGTGAAGCTGCGCCTAAGTTCCTATACAGGAGCTGAGAACGCCGCACTCATCGATCGCTTTTTTTTGGAGTTAGAAGCGCGTATTCCGGCGCATGTTTTTGGATACGGCGAAACTACACTTGAAGCCGCGCTAGGCCAACAACTCTTAGCGAAAAACGCCACTGTAGGAACCGTAGAAAGTTGTACAGCAGGGTTACTTGCCCAACACATCGCGCGCGTTTCAGGCGCATCGGCCTATTACCAAGGAGCGCTACTGACCTACTCGAATGCACTCAAAGTCAAGATTGCTGAAGTAAATGCCCCGATTTTGGAGCAACATGGCGCTGTAAGTGAAGCGGTGGCAATAGAAATGGCCGCCAACGGACGCAGGCTTTTAGGTGTTGATTATTGTTTGTCTACAACTGGAGTCGCTGGGCCAACAGGCGGCAGTGCTGAAAAACCTGTCGGGTTGGTCTGGGTTGGTTTGAGTGGCCCCAACGGCACAATTGCACAACGCTTTCAGTTTGGCGACAACCGCGAACGCAACTTAGAAATGACCACATTGAGCGCCATGAATTGGCTGCGTCACTACCTCAAATCCAACTAGGGCACATAAATTTTAGCACCTGTTCCCTCGCAACGGATGATATAGAATCCGGAAGGGAGCGCCGTTCCATTGATTTGTGAAACGGTGGTTTGTTGCAACAACTGACCAGACAACTTATAAATCTCCACTACTTCTTGAGGGGCGGAACCTTCAATCAATACCAGCTTATTTTCATCGATAGAGATAAGAAGGCCTTGATTTTCATTTTGAGTCCCCATTCCTACAAGGTTATATATCAATTCAACGTCGTCAATCAACACCTCGTCATTGGCACTGCCTCCGCCGGGAATATGATTGGTGGAGAAAGTCAACAGGATGAATTTAGGCGCCAAGCCAGTATTGACCGTGTAGTTGAATGGAACGGAAAAGCGCGTCCAAGTGTTGTTGGTTGGCGAAAACTGAAAATCGGCGTCGGCAACGACGAATGGTTCGGAGGCCGCGTTAATCGGGTCTTGTACGGCAAATTGATCGTGAATTACGGCATGCATGCCTGCTTTTTGTGTTGCTACAGCGGTGTAACGCGCCCAAAAAACGATGGAGTCGGGCGCCAGCGTAAGCGCCTCTGAGAAAGCAGCGTCGTTCAATACCGTGTAGTTATAGTTGTCTTGGCTGCTCAAGTTAGCACTACCCATATTCATGCGGCCAGTTGTTAAAACTCCATTGGCCATAATGCCCAAAGTGCTCTTGGACCAAATTCTAGCACAATAGCTACCTGTAGCTCCCGGGCGCACATTGGTTGAACGCTCGACTTGCTTGGATGCAAACGTCGCAAAACTACCCGTTGCCGTCTTGAAAGACGACCAATTGGTGGGTTCTTCTTGATTGGAACCGAGGTTGTCCCAGTTTTCAAATCCGGCATTACCAATTTGTTGAGCATGTAGGGTGGTAGTCAGTAAGATTACGGATAGTAAGTGTGCTTTCATGTGAATGATTTACAACAAATTTAACATTTTAGGTAACTTTACCAAATGATACAACAGTCAACGTTGCCCGTTATGGAACACTTCTACACCCTGCAAGGTGAAGGAAGTCACAGCGGAAGAGCAGCCTATTTCATCCGTTTAGCAGGTTGTGATGTAGGCTGCGTGTGGTGCGATGTCAAAGAAAGTTGGGATATCTCACCCAATCAATACCTCACCATTGAGGACATCCTTACAGCTGTAGGGCAAACGCCTACTGATTTTGTGGTCATTACCGGTGGTGAACCCACCATGCACAACCTCACTGAACTCACTAGCGCCCTACATGCCAAGGGCTATGAAATTGCCATCGAAACCGCCGGCGTACATCCGTTAAAAGGGCAAATAGATTGGTATTGCTTCTCGCCCAAAAAATTCAAGGCACCCATTGCAGAAGCCTACACGTTGGCCCAAGAACTCAAAGTAGTTATTGCGCACCCTTCCGATTTCGAATGGGCAGAACAACATGCCGCTAAGGTTCCAGCATCTTGTAAGCTCTACCTCCAAACCGAATGGGAAAAGCAAGAGCGCTTTCTGCCCCTCATCATCGACTACATCAAACGCAACAAAAACTGGAAAATCTCGTTACAGACGCATAAATACATGCAGATTCCATGAGGTTTAAACAGTTATTGCTCTTCATTTTCTTCTTTGCGCTTCAGACGGTTTTTGCACAATTCCCCTACTCGACTACGAGTAAAAAAGCCATCAAGCTCTTCGAAGCTGCCCAAAAAGCACCTACAGAACAACGCAATCCGCATACGGGTGCGCCCAATTATGAGCAAGGTATTGTGCTCTTGAATGCCGCGCTCACCAAAGACCCCAACTTTTGGGAAGCCTACTTACTGAAAGCTGAATTTTTAGAGTACCAGCGCAAGTACGCAGAAGCAGCAGTCTCTTATCAAAAAGCTTTAGAAATAGACCCCACCCACAGCATCAGTGGCAATACCCATTTTTTTCTAGCCATTTGTCAACTCACCATTGGCAACTACAAAGAAGCGCTGCAAACTATCGATATCTATTTAAGAAATCCGAATGCCAACGAAAAATTTCAAGCACAAGCTTATCAAATCAAAGCCAGTGCTGAATTTTCTATCGCAGCTATCAACAATCCTCGAGCTTTTGAACCGCGCAACGTAGGCGAGGGCATCAATACGCCCTACCCCGAATATTACCCTACCCTGACAGTTGACGGCCGCAACCTACTCTTTACCCGAAGATTGCCACACGTCAACGAAATGGGCGCCAACGATGAACAAGAAGATTTCTATATTTCAACTTGGAATGCTTATTCATCCAAATGGGAGCTATCTTCCCCTATGCCGCGCAATATCAACACCTCTTGGAATGAAGGTGCCCCAACTATATCCGGCGATGGCAAGACCATCATTTTTGTGGCTTGCACCGATCCGTCCGGAACGAATTACGGCGACAACCGCACTGGAAAAGGATCTTGTGACCTCTTCATTACCCAAAAAGTCAACGGTCGCTGGTCAACCCCAGTCAATTTACCCGGAGGGGTCAATACAGCCAATTGGGAAACCCAACCTTCCTTGAGTGCAGATGGGCAGACGCTCTATTTTATACGCGCAGTCAGAACCAGAGAAGGTAGAGCCAACAGCGATATTTACGTCGCTTACCTACTCGAAAATGGAACTTGGTCTGAAGCGCAAAGACTGCCAAATGTCATCAATACGCAATCAAACGAAGAATCTGTTCAGATTCATCCGGATGGCACAACCTTATACTTTGCCTCTCGGGGCCATATCGGACTTGGCGGCTCTGACTTATTTATGAGTAGAAAAGATGCCAAAGGCAACTGGGGCAAACCCGTCAATCTTGGTTATCCGATCAATACACGCTTCGATGAAAATTCCTTGCTCGTTTCCGCACAAGGAAATATCGCCTTTTTTGCCTCCGACCGACAAGGTGGTTATGGCGCACTTGACATTTACACTTTTGAACTCCCTTCAGAACTACAAGCCGTCCAAACATTTTACTTTGAGGGTACCGCTTTTGATGCCACGAGTAACAAGAAACTCGCGGCGCATATTGAGCTCACAGACCTTTCTTCAGGGCAAAAAGTATTCGACGGTTTGGCCGATGCTTTTGACGGAAAGATCACACTGCCTTTGCCCGTCAATGAGAGTTATGCGGTGCTAGTCAACCATCCGGGCTACCATCCTTTTTCACTCAATTTTGACTTAACTAACCTTTCTGGCGCAAAAAGTTACCTGCTAGACATGCCGCTCAATCCGCTGAGCTCAACGGCAGAAAACGTCCTCAATAACGTCTTTTTTGACCTCGGCAAAGCCACCCTCAGGCCAGAATCAAAAGTGGAACTGCTCAACCTCAGCAACTACATGCTCAAAAACCCTCAACTCAAAATAGAAATTCAAGGCCATACGGATAGCCGAGGCGATGCCACCAAAAACCTCCTTTTATCAGAGGCGCGCGCCAAAGCCGTTTATGAATTTTTAATCCAAGAAGGCGTAGCCGCTAGCCGTCTCACGTTCAAAGGCTATGGAGCTACCCAACCCATCGTCAGTAATGCTGCCATTGCCAATTTAAGCGAAGCTGCTCAAATTGAAGCCGCGCATCAGAAAAACCGCAGAACCTGTTATAAAATAGTACCATGATACCATTCTTAAAACTCATTCGCGTCAAAAACCTTCTGGCAATTTTAGTTGCCATGCTTGGCGTAGCCTATTTTCTGCACAAGCAAAACCCTTATGTGGTCATTGACTTTCATCCGTTCCATTATGGGCTTTTGATCTGTTCTACCCTGATCATTGCAGCAGCCGGACACATCATCAATGACTATTTTGACCTCAAGGCCGACCGCATCAACAAACCAGATGCGCTTGTACTCACCAAATACATGGCCAAGCGCTGGGCAATCTTAGCCAATTGGATCCTGAACATCCTTGGTTTCTTGATGGCCGTTATCCTATCTTGGCACTACGACACCCTTCTTTTTGTTTTTGTACATTTATTGAGCATCAATTTACTTTGGTTTTACAGCGCTTATTGGAAACGAAAATTGGTCTTAGGGATTGTCGTACTTGCCGCCTTGCCCGGGTTGGTCTTGTTTTTGTCGAGCTGGTTTTTTCAGGTACTCAATGAGCGCCACAGCCGCTTCTCACCTTATCATGAAGAAACATGGTCCACGTTCTTGGATTACCGCTTCATTTATTTTGTGGCAATCTGCGCCTTTTTCATCAACCTGAGCAGAGAAATCATCAAAGATATCCGCGATATTCCGGGCGATAGCCTCATCGATGCACATACCATACCACGACAAATTGGCACGCAAAAAGCAACACTCTTGGCGCTCATCATTCTCCAGCTCCCTGCCATATTTTTTCTCATACTCAAACTGATCTCCGATTTTTCACTACCGAGTATCTATACAACTTTGGTATTGAGTCTCCTCGAATGTTTCTTTTTAGTGGGTTTTGCAACTTATTTCCTTGCACCTAACATGCTAGCGAAGTATTTGCGCTGGCTACCCACCATTGCCCTGATTTTAGGTTTGACCTGTCTATATTTTTAAGATGCAGCTCGTACTCGGTTCCGCTTCGCCAAGAAGAAAAGCATTGCTCACCGAACTCGGATTTGATTTTCGAGTGCTCACTGCCGATGCAGACGAATCTTTTGACCCGTCGCTAGGCCCAGAAGAATTAGTGCTATCTATTTGCAGAAAGAAAATTGCGGCCATTTGGCCACAACTCGCGCAAGGAGAAAGACTCATCTGTGCAGATACCATCGTGTACCTGAACGGTGAAGTTTTAGGCAAGCCAACGAGCAAAGCCGCAGCCATTGAAATGATCCAGAAATTATCGGGGCAGAGCCATGAAGTGTACACTGGGGTCGTCATCAAAGACGAGCAAGGTGAACATCAACTCGTAGATTGCACGACAGTGCGCTTCCAAGAGCTCAAGTTGGCAGATATCCTTCATTATGTGGAACAGCACCAAGCGATGGACAAAGCGGGTTCTTACGGCATTCAGGACTGGATTGGACACATCGGCGTCGTAGAAATTCGCGGTTCGTATACCAACGTGATGGGCCTACCTACCCAAAGACTCTATCCTTTCTTGAAAAATTTAAGCTGATTTTTCTCAACATCAAGAACACAAAAAAAACCGCAGGTTCTCCTGCGGTTTTTTTTTATTATCAATTTGAGCTAAGTAGCCCTATGTTTTTTTTAGAGCTTGACCCTGAATTCAACTCTACGGTTTTTAGCGTCTTTGACCTCTTGGTCGTCGTCTTCGCTGATTTCAGCACTTGGCGTAGTATCAGATTTGTAAGACTTCACGATGCGCTCTTCAGCA
>JBIIZO010000097.1:0-8436 GCA_044346245.1 Crocinitomicaceae bacterium
GTAGCAAACGAAAGTATTTTCTCGGCCGCATCTTGTACCACCAACGCCATCTCCCCTATTCTCAAAGTGGTCAATGATCATTTTGGAGTGGTGAAAGGACATATCGAAACCGTTCACGCCTACACCAACGACCAAAACCTATTAGACAACATGCACAAAAAACCACGCCGTGGCCGTGCAGCAGCTGTCAATATGGTCATTACCTCAACAGGTGCTGGTTCTGCGGTTACCAAAGTAATTCCTGAACTCAAAGACAAACTTACCGCCAACGCCGTGCGTGTCCCGACACCAAACGGATCTTTGGCTATCTTGAGCCTAGAACTCGACAAGCAAGTTACGTTAGAGCAAGTCAATGCAGCCATTAAAGATGCTGCCTTACACGGCGATTTAGTCAATCAGATCTACTATTCTTTTGACCCTGAATTGGTTTCATCTGATATCATTGGCAATACGTGTTGTAGCGTTTTTGACTCCAACGCAAGCATTGTTTCGGTGGACGGTAAAAATGTAGTGCTCTATGCGTGGTACGACAACGAATTTGGTTACACCAAACAAGTGATTCGCATGGCCAAATATATTACACAAGTACGCAGAGCTATTTATTATTGATGCAAAAAAAAATCACCATAGCAATTGATGGCTATGCCGGTTGTGGCAAAAGTACGCTTGCCAAAGCCCTTGCTAAAGCCCTCAATTATACTTTTATAGACTCCGGCGCGATGTATCGCGCCGTTGCCTTTTATTGCTTAGAGCAAGGATTTATTTCGGATCAGGATGAAATAGACAGCACTCAGTTGCTCCAGCAACTCGATCAAATCTCCATCAACTTGAGCCCAGATCAAAAAGTGCGGCTCAACAACAAAGACATCACAGAAGTCATTCGCTCACCAAAAGTGGCAGGTGTGGTATCTAAGGTTGCCGCCATCAAAGGAGTGCGCACCAAATTAGTGGAGCTTCAACGACAAATGAGTATAGGTGGAGGCATTGTAATGGATGGCCGAGACATTGGGACAGTCGTGTTCCCAAATGCTGAACTCAAAATTTTTGTAACAGCTTCTATTGAAGTAAGGACCCAAAGGCGCTTAGCAGAACTCAAGGCCAAAGATGAAGATATTGACCAAGTGTCAGTACAACAAAATCTCATTGATCGCGATCACCAAGACAGCACACGTTCGGAAAGCCCGCTCAAACAGGCTAGCGATGCCGTGATTTTAGATACTTCTGAGCTAAGCCGGGAAGAACAATTAAATTGGGCGCTTGCGCGCGTGGCCTTACTCGTAACCGATTAAAGCAAAAACCGAGAACGACGACAACCAGTGATCGATGTCGTAGTTGCCTTTTCCGATGCTTTCTTGAGCGTAATCCCACATGGCATTCATGTTTGTTACCCATGCGGCTTTAGTGGCTTCGTCTAAAGTTCCGGCTGGCAAGGTTTTGAGCATGCCATTCAGACACCAAATACGGTTGAGGTGGTAGCCATCCCAATGAGATTCATAGCCATCATGTTTGTCCGTCTTTTTGATCTGCAAATCTTTACCCGCTGTTTGCGCAGCAAATAGGCCCGGGCTAAATTTCTTCAACCACACCAAGTAATCTTCTGTATCGTATACCTTGCGCATGAGGTCGGTCACGAGCAAAGACGCCGACATGAAATCGTACTCAAAGGGTTCGGCACGCAAAGGCGCGTTGGTCATTTTGCCAAAATAGCGTTTACTGGCTTTGAGCGCCACTTTAAGAAGATCTTCGTCGCCAAAAGTACGGGCGTAATCGATGGCAAAAGAAAGATTGAGTGAAGGCGCATCGTGCGAACCTGATAATTTGACTTCTTTGAAGTCTTTCCAAATGACTTGGGAGGCCGCTGCACACAAATGATGCAAGGGCGCAAGATTTTCTAACCAACGTGTAGCATCAGGATCATTCCAATTGGCGAGTTCGTCTGCAACCTTTAAGAGCCAACCTTGTCCGTAAGGGAATTCAAATACATAGCGTTCTTTGTTGGTTTCAAAGTATTGGTATTCCTGACGGATGTTTTCTTCGCTGAAACTTTCGTTTAACTTAGCCCGAATGGCTTCAGCTTCCGGAATATTGGGATACGTTTTGAGGATTTTTATCAAAGCCCAGTGGTTGTGGACAGCGCTATGCCAGTCGTAACAACCGTAGAACGATGGCCAAATATCTGTAGGCGTTTGGGTATCTCCGGGTTGACGCAACGCTTGGTAGTAATAATGCGGTGTTGGCTTGGAGGTGCAATCCAATGATAGTTTGGCAAAATACGATGCGCCTTCAGGGGATAGCGTGTAACGACCATCTGAGGTTGTATTTACCAATTGGGCAAACAAAAAGCTAACGCTTAAAAAAGCGCCTAAAAAGGAAGTGAGTTTAAGCATGGGATACGCGTTAATTTTGTTAAAAATTAGGATTTGAGCGGTTTTTTGAAGCCATTTTTGAAAATCGAAAGCGCTTCGGTCCCGATGCCAACTATAGAAACAATATTGAGTGGAAACTCGAGCAAGACGTGAGAAAAGCTCAAGAAAAACAACAAGCTAAGGCCTAAAGAGTAATCATACGCATAAAAGACAGAAGAAGCAATCCAGGCAGCCAGCACCAAAATAAAACGCACTTTAGGCACTTTATGCCAGCGAATGATTTCTGTCTTGCTGAACCAGTTGAGGTAATGATAGAGGTAAGCAAAGGCGATGAAGCGCATGAGCATGATACCAACCTCTGAGAAGAAAATGAGACCGTCAGTTTCTTTTTTGGTACGCGATTTCATGACCTTTCTCGGCAACGGCTCAAAGCGGTACTCATTGATGCTATTGATGTAGCGACTAGAAGTATCGAAGAAATACAAGAGGTGATCGTACTGAAATTGAGGTGCTAAATTGGCCGTATTGATGGCCATAGGCTTCACTACAAATGGGCGGTCAGCTATTTTGGTAAGTGAATCGGTGTGGGCCTTAAAAGCAGCGCTATCGATAAGCCCCTGACGTAAAAAGTAGCTTTTGTTGCCCTCTTTGGTGATGATGTCGAGGTATTCTTTATTGGTGAGCTTTTGCTCTTCGATGAGGTCAAAATGATCTAAAATGAGGTAGTTGGTGTTGTAGAAACCATCGCCTTTTGCATAATACGCATCTTTGCCGTAGTTGGACAAAAATGCGTCTTTGGTATCTACTGGAAGGCTGAAAACCAACAGCAGTGGAACAGCTACAAAGCCGACCATTTGCCACATACCAGAAACACTGCGGCTTTTGAGCGCGCCGTAAAGCATGAATAAACCGGTGAACAGATAGACGTGAATGAGCGTTGGAATGAGTGCTGTCAGTGCAAAAATAGTCGTGCTGTCGGCGTTTTCTTGTGCGCGCTCGGGGCTGAGCCAACCTCCAACAAAGATGTAAAGCAAGAAAATTGCGCCCAATTTGATCCAAAGGCTCTTGACTAAGGCAAAAAGTATGGAGGCAAAAAGTGCAAAAACCAAAAGTTTATCGAAAAGATTCATTTCGACGAAGTAGTCATAAACGTCCTTACTAAAGCCAAAATCTTTGGCGTAGGCGGCATAGGAGAGCAAAATACCGATGATCAGCAGCACGAGGAAGTCCCATTTGCCTTTAGCGTAGTATTGGCGGTCGTGGAGCCAGCTGATTTCGGTGAGGTAGTGCAGCGGGCCGAGGTAAGCATAAGCCAAAAGGAAGGTTTCAAACGGGAAGTAATAGGCCAATACCGCGGTGACGAGCATTAAACCGATGTTGAGGTAATTGATGCGGTCTTCTTTGAGCACTTTCATTTGCTGCTGTTTTTAGATAGATACAAAAATAAGCAAAGCCCTTTCGGCAAAAAAATGATATTGCTCATTTATTTCAAGGTTGTTTATTCGGCCTCTGGATCTTCTACAAAAAGTGGAATCTGATCAGGGTTGTCGTCTTCTTTTTTGGAGAGGTCCCACTCCATGCTGGCTGGCTCTGCTTCATCTTCGGCTTGTTGGCCCTCGATTTCAGGCACCTCCTCTTGCGGCCATGGTTCTGGACTCTCGTCTATTGGATGGGTCAAGATAATTTCTTTGACCTTCATTTTGGTCATTTGATTGCCCTGCGCTTTCATGCCCTTGACATCAATGAGGTCCGCTAAGTTCAAAACTTGATCAGGTAAATTCTTGGTTTCTTTGAGCAATTTATTGAATACTATTCGGGCCTCAGGGCGATACGCCGTAGAAACGATATCTAGGTAAGAGCCAGGTGTCTCGGAAATGAAACTTACGCGTTTGTCTTGGGTCACTTCGCAGGTAAAGCGCTTGACGTAATGCAGTTCTTTGTCGGCGTCGAAATAGACCGCAGAAATGGGGCGGTCATGGATCCATTTTTCGATGTGGATCATGTCTTCGTCGAAATGCGTTGCTAAATCAAAAGTACTGAGTCGGTATTCGCCGTTTTTGTAAAGCGTTAAGATGCGGTCTTCGCCTTTGAAAGAACCCAAAAACTTGCCCCGGCCTTCATCATTGAGACGCCCTACAACGGTATCGTACCAAATTTTGCGGGCAGCAAGCGTGGATCCTCCCACCTCTTTTTGAACAATTTTCTGAATGATTTCTTTGGTGACACGGTTACCCGCAGAGTTGCGACCTTTGATGAGCAGCGCACCGAGGTCGATGTCAAAACGCAAGCGCTTGAGGTGCGGTCGAGGTCGAAGCAAGACACTCACGACTTCGCGTTCACCGTTCGGATGTACACTAAAATAAAGCATTTTGGACCCTTTGGTACCTTTTGTGAGGTCGTATTCGGTGTCTCGGGTAATGGAATTGACGTAAAAACGCTTCATCATGGTAGGGCCACCTGTACCGTCTTGGTAAAACAGATGGTAAATGGTGCGGGTATCGCCTTTTTTCCAGACGTTGGCGTAAATGAGGCCTTTGCCGATGAACTTCTTATCGGCTACTTTGGTGATCATCAGCTTGCCCGACGAGAAAAAGCAAATGACGTCGTCGATTTCGGAGCAATCAGAGACGGGCTCGTTCTTTTTGAGACCATAACCAATAAATCCTTCTTCGTAGTCTACGTAAAGCTTGCGATTGGCAATAATGACCTTACTGGCGGTAATGGTATCAAAGGTTTTGATTTCGGTCTTGCGCTCGCGGCCTGCTCCAAAACGTTTTTTGAGGTCTTTGAAGTAATCGATGGCGTATTCAACCAAATTGGCTAAATGATGCTTGACCTGTTGCATCTCCTCCTCTATTTTGAGCAAGGCTTCGTCGGCTTTGTCGGCATCGAAGCGCGTGATGCGGATCATGGGGATCTGCGTCAGCTTATGTAAATCTTCGTCTTGGATTTCGCGCAGAAGCTGCTTTTTATAAGGTTTGAAACGCTCGTAGAGATAAGCATAGAGTGCCTCGCGGTCGCTGTAATGCTTGAAATCGATGTACATTTCGTGGTTAATGAAGAGTTTCTCTAAAGTAGAGAAATGCCATTGACGCTCGAGTTCATCTAGCTTGATTTCTAGTTCGAGTTTGAGTAACTGAACGGTATGATCTGTATTAACTTTCAGGATCTCAGTAACACCCATAAAGCGCGGGCGTTCGCCGTCGATAATAGACGAATTGGGAGAAACTGAAACTTCGCAGTCGGTAAAGGCATAAAGCGCGTCTATGGTGTTGTCTGGCGAAACACCCGGGGCTAAATGCACAATAATTTCGGCCTCAGAAGAGGTGTTGTCTTCGATTTTTTTGATCTTGATCTTGGCTTTGTCGTTGGCTTTGATCACGGATTCTATCAATGAAGTGGTGGTGGTTCCGTACGGAATTTCATTGATGATCAGCGTTTTGTTATCGACCTTGCGGATTTTAGCGCGAATGCGCACGCGTCCGCCGCGCAGGCCATCATTATAGCCCGAGAAGTCGGCCATTCCGCCGTTCGGAAAATCTGGTAAAATCTCTACTTTTTTGCCGCGCAGGTGATTGATAGACTGCTCAATGAGCTCGATAAAGTTGTGGGGTAAAAATTTACAGGCCATCCCGACAGCAATTCCTTCTGCTCCCTGAGCGAGCAGCAAAGGAAACTTCATGGGGAGTTGTTGTGGCTCTTTGTTGCGGCCATCGTAAGAAGACAACCAATTGGTCGTTTTCGGATTGAAAGCCACATGCAAAGCAAATTTGCTCAAGCGCGCCTCGATGTAACGGGCTGCCGCAGCGCCGTCGCCGGTGAGGGTGTTGCCCCAGTTTCCTTGGCAGTCGATCAGGAGGTCTTTTTGACCAATTTGCACCAAAGCGTCGCCAATAGAGGCATCGCCGTGCGGGTGGTATTTCATGGTGTTGCCGATGATGTTGGCCACCTTGTTGTAGCGGCCGTCTTCCATCTCGCGCATGGAGTGCAAAATGCGGCGCTGCACAGGCTTGAGGCCGTCGTAAAGACTAGGTACCGCACGCTCCAAGATGACATAACTTGCGTAATCAAGGAACCAACTTTGGTACAAGCCGTTAAGTGGGACAATTTTGTCGTCCACGTGCTGTTTTTCAAATGGATTATGCCCGCTTTCTTCTTGTGGCATTTGGTCTTCAATTTCGTCTTCTGCCATATTAAGATGCTAATTCTGTGGTGGGTGCTTCTTCTGTTGTGTCGGCCGCTGGGGTTTCGGGGAGGTCTTTTTCGACACGCAAGTTGTCGATGATGAAATCTTGCCTTTCCGGGGTGTTCTTGCCCATAAAATAGGATAAGATCGAATCGATGGAAGCGTCTTTGGTCAGGATCACTGGTTCTAGACGGATGTCTTCGCCAATGAAGTGAATGAATTCGTCTGGCGAGATTTCACCCAAACCTTTGAAGCGCGTGATCTCGGGATTTTTGCCGAGCTCCGCTATGGCCGCGCGGCGTTCCTCGTCTGAATAACAATAGATTGTTTTCTTTTTGTTGCGCACCCTGAAAAGCGGCGTTTGCAGCACGTATACGTGGTTGCGCTTGACGAGGTCCGGGAAAAACTGTAAGAAAAACGTGAGCAAGAGCATGCGGATATGCATACCGTCGACATCGGCATCGGTGGCTATGACAATGCGGTTGTAGCGCAGGTTGTCCATGTCATCTTCTATGTCAAGTGCAGCTTGAATGAGGTTGAACTCTTCGTTTTCGTAAACCACCTTTTTAGTGAGCCCATAGCAATTGAGCGGCTTACCACGAAGCGAGAAAACTGCCTGTGTATTGACATCTCTGGACTTTGTAATCGAGCCACTCGCAGAATCACCTTCTGTAATAAACAGGGTGGTGTCTTCTCTGCGCTCGTCTTTAAGGTCGGTAAGGTGGGTGCGGCAATCGCGCAGCTTTTTGTTGTGTAAGCTGGCTTTTTTGGAGCGGTCTCGGGCTAGTTTACGAATGCCAGCCAAATCTTTGCGCTCACGCTCAGATTGCTTGATTTTCTTTTCAATGATTTCCGCGACATCTGGGTTGCGGTGCAGGTAGTTGTCGAGCTTATCTTTGAGAAAGTCGTTGATAAATGCCCGCATAGACTTGCCACCCGGCTCAATTTCTTGTGAACCCAACTTGGTTTTGGTCTGGGATTCAAATACCGGCTCGACAACCTTGACGGCAATTGCCGCTACAATGGATTGGCGGATGTCAGAGGCTTCGTAGTTTTTGTTATAGAAATCGCGAATGACTTTGGCAACAGATTCTCTGAATGCACTTTGGTGCGTTCCACCTTGGGTGGTGTGTTGGCCATTGACAAATGAATAGTAGTCTTCGCCGTAAGTGCGGCCGTGCGTGAAAGCGACTTCGATGTCGTCGTCTTCTAGGTGCATGATGGGATAAAGCGGATCACCATCCATGTTGTTCTCAAGCAAATCTTTGAGACCATCTTTGGAATTGAATTTCTCGCCGTTGTAGTAGATAGACAATCCTCTATTGAGGTAGCAATAGTTCCACATCATTTTATCGAGGTAGGCTGTCTTGAAAGCGTACTTCTTAAAAATGGTGTCGTCTGGGGTGAATTCTACGTAAGTGCCGTTCGCTTCTTCGGTGGACTCAACTGCAGATTCGGAAACGAGCTCACCTCGCTCAAAGATAGCGGTCTTTTTCTGGCCATCTCGGACTGCATAAAGCATAAAGTAAGAAGAAAGTGCATTCACTGCCTTAGTACCGACTCCGTTCAGACCAACAGATTTTTTGAAGGCTTTGGAGTCGTACTTACCGCCGGTGTTCATTTTGGAGACCACCTCTACCACTTTACCCAAGGGAATGCCACGACCGTAATCGCGAACCGACACTTTGCCGTCTTTGACTTTGATGTCGATGCGCTTGCCGTTGCCCATAACGAATTCATCGATACAGTTATCGACAACTTCTTTGACAAGGATATAAATACCGTCGTCGGCCGCAGCGCCATCGCCTAGCTTTCCAATGTACATTCCGGGACGCAAACGAATGTGTTCTTTCCAATCTAAGGAACGTATGTTGTCTTCGGTAT
>JBIIZO010000098.1:0-8405 GCA_044346245.1 Crocinitomicaceae bacterium
TTGCGCATCTTGCACGGCGAGAGCCAACAATGGGAAGCGCCAGCGGGTTTTTACCTAGTCACTTTTGAAGGACAAGCCATTGCCATGATCAAGCAAATCGGGCAGCGCTTCAATAACCTCCACCCTACCGAATGGCGCATTCGTCACCTCCCCAAATAAGACCAATGGACGCACAAGAAGCTTATCAGAAACTGTACAACTACACCAGCCAGCGCGTCGCAATAAAGCCCGCTGATTGGGAACTGATGAAAAAGTATTACCACCTCAGAAAGGTGTCCAAAAAGGATTTCTTCCTCAAAGAAGGCTCGACCAATTTCAATCAGGGCTTTGTGGTAGATGGAACACTGCGCGTTTATTATACAGACGCCAAAGGAAATGAGCACGTCTTGTACTTTGCCTTCGCCGATTGGTGGGTTGGGGATTTATCGGCTTTTCATTTTGACGACGCCGCTACCCTAAATGTTCAAGCACTAGAAGAAAGCTATCTCCTTGAAATCTCAAAAGAAGACCTCGAATATTTATTTGAGCAAATACCTGCACTCGAACGCTTGTTTAGAGTAATGGCCCAGCGCACGCTCGCGGTCTTGCAAAAACGCTTCCTGATGACAGTTTCTGCCCATGCTGAGGAGCGCTATCAAGAACTTCTGCAACGACACCCCGGCATTGAGCAAATTGTAGCACAGCATCAGATTGCATCTTATCTCGGTATTTTACCTGAAAGCCTAAGCCGAATGAAAAAAAAACTTTACGTATCTTCGCCAAACAAAAAATAAATCATGACACAATTTAAACGTTTTACGCTCGCATTCTTCTTGTTTGTAGGGATCTTTGTACGTGCCGATGAAGGCATGTGGTTTTTGATGTTTATCGATCGCCTCAACCACCGTGACATGCAAAAAATGGGTCTTCAGCTCACTGCAGAAGAGATCTATAGCATCAACAACTCTTCTTTGAAAGACGCAGTTGTTCAGTTCAACGGCGGCTGCACAGCTGAACTCATCTCTAAAGACGGTTTGCTTTTGACCAACCACCACTGTGGTTACGACGCTATTGCCGAACTCTCTACTCCTGAGCACGACTACCTTACCGACGGTTTCTGGGCCGCAGACCGCAGTCAAGAACTCAAGCCAAAATCCCTATATGTGCGCTTTTTTGTGCGCATGGACGACTGCACCAAACGCATCATGTCTAAAGTTTCTGACAACATGACCGAAGCCGAGCGCGAAAAAATCATCCGAGAGGAGATCGCCCTCATTGAAAAAGAAAACAGCGAAGGCGGCAAATATGTCGTTTCTGTACGCTCTTTTTTCCAAGGCAATGAATTTTACTTTTTTGTTTACCAAGACTACAAAGATGTTCGTTTGGTAGGTACGCCGCCGAACAGCATTGGTAAGTTTGGTGGAGACACAGACAACTGGGAGTGGCCACGCCACACCGGAGACTTCTCTATGTTCCGCGTTTACGCCGATGCAAGCGGGAACCCTGCCGATTTCAGCACCACAAACGTTCCTTTACACCCAAAACACCACCTTCCAATCAACCTCAACGGTGTCAAAGAAGGTGACTTCGCCATGATCATGGGCTACCCTGGCCGTACCAACCGCTGGTTGCCTGCAGGTGGTATTGACCAAAACGTCAAATACGCGTACCCTGCTTGGGTAGAAGCTTCCAAAACAGCTATGGACGCCATGAAAACCTACATGGATAAAGACGCTGATGTGCGCCTCAACTACGCCTCTAAATATGCGCGCACGGCCAACTACTGGAAAAACCGTCAGGGCATGATCGATGCGTTGACCAAATTCCAAACAGCTGCTGCCAAAGCCAAAAACGAAGCTAAATTCGATGCTTGGGCCAACAAACCTGAAAACAAAGCGAAATACGGAACAGTTGTGAGCACGCTCAACAATTTCTACAGCGCTACCAACGACAAATCAAGACACGACAACTACCTCTCTATTCTCGTTCGCAATTCAGAATACGCAGGCATCACACGCGGCTTAGGAGCACAACTCATGGCTTACACCAAGGCAGACGCAACCAAAAGAAACAGCATGAAAGCAGACCTCACAGCTGCCATCAATGAGTTTTTTGAAACGACTTACGGGCCAGCCGAAATGGATGTCCTGATCAACGGCCTAGACCTCTACGCTACCAAAGCCAATTACGAACTCGCTAACGGAGTAGCGAGCATGTACGCTGATGGCTCTACTCAAAACGAAGTACGCGCCATGTTTGCGATGTCTATTCTCGCCTCTAAAAACGGCATGCTTGCATTCTTAGAAGCGCCAAGCGAAGGCCAATTGAGCAACGATCCGTTGTACAAGTTGTCTGCAGATATGCTCGCACACCTCATGAAGCGTTCTGACGAACTCATCAAACTCACAGACGACTACAACCGCGCTTACCGCCTACTCGTTGCTGGCCTCAGAGAATCTGGTCTCAGCACCATTCTCTATCCAGATGCCAACAGCACCCTTCGCCTCACTTATGGTAAAGTAAGTGCGCTTCCTGCAGACAAACGCAACGACGCCAAAATCAACAACTACACTACGCTTCAAGGGACCATCAACAAATACAAGCCCAACGACGAAGAATTTGATTTGCCACAGCGCCTCATCGAACTCAATGCCAAAAAAGACTTTGGCCCTTACGCCGACAAAGCAGGCTACATGCCAGTCAACTTCCTTACCAACAACGACATCACCGGTGGAAACTCAGGTTCACCAGTCTTGAACGGAAAAGGAGAATTGATAGGTTTGGCTTTCGATGGCAACATTGAAGCCATGGCTGGCGACGTGATCTTCGATCAAAAATTGCAAAAAACCATTAATGTGGATATCCGCTACGTGTTGTTTATCATCGATAAATACGCTGGCGCAAAACACATCGTTGACGAAATGACCATCGTCAAGTAAGACATTGCAAGTTGGTGCTTCCAACTAGCTTGTAAGGAAAGGGCCTCTTCGGAGGCCTTTTTTTATGGCCATCGCCGTCAAACTATTTACCGGAAATATTCAGCACTTATTCTAAGAGATATAATCCGCTAAAGCATCTTTAAAATCCTCAAAAGTCAACTTTTGATCAAAAATACAATTACCTATCTCAGGTAGTAAACAAATTCGAACCTCACCGTTCATATTCTTTTTGTCTTGCAGCATGAGTGCCCAAAGACCTTCGGCATTGTTGGGGATTTGAAGTTGATATGTTTGCTTGATGTATTTTTCAATAGATTGAAATTCCGTTTTGTTTAAAGTAGCTTGTTCGACTGAAAGTCGTGCTTCTAGGAGCATGCCAATAGCTACCGCATGGCCGTGTGCGAGTGGAGTTGCTGTGTTTAAATAATAGGATTCTAGTGCATGGCCAATGGTGTGGCCAAAATTCAGGATCTTGCGCAAACCGCGCTCCGTAGGGTCTTGTGCCACAATTTCACGCTTGATAACCACGCCTCTTTGAATTTGCTCGGCAGTGAGTTCATGACGGATATCTTGGATACCAGACAACGCTTCCCAAAGTGCTGCATCGGCTATTAAAGCGTGTTTGAGCAGTTCGGCGAAGCCATTGTGCCATTCGGTGTCGGGAAGTGTCTGTAAGAAGCCAGTATCTACGAAAGTAGCTAGCGGTTCTTGAAAGGTTCCCAACTGATTTTTGTAACCCGCTAGGTCAATTCCTGTTTTGCCGCCAACTGCAGCATCTACCATGCCAAGTAAACTGGTGGGAATATGCACAAACGAAATTCCTCTTTTGTATACAGAAGCTACAAAACCACCTAAATCAGTGACAACACCACCTCCCAAATTGAGCAGCAGGTCGTGGCGACTAAAACCAGCTTCTGTTAGCGTTTCCCAAACTTGAAAACACACTTCAAGCACTTTATTTTCTTCGCCAGCTGGCAGCATGATCACCTCGGCATTGGCCAAGGCTTCGAAGCCGGTAATCAGGTACTCCAAGCAGTGGTCGTGGGTGTTTTCGTCGACGAGAATAGCAATTTTTGAATTGGAAAATCGCGCAAGCAAGTCGATAAAACGTGCGTTTGAAAGAGGCCCCCATTCGAGCGGACTAAGCTGTTCAGAAAAAGAAGCCGTATGCATGGTTCAAATTTACGAAAAGACCTTAATTTTGGTGCATGATTTCTTTCGACAACACCGAAATTGCCTTTCGCTCCAAAAACAAGCAGGACCTCCAACGCGCCTACTTGCTTTTCAAGATCATTGGCGCACCCAGCATCGTGAAACTGGGCAAGACCCTGACGCCGCTCGCGCTACAACTGCACTTGCCCATCAAAGGCCTGATCAAAAAAACGATCTTCAAGCAGTTTTGCGGCGGAGAAACGATCAATGAGTGCGACCCTGCCATTGCAAGTCTACATGCTTTTGGCATCGGCACCATTCTCGATTATTCCGTAGAAGGCAAAACCAAAGAAGAAGATTTCGAGCAAACCACGCAAATCATCATTCAAACCATCGAAAAATCGGCTACAGATAAGCGCATCCCTTTTGCGGTATTTAAAATCACAGGTATTGCTCAGCATCACTTGCTCGAATTGGTATCTGAACAAATCCGTGCGCGTAGAAAAGGGCTTTCCTTTCGCGACCTTACCTTACAAGAAAACGAGCAGATCCAAGGCATCATTGACCGCATTGACCGCATTTGTGCAGCGGCAGCTAAGCACCAAACGCGTTTGTTCATCGATGCCGAAGAAACTTGGATCCAAACGGCCATCGACCAATGGACTTTCGACATGATCTGCAAATACAATCAGACCGACTGCATTGTCTACAACACCGTTCAAATGTATCGCCACGACCGCCTCGCATTTTTGCATTCCGAGTACCAAAGAGCACTTCAAGCAGGCGTGAAATACGGCGTCAAATTGGTGCGCGGCGCCTACATGGAAAAAGAACGCGCCAGGGCACAAGCGCTGGGCTACCCCTCGCCTATTCAGCCCGACAAACCCAGCACAGATAAAGATTATAATGCAGCACTCGACTTTTTGGTGTCCAACAAAGCTGTCTTTTCTATTTGTGCAGGCACACACAACGAAAGCAGCTCCATGTATTTAGCATCCTTGCTTCAAGAAGCGCAAATACCAGCCGACAGCAAGCAATTTTACTTTGCGCAATTGTTGGGGATGTCTGACCACATTTCTTACAATCTTTCTGATGCGGGTTACCAGGTGGCCAAATATGTACCTTTTGGCCCTGTTCAAGAGGTTTTGCCTTATTTGCTGCGCCGTGCAGACGAGAACACTTCTGTTGCCGGGCAAACCAGCCGAGAGCTCAACTTGATCATCAAAGAAAAAGCAAGAAGAAAAGCTTAGTGCTTGACTAACGGATAAGACCTCCCATTGATGCTGACATAGTAGACGCCTTGAGGCCAACTACCTAGGTCAATTGTTTGCGCTGGCGTGATGGTTTCGCGCTGTAATAAATTCCCCACGACATCATGGATTTCAATCAACTTGGCTTCTGAACCTTCCCAATTGAAGTGCAAAACGTCCGTAACTGGATTTGGAAACATCAGTACCCGGCTACCTTCAAACAGCGGGCTAAGGCCGACTAGCTGATTGGTGGTAAATACGGTGTCCGTTTGAATAAAACCACCGCCAGCTTGGTCTAGCTTGAGCACATATACATTGCTACCGCCATTGAGTTCATTTTGACCATCGCCGATAATTGAATTGTAACCGACGGCAACCAAACCACCATCATAAGTAGGACGGATATTCCCACAATGGTCGTAACCTTCATTGAGCACGAGTGTGGTAGCCCAGCCCGTCAAGAAATAACCAAACAAAGCATCGGCATAAGCAAAATTGATGTCAAAGGGTTGGGCATAAGTCCCCGAATTTTGAACCTGAATGCCGACCGCACAAACGTCTTGTTGTGGCAAGTAGGCAATTTGTTGAACGCGGTCATTGGAAAAGACAACGGCGTCGTCAAAGACAAACTGACTTAAAATTTGCCCAGAAGCAGCCACCATGGCAGTATAATAATTGTGATTGGTAGTCGAAATTTGCTGCGCTCCTGCACACATGTATCCGTATGGCGTTTGGGTGATGTCAAGCACCTCAAAATTTCCACTCAACTGCCCTAAAGTATCTTCCCAAACGATTTGCCCTGCGCCACTCAACTTGATGATATAACCTTTCTGGCAACTCGAGTCAGGGATATAGGTCAAGCCAGCTACAACAAAAGTATCTAAGCCATCTTTGAGAATCGTATTCAAGCGATCAATACCATTACTACCCCATGATTTCGTCCAAAGCGTATCGCCATTTTTATCGAGGCGCATGGCGAAAAAATCTGCCTCAGCACCAGAAATAGCTTGCCGCTCGCCAACCAACACAAAACCAGTGTCGGCGGTCATGACGCCATCGTGAATGCGGCCCCAACCAGCACTTGGGTAGGTTTTGATCCATTGTTGGTTGCCATTCAAATCGGTGTAAATCAGCATGGGCTCATAGGCGCCGGCAGACCAGGAATTAGACATACCCGCAAGGTAGTAACCCATTCCAGGACGGTGAAAAACACGCTTGATTTCTTCGCTTTCTTGTGCACCATAAGCCTGGCTCCATACGTAGTTGCCCTGCTGATCGAGTTTCATGAGAAAACCCTGCGCGTTGTCTTCCCAACTGCCGCTGCTGCCCGCCACTACAAATGTGGAATCCGGCAAGGTCAAGACATCTTCACCTTTGTCGAATCCGGTTCCGGAATACAATTTATAAAAACGCGCTTGTGCACTGAGCAATTGTGCAACACACAAAAAGGTCAAAACAGTTAGAAATCGCATCGGAACTGAAGATAAAGTGAGGCGCCATTTTGCAAGGCAATGTTGTCTGAACGCAAGAGCAATTCGCTGCGCTTGAATCGAAAAGCAGAATAAGCCTGCAGGCGCAAACCACCAAAACCACCATAGGCCATACCTAGGCCGGTATGCCAAGCTTTTTTGACTTTGAATTGCGCACCCGCATAAATGAGCGGTGTATAGGTTTGACGCAGCACAAACTGCGCGCCGTAATATGCTTCTAAACGCTGAGGGCTGTCCCAGTCTAAGGTTTTGGACAAACGGATTTGAGCGGGCAAAAGCATCCAGCTTGGCCCTACTGATTTTTGATATCCTAAAGAATCTAAGAAGCTACTGGTGAGTTCTTCCAAACTTGTTTGCTGCCATTCGGCAAGCGAATAGCCCGCATAGGCCAAAGCGCCATCTAGTTGATAGGTAGTTGTCTGCGCACTGCGCGCCACACCAAAATTTTGGATAAGCAACTGAAATTGCTGCTGGTTATCAGCAGAATCGCTGGCGCCAAAGCGGTAGTCGATGTCTAGTGCGATACCATAAGTATTTGCTGCGCTGGCCAAAAGAGCTGCTTGACCGTTTAGGGTAAGATCAATTTGCGCCGTGCTCGGGTCTTGCAACCAAGTTCCTTTTTGAATACTTGCACCGAGGTGTTGTTGAACAGAAACCAGATGCAGCAAAAAAGATGATTTGGTCTCAGGATTGTAAATACCAAAACCAATTTTGGAGAAAATGGTAGCTTCTGCGCGCAGGTTGCTCAAATCTAAGGTATCACCTGCATAGGGCAAACCACCCCTGAAAACCAAACCAAAAAGATCTTTAGAAAATTGAAGCCCAGCATACTGATGAATGCCCGCACCCAAGATCCATCTATAACTCGAGCCCCATTTTTTGCTGTCTTTTGAAACCAACCAAGGCGTTTGCCACTGTGCATTCAAGCCCATTTGCAGACCAAAGGTATTGCGCTGGTTCAAATTGGCCAAGGAGCGATTGATTTGACTTGAGTCGATGAGCCCACCATAAAAGAAGGCGTCGGATACCTGTCTGCGCACGCCAGTGCTGTTATAAGCGCCGTAGGTGTCTAGCAATAAGGTTTGCTGCGCATAAACAGTCTGCAGCCCGACCACCAACAAAAACAGTAAATTGCGCATTAGGGTCTGATTTGAGTTTGGAGTTGAAGTTGCAACTGCAGTGCGAGAAAGGCATTTGCTTGAATGTGTTGTTGTACAGCCAAACCGGTGTTTGGATCTGTGGTAGCAAAGGTAGCCGCTACCGCTACTTCATTGAGGTCTTGTAGGTCTGCCACTAAAGCGGGCGGTAAAACGATCTGAATTTTGCTTTTCTTTTTGAGTAAACCGTCAGCTGGGTCTATCTGCCCCATTACCGCAGAAGCCAATTGCGCGTCGGCAACAACCGTGTGCAAAATTTGTCCGTCCTTCATAAAGTATAGAACCAAATCACAGGCCAGCGGAAAAGCATTGGTGGCGTTGAGCACAACCGTAGCGCCCGTTACATGTGATTTATTGAGGTCTTGTTTGAGGTTGAGTGCAAAGGTATCTTGGAGGGTGAGGCCATCGGCGCTCAGGGCCATTGGCATTTGTGCAGAG
>JBIIZO010000099.1:0-8335 GCA_044346245.1 Crocinitomicaceae bacterium
AGACATCACCAAAAAAATTGCCGTAGAACTCAAAACTGTAGGCTTACTTAATATCCAATTTGCCATCAAAGACGACAAAGTTTACGTCATTGAAGCCAATCCGCGTGCATCTCGTACCGTTCCATTCATTGCGAAGGCCTACGACGAGCCTTATGTCAACTACGCTACCAAAGTGATGCTCGGGCACAACAAAGTCACCGACTTCAATTTCCAGCCCCGCAAAAAAGGCTATGCCATCAAAATTCCGGTATTCTCCTACGAGAAATTCCCAGATGTCAAAAAAGAGTTGGGCCCAGAAATGAAATCAACCGGTGAGGCCATTCGTTTCATCAAAGATTTGAAGGATCCGTTCTTTACCAAAATTTACTCCGAAAGAAATATGCACCTTTCGCGCTAAGTTTCGCAGCTCTGCTTTGCGATTAGGCCATGGCTTTTCGTATATTTGTTAGATGCAGCGCCTAGACGACATCACCGCACCAATTCAACAAGAATTAGTGGATTTTGAAATCCATTTTCAAAATGCCATGCATGCCGATGTCGCTTTACTCGATAAAGTAACGAGCTATATAGTCAAGCGCAAAGGCAAGCAATTGCGTCCTATGTTTGTTTTTCTGAGCGCCAAAATGCTCGGCGAAATCAACCCCACAACCTTTGACGCCACAACCCTTGTAGAGCTCCTTCACACAGCCACGCTTGTTCACGACGATGTCGTAGACGACGCCGCAGAGCGCCGCGGATTTTTCTCCGTGAACGCCCTTTGGAAAAACAAAATTGCTGTCCTTGTCGGCGACTACATGCTTTCTCGCATCTTGTTGCTTTCCATTGAAAAGCGCAACATGGACCTCCTCGAAATCGTCGCTAGAGCCGTTCAAGAAATGTCGGAAGGCGAGTTGCTTCAAATTGAAAAAGCGCGCCACCTCGACATCACCGAAGAAATTTACTACGAAGTCATCCGCAAAAAAACAGCTTCGCTCATTGCCACCTGCTGTGAGGCCGGAGCACTGAGTGTAGGCGCTCAGGAAGAGCGCAGCAAGCTTCGTCAGTTTGGCGAGCTCATCGGTTTGGCTTTTCAAATCAAAGACGACATCTTTGATTACGGTACGGGCGAGCACATCGGCAAGCCAACGGGTATAGATATCCGCGAGCAAAAACTCACGCTTCCCCTCATTTACGCGCTGCAAAACGCACCGCAAGCCATTCAAAAAGAATTGCGCTACATCATCAAAAACGAATACGACGTCAGCAACCGTGTGCAGCGTGCCATCCAATTGGTTTGGGAGTCTGGCGGTGTGCAATATGCGCAAAAACGCATGGAGGAGTTGGCAGCTGAGGCTTTAGAAATTTTAGCAAGCTACCCCGACAGCCCTGCAAAAGCTTCGTTAATAGGTTTGGTGGCTTACACCATGAACCGCGAAAAATAATACCATGAAACACATTAATTTTATTTTCATCCTTACGCTGCTTTTACTTGGTGTTTCTTGCCAAAACGAGGGCAAAGACAAGCAAACGAAGCAAACTGTCAAAGAAAAACTTGTCGAAATCAAAGACGGCCACTACAAAGAGTGGTACCCCGGCAAAAAACAACTCAAGTATGAGGGCGAGCTCACTAAAAAAGGTGCGCGTGAAGGCAAATGGAATTATTACAGTGAAAAAGGCAACTTGCAGTCCTTCACGTTTTATGTTGCGGGCAAAAAGAATGGGCATTCTGTCGTTAAATATCCGAACGGAAAGATCCACTATTATGGCCAATACAAAGACGATCAAATGGTAGGCGAGTGGGTCACCTATGACGAAAAAGGCAACAAAACGGTCAATAATTTCAATCCTTAAGGGCCTAAATGAGTAAAATTCCGCCGCATATCGTCGATCAAATTCTACAAACCGCTCGCATCGAAGAAGTGATCGGAGAATTTGTGCAGCTCAAGCGCGCGGGTTCTAATCTCAAAGGCTTGAGCCCCTTTACAGACGAGAAAACACCTTCGTTTGTGGTCTCGCCGGTCAAGCAAATTTTCAAGTGTTTCTCAACAGGAAAGGGTGGTAATGCGGCCAGTTTCTTGATGGAAAAAGAGCATTTCAGCTACCCAGAAGCCCTGCGTTGGTTGGCCAAGCGCTACAACATCGAAGTTCCAGAAGAGCGCGAAGCTACTGCAGAAGAACTTGCCGCCCTCAACGAGCGCGAGAGTTTTTTGATCATCAATGAGTTTGCCAAAAACACCTTTTCCGACATGCTACTCAATACTCAAGAGGGCAAAGCCATTGGGCTTTCTTATTTTGAGGAGCGCGGTTTCAGTCGGGCCACCATCGAAAAATTCCAACTGGGCTATTGCCTCAATACAGGCGCTGCCTTCACCGATTTAGCACTCGAAAAAGGTTATAACAAAGCATACTTAGAAGCCATCGGCCTCACCAAATCAAAAGACGAGCGCACCTTCGATTTTTTCAAGGGTCGCGTGATGTTCCCCATTCATAGTGTGTCGGGGCGCGTACTTGGTTTTGGTGGCCGCACCTTGCTTGCCGATAAAAAAATCGCCAAGTATTTCAATTCGCCCGAGAGCATCATTTACAACAAAAGCGAGATCCTTTACGGTCTTTATTTTGCCAAAGGCGACATCGTCAAATACAACGAATGTTTGCTCTGCGAGGGCTATACTGACGTCATCAGTATGCACCAAGCGGGCATCCAAAATGTGGTGTCTTCGTCCGGAACCTCTCTCACCAAAGAACAAGTCAAGTTGGTGAGCCGTTATACCAAAAACCTCACTATTCTCTACGATGGCGATGCAGCAGGTATCAAAGCGAGTTTCCGCGGCATAGACCTCATTTTGGAAGAAGGCCTCAACGTCAAGGTAGTCCTCTTCCCAGACGGCGAAGACCCAGACTCCTTTTCAAAATCGCGCTCCTCTGCCGAATTGAGCGCCTATATTGCAGCTCACAAACAAGATTTCATCTCCTTCAAGGCAGGTATTTTATTAGCCGACGGCGGAAATGACCCCATTTTGCGTGCGGGCCTCATCAAAGATATCGTTCATTCTGTTTCACTGATTCCCGATCAAATTACGCGCTCGGTTTATGTGCAGCAGTTGGCGCAACAGTTCGATATCGCCGAGTCTATTGTACAATCCGAATTGCTTCAGTTGCGCAAAACGGCCATGGCTAAATCTTACCAAGATCCTGCGCTAGAGGCCATTCAACTGCCCAAAACACCCGCGCCGCAATCTTTGCAGGCGAGCGCTGTCCATGAAGAAGACCTCACGCTTTTTGAGGCAGAGCTCATCCGAGTCCTGATCAAATACGGAACCCGTGCCCTCATTTGGCAAGAGCCAGGGCAGCCCGAGACCCAAACGAGCGTCATCGAGCTCATCGTTCACGAACTCCAAAAAGATGAACTTCATTTTGAAAATGCGCTCTACGAAGAAATTTACCGCATCTTTGAAGATGGCGTGCTTGCAGAAAATACGCTCTACGAGGCCACCTACTTTTTGCGCCACGAAAAACAAGCCATCGTTCAATTTGTAGCCGACATCGAAGCCCAAGAGCAAGAGCTGAGCCACAACTGGGTAGCCCGCTATAAAATCCAAACAAAATCTGAATCCGACGATCTCTACCAAACAGTAGTGCAAGTGATTTACCGTTTTAAGTTGGCTTTTGTGGAGCAAAAGATTAAAAATATCCGCCAAGAGCTCAGCGATAAAAACCTCCAAGACGACGACCTACTTTTGGCACTCGGCGAATTAGTCAGCCTTGAAAAAGTCAAGATGCTCCTTTCCGAGCAAATTGGCATCACGCTTATCCGTTGATATGTTTGCAGAAACCCTTTTTTACATCGGACCTTACAAGATTTGTTTTTGGAATCTTATTTTTTTGCTACTCATCTTTTTGGCGGCTGCCGTATTGCGTCGTTTGGTCCACAAAGCCTTAAAAGGCTATGTCAAGAGCGCCAATATTCAACTAGAAGTCAAGCAAATGGCGCGTTTGCGTTTGGTGAGCCAGAGTGTTTATTTATTGGCTATTTACATTGCAGTACTCAGTCTGCGCTACAACAATGGACATGTTACCTTCAAAGATTTCTTGCAGTTTAAATTGCTTTCTTTCGAGAGTTTTAAAATTGATTTTGCAGACATCCTGATAGTCATCTCAGTCTTTTTTGGTGCCAAAATCGCTGTAAATTTAACCAAGCTCTATTTTGCGAGGCGCTTCAAAGGGAGCCCACACTACGACGCCGGTACTGAGTTCGTCTATAACCAATTGGCAAAGTATTTTATCTATGTAGCCTCCATCTTGTTTAGCTTCAAGCTTCTCGGCATAGACCTCATGATCTTACTCACCAGTTCTGTGGGGCTTTTGGTGGGTTTAGGCTTGGGCTTGCAAGATGTTTTCAAGGACATGATCGCAGGAGTAGTATTGCTTTTCGAAGGAAATTTGCGCGTTGGTGACATCGTCGAAATTTCAGGTAAGTCCAAAATGAACGGGGTGAACAATGAGTCGATAGTTGCTAAAATCGTCAAAATCAATGTACGCACCACCCAAATTCAGACCCGAGAGGGTAATGTATTGATCATTCCAAATACACATCTTACCCAAGATCGTATTGAAAACTGGAGCCATGGTTCCGAACTCACGCGCTTCACTATTACGCTCACTGTTGCCTATGGCTCAGATATTCAGCTGATTGAACGCTTACTTACACAAGCAGCACTCGCACACCCTAAAGTCAAAAAGAGCAATCCGGTATTTGTTCGGCTTTACGATTTTGGCGATTCAGGCCTTGAATTAGAGCTAGTTTTTTGGGCAGACCAAAGTTGGGATATCAACAATTATAAATCGGAAATAAGGCTTGAAATCGATCGCTTGTTTAGAACTTATTCCATAGAAATTCCTTATCCGCAGCGGGTGTTGCATCAGGCGCCTTCGCGCAATTCGTAAAGATAGCGTTGAATGGTATTTTCAATGCCCAAATAAAGTGCATCGCTAATTAGTGCGTGGCCAATTGAAACCTCGTCTAACGCCACAAGCGAAGCCTTCAAGAAAGCTAAATTTTCCAAACTGAGGTCGTGACCAGCATTGATGCCTAAGCCTTGCGCATGTGCGTGAAGTGCTGCAAGACGGTAGGGTTCTACTGCTGCCTGAGGTCCCAAAGTATAATTTTCTGCATACGGCCCAGTATAGAATTCGATGCGGTCCGCACCAAGCGCCTTGGCTTTGTCAATTTGTGCCAGATCTGTTTCCATAAAAAGCGAAACACGTACACCAAGAGCTTGGATTTGAGCAATAATGGGTGCTAGAAAGCTAGCTTGTTCGGTGCAATTCCAGCCGGCATTAGAGGTGAGTACACCCGGTGGGTCTGGCACCAAAGTGGCTTGCGCCGGACGCAGGTCTTTGATAAGTTGCAGGTAGCGCACATCTGGGTAGCCTTCTATGTTGAATTCAGTCTGAACGCGTTCGTGGAGGTCGTAGCAGTCTCGGGTGGTAATGTGCCGCTCATCTGGCCTAGGATGCACCGTGATGCCCTGCGCGCCGAATCTTTCGGCATCGAGCGCAAACTGCAGCACATTTGGGGTTTGGCCGCCGCGTGCATTGCGCAGTGTTGCGATTTTATTGATATTCACGCTGAGTCTGGTCATGGCACAATAATTGAGTTACAAAAGTACAAAACATTCAAGTAATTTAGTATTTTGCGCCCGCTATGAGAGCTTCCCATATTCTTTCTGAACAAATACCACCTTTATTGCATACCGATAGCGGTGAAAAAGCGCTGTTATGGATGGACGAATTTCAGGTCAATCACCTGCCCGTTCTGAAAAACGGAAATTTTGTCGGGCTTGTTTCGGAATCCGAATTGCTCGATCAAATCAGTCTCGAAGAAAGCCTAGATGAGCTCTTTCAGCACCTCCCGCGTCCTTTTGCGTTTGCAGACGCACATTTATTTGATTTATTGCAGCATTTTGCGCTGTTCAAATTAACGGTTTTACCCGTTCTTGACCGTCAAGAAAATTACCTAGGGGTGATCAGCGCACAAGAATTGCTCCAATTGCTTGCCGACACCAGCGGGCTCAACGAATCGGGTTCTGTTTTGGTCCTCGAAATGAATGCTAACGACTACACCCTCGCTCAGATAGCTCAAATTGTGGAGAGCAATCAGGCCAAAATCCTGAATTTATTTGTGAGTTACCTTCCAGACAGCACCAAAATTCAGGTCAATTTGCGCATCAATCAACAAAATTTAAGTGCAATTATCCGTACCTTTGAGCGCTATGATTACCATATTTTGGTCAGCTATGAAGACAGTCAACAATCAAATGAGCTCCAAGATCGCTACCAAGAACTCATGCATTATTTGAGCATGTAATGAAACAAATCGCCCTATACGCTAAAAAAATATTTAAGCAAGACCAAAGTGTCTTTGAAGATCTACTAAAGGGTATTGAGCGCTTGGGCTGGGTGCCGGTGCTCGAAAAAGAACTCGCACAACAACTGCACACAAAATACCATACCGAAACAAACTATAAAACTTTCGAAAACCACCTCGATCTCCAAACGGGCTTTGACCTCATGATCAGCATTGGCGGCGACGGCACGTTTTTGAAGGCAGTTTCTTTTATTCGAGATTCCGGCGTGCCTATTCTCGGGATCAATACGGGCCGTTTGGGTTTTTTATCCAATCTATCCAAAGACCAGATCGCTCAAACACTTGAGCGCTTTGCGGGAGGTCAGTACGAGTTTCAGAAAAGGTCTTTGCTTAGGGTTCATACCGAAAACGACCTCTTTTCCGACGAAAACTTTGCCCTCAATGAGCTCACACTTCAGAAAAAAGACACCTCGTCTATGATCAAAGTGCATGCGTATCTCGGCGATAAATTCCTCAATACTTATTGGGCCGATGGACTGATCGTCGCCACGCCAACAGGTTCTACAGCCTACAGCCTCAGTTGCGGTGGTCCCATCATTACACCAGGTTGTCAAGTGCATATCCTGACACCAATTGCTCCACACAACCTCAATGTGCGACCGGTTGTTGTACCAGACCATATGCCTATATCACTGCAAGTAGAAGGACGTGACCGCTCTTATTTACTATCATTAGATGGTCATTCCCAGCACATCAAACAAGGGGAGAAGGTGACCATCACCAAAGCAGAATTCATGATCAACGTAGTGAAGTTCGAGGACAACAACTTTTTAGATACCATCCGAAACAAAATGTTTTGGGGCTCAGATACCCGAAATGAAATTTAATTGAATATGAAAAAAACACTTATCCCAATTATGGCCATTGCGTTGGCTTTTCAAGCAAACGCCCAGGAGCCGCAAGTCAAATCCAGAATTGATTCTGTCAGCTATCTAGCAGGACAAAATATCGCACAAAGCGTCCTCAAAGATTTTCCGGAGGCCAATGTAGCGCTGTTGTTGCAAGGTATTAGCGATGCCATGTTGCAGCGACCTAGTTTGCTTCAAGATCCAGCCAATCAGTGCGTAATGTCTTATTTTCAAGAAAAGATGCAAGCGGTGCAGCAAGCAGAAGAGGCCGTCAATCAAGAAGCACTCGCTGCCGAAAAAGAAGGTGGTCGAGTCAACCGCGAAAAAGGCGAGCAGTTTCTTTTAGAGAATGCTAAGAAAAAAGAAATTCAAGTTACGGCAAGTGGTTTACAATACGAAGTGCTCAAAAAGGGCAGAGGCAGTAAACCAACGGCGAGTTCTACTGTGAAAGTACATTACACAGGCACCACCATTAATGGCGAAGTTTTTGACAGCTCTGTCGAGCGCAATGAACCCATTTCTTTTCCGCTTAGTGCAGTCATTCCAGGCTGGACCGAAGGTGTACAGCTCATGAGCGTTGGTTCTAAATACCGTTTTTACATCCCTCAAGAATTGGCTTATGGCTCCGGATCACCCACAGAATTGATCCCACCATATTCCGTTCTGATCTTTGAAGTTGAATTACTAGATATCGAAAAATAACACCATGAAAAAATTACTCTTTACACTCCTCTTTTTGCCATTTGCTGGCATACTTCATGCACAAAACGCCACAGAAATCGAAGATGGTATTTATGCGCGCTTTACCACCAATAAAGGCATCATTGTTTGCCAATTAGAATACCAAAAAACACCGATGACCGTCGGGAATTTCGTAGGGCTTGCTGAAGGTAAGTTCAAAGTTGGTGACAAATCCTTTAGCACACCATTTTTTGATGGTTTGATATTTCATCGAGTAATCGCTGATTTCATGATCCAAGGTGGAGACCCTCAAGGCACAGGTGCCGGTGATCCAGGTTACAAATTTTATGACGAAATTGACCCAACGCTCAAGCATGTAGGCCCAGGAATTCTTTCTATG
>JBIIZO010000100.1:0-8071 GCA_044346245.1 Crocinitomicaceae bacterium
TGATGGGCAAATTCCAAATGGGTAAGAGGCTATACGTAAGGTCGTAACCCGGCGCCCAGGATTTTTTATGTGCGGTGGCTACGTGTGTTCCTTTTTTCAAAAACTTAAGGTCTTTGATCTGTCCATATATGGAGCGCGAAAAAGGCGTGGTGGCGTAAACTTGATCGGCTTCTTGCCAATAGCACAGCTCTTGGTTTTGTAAAAGGAAGGCAGAAAGTTCTTTCGGTATGACGTTGTTCAGCACATTATTTTTGGCTGGCCGGTGCTTGGTGTTTGTCCGCGAGGTTTTTTGCAAAGTGGCAATGTAAAAGCCTTCACTTTTGATCTGGTTGGGAAAGAAATACTGGCCTATTTCGTGTCGGTCTGCTTGTAGGCCTTCAAAGTGCGGTAGTTTTACCTTTACTGCGCTTTCTTCGTCGAGCAAATAAAGGAGTTGGTTTTCATTTTCTTCAGGATTGAAGGTGCAGGTCGAGTAAATCAGATAGCCGCCTTCTTTGAGCAGCGGCCAAACTTCATCCAAGATATCCGTCTGACGGCTTGCGCAAGTGGCAGCATTGCCCAAATGCCACTCCGCTCTGGCTTGATGGTCTTTGCGGAACATGCCTTCGCCCGAGCAAGGTGCATCCACCACCAACACATCTACTTGACCTTGCAAACAACTAAGTTCACCTGGTTTGTGGTTGCAAACAAAAACATTTGAGTAACCCCATTTGGTGAGGTTTTCACTGAGAATATAGGCTCTTGAACGGTTGATTTCATTGGCAATTAAAACACCTTTGTGATTTAAAAAGCTCGCAATGAGTGTGCTTTTTCCGCCAGGAGCAGCACTTAAATCGAGCACCACAGGGTTCTCAGGGAGTTCAAGCTGTTCCAAGGCTATTTCGAGGTACATCGAGCCAGCTTCTTGCGGATAATAAGCGCCCGCATGAAAAAGCGGATCATACGTAAATGAAGGTCTTTCTTGAAGGTAAATACCACAAGAGCTCCAGGCAACGCGGTCTGTTGTGAGGAAATTAGACTTGCGCTGCGGATGTAGGCGCACTGAAGTGGGTGCGCTTTCTTCTAAGGCTTGCAGCAAACCAGTAGGCACAAAAGTGTCGTTCTCGATGCGTGCAATGAAGTCCTGCGGAAGTGAAGTCATGTCCAAAATTACGGCTTTTTTGAGAAGTGAAGCCTGGCTAAATGTGCTGTATGCGCGCTGGCCTCCATGTTTGCACTCAGTTGCAAATTTGGAACCGCAATGATCTGTTGTTCATCGCAGAGCACGTGTTGCAGTTTGCGCAGTGGTGCCGGAATACCAGCTTCTTTCAAAATCTGCAATACTTTTTTGCTTCCTTTCATACCCCGAACGGCCATGCGGTCGCCGGCCTCTACTTGTCTGAAAAAGAGTTTTCCTTTGATGCGTTGGCGATCGATCAGAAAGTCAGTTTTGGGCACTTCTAACGCCCCTGTTGAGAGGTCTTCGAGCGCAAACGTCCAATCTGAGGCTTCAGGCGTTAAGAAAATGAGTTGGTCTTTCTGCCTGACCACATATGATTTTGCCGCGCCCTTTGCTGTTTGCCAAGCAATGAATTTACCGCTTTCTGCTACAAATAAGTCGGGGAGTCTTCTGATGATGTAGGTGGGAATTCCAAATAATTTAAATAGCTCAATAAATTGATAAGAAGATAGTTGAGTTAATTCACTTAAATAAATACTTTTATTTTTTTGAAGTCCAACGAGTGTCTTGCTCAACAAAGCTTCTTGGGCTTGCATTTCGAGCGCAAATTGTTTTTGAATCAATAAAATGCTTTGCTCGAGCTGCGGTAGTTCATTTTTTAAGAACGGAATCAATACATGTCGCCAGCGGTTGCGGCGGTATTTGAGGGTGGCATTGCTGCTGTCTTCGCGCCATTGTAGTCCAAGTTCCAAAGCTAATTCATTCAGGGTTTCGCGCCGAAGGTATAGTAGGGGCCTCAACAAGCCTTTTTGACTGTACGCCATGGCCGCTAAGCCTTTCATGCCGGCGCCTCGTGCGAGTTGCAGCCAAAACGTTTCAATTTGATCCTCGGCATGATGTGCGGTGCAAAGGAGGCTACCGGGCTGCTGTTGCTGTATTTCGCTGAAAAAAGCATAGCGAATGCGCCGGGCCTCGGCCTGGAGGTTTTGAGGATTTTGTTGCAGCGCTGCGGCTAATTGTACGCGCTTGATATGCAACGGCAAATTGTATTGAAGACAATAAGCTTCTACAAAAGCTTGGTCGGCCTCGCTTTCGGTGCCTCGCAAGCCATAGTTGACATGCAGCACTTCAAAAGGTAGCTTGAGTTTGCGCAGTAGTTCGCAGAGCAACATGGAGTCTTTTCCGCCACTTGTGGCCACTAAATAACAATTGGCCTTGTTGGTCTTGAAATAACTGCGGAGTTCATCGAGAACAGCGGTCAAAGAAGATTGCTTAGCGGAGGCCATGGATGAGTTTTGCTGCTTTCAATAAGCATTCTTGGTATTCATCGGCTGCGTTGGCGCCAATGGTAAGTGCGCTGCCCACCGCACAAGATAAATACTGGTTTTTGCGGTTGTAGAGCAGGCTGCGGATCACGACATTCAGGTCAAAATCTCCGTTGGGTTCAATGAGGCCAATGCTGCCTGAATAGAGGCCTCTTTTGAAGTCTTCGTGCTGTTCAATTTGTTCGAGCGCTGCAATTTTTGGCGCGCCGGTCATGCTGCCCATCGGAAAGCAGGCTTTGAGGATGTCGATGAACTGAACCCTGGGCTCGAGCGCACAGCTGATTTTTGAAATCATTTGATGGACAGTCTCGAAACTATAGATTTGGCAGAGCTCGTCAACGCCGACGCTGTTTTTGCTCGCTACTTGAGCTAAATCGTTGCGCACAAGGTCTACGATCATGATGTTCTCGGCGCGCTCTTTGGGGTTGTTTTGGAGGTCAGTGGCGAGCTGTTGGTCTATTTCGGGGTCTTTGGAGCGCGGAGCGGTTCCTTTGATGGGCTCCGAACGCAGCACGTTACCTGTTTTTTGTAAAAAACGCTCTGGGCTAGCACACAAAACCAAATGCTCAGGTGTTTGGATATACGCCGCATGCGGTGCTTTCGTTTCGGTATACAAGCGACCAAATAAACCAACTGGGTTGTCTAGCGCGCAATTAGCTGCAGCAAATTCTTGACAATAATTGACCTCGTAAATATCGCCGCGCTGCAAGGCACTTTTGAGTTGTTCAAAGTGTTCGAAATACGCTGCTTTGGAAGTGCGGGGTTCAAAATGCGTATCGAGCACACCATTTTTTTGTTCAAAAGTTGCCAACAGCGCTGTGGCTTCATTTTGATTTTGTTCGCTGTCGCTTCCCCACAAAAGTGTAGGGGTGGGGCTGACGCGATAAATGCTTTGCGGTACCCAATAGTGCAGCAAGGGAAATGCGAGTTGGTCTGGGTTGTTGGAGTTGAGGTTTTCAAAAGCATTTTTGACATCGAAACTCAGGTAGCCAAAAATGTAATTTCCCTTGTTGCGGTCAAGGAAGGATTGGAAAGCAAGCGCCTCGAAGTGCAATGAATTTTGAAAGGAGTCTTGTTGCCCTATGCCCAGCAAGAGCCCATGTTGGTGATGCTGCCAAAAAAAACAAGTTGAATCCATTGTTCAAATTTACAAACATCGCGTACATTCCCGGACAAAAGCCAACCTTTTCCCTCTTTTTTTGTTTTAGTCCTGTTACCTTTGCACCACGCTTACGTCCACAAGACAACTCCTTTATGAAAACATTTTTATCTCTTCTCTTTATTTGCTGCTCTTTTCTCGCGTTGGGTCAAAAAAAAGCCACCATTAGTGGTTACCTCACCGATGCCAGAAGCGGTGAAGCTCTCGGCACTGCCCGCATTTTCGTCAAAGAACTCAAAACCGGCGCTGTCGTCAATAACTACGGTTTTTACAGCCTTACGATGCCACTCGGTAATTATCAAATTGGATACCGCTGCGATGGTTTTGCTACAGTAGTGAAAAGCGTCGAACTCCAAAAAGACCAAACCATCAGCATCGAGCTTGAAATGGCTATTCAAGAAACCAAAGATGTGCGCGTCACGGGCAAGCGCTCGGAGAACGTTACGTCAGCCAAGTTGGGCCAAATGGAACTCAAGATGGATCAGGTCAAAACCTTACCGGCATTTATGGGTGAGGTGGACGTCGTCAAGACCCTTCAGTTATTACCAGGCGTGTCTTCGGTATCTGAAGGTGGTCAAGGGTTTTATGTGCGCGGTGGCGGCCCCGACCAAAACTTAGTCTTATTAGACGAAGGCGTGGTCTACAACGCAGCGCATTTGTTTGGTTTCTTTTCGGTTTTCAATTCCGACGCCATCAATAGCGTCAACCTCATCAAAGGGGGTATGCCAGCCAACTATGGCGGTCGCTTGTCTTCTGTGCTCGAGGTCAATATGAACGAAGGCAACCTCAAGAAATTCAAAGTTAAAGGAGGTATCGGCGTGATCTCCTCGCGTTTAACCGTCGAAGGGCCACTCAAAAAAGACCGCGGTTCTTTTGTGGTCTCTGCTCGCCGAACTTATATCGATATCTTAGCCAAGGCCGTTATCTCCGATACCTCGCCATTTGCGGGCTCTGGTTATTTCTTCTACGACCTCAATGCCAAGCTCAATTATAAACTCACCGACAAAGACCGCATTTACCTAAGCGCTTATTATGGCAAAGATATTTTTTCCTTCAAAGACAATAAAGGCGGTTTCAAGGTCGAGATGCCATGGGGTAACGGCATTGCAGCCTTGCGCTGGAACCACTTGTTCAACAGCAAGTTGTTTTTGAATACCACGCTATCCTATTCCGATTATAATTTTGAGTTTGCCTCTTCGCAAGACGAATTTCGGGTGGCCCTCACTTCAGGTATCCGAGACTACACCGCCAAGGTAGACTTCTCGTATTTCCCCAACCCAAAACACCGCATCAAATGGGGCGGCATCTACACGTACCACGATTTCACACCCACCAGTTTGTCGGCTCAAAATGATACCGTTACCTTCAATACCGGATCAGCTCAGCACTTGTACTCCCACGAAACCGCCATTTATGCTTTGGACGAATTCGATGTCAATGACGCCTTGCGCATCAATGCAGGTTTGCGCTACAGTACTTTTGCGCACGTCGGTCCTTTTGATCGCTACATCAAAGGTGACGGCATCTCCACACCAGACAGCGTCGTGAAATACGACCGCAACGACGTCATTGCCTTTTATCAGGGCCTTGAGCCGCGCTTGTCTTTTCGTTATTTGCTCCCCGACAACAGTTCGATCAAAGCGGGCTATGCCTACAATTACCAATATGTGCATTTAGTGACGCTCAGTGCCGTTTCTTTACCGACAGACATCTGGTTTCCGACTACCGATCAAGCCAAGCCCGAGCAAGGTTTTCAGACCTCCATTGGTTATTTCAAAAATTTCGACAAAGACCGCTATGAAGCATCTGTCGAAATCTACTATAAGGGCATGAAAAACCTGATCGAATTCAAAGAAGGTGCCCTTCCAGGCGACAACGTCAATGACAACACCGACAACTTATTGGTTTACGGCGACGGCTGGGCTTATGGTGCTGAGTTCTTTCTTAAAAAGACAGAAGGCGCATTTACTGGCTGGATCGGCTACACCTGGGCCAAAACAGAAAGACGCTTCCCCGACATCAACGAAGGCAATATTTACCCTGCCAAATACGATCGCCGCCACGACCTCACGCTGGTCGGAACCTACAAGCTCAACGACACCTGGACTTTCGGCGCAAGTTTCATCTACGCCACCGGAAATACGCTCACACTACCAGCGAGTTGGTATGTCCAAGATCAAAATTTATTGTTTCAATACGGCCCGCGCAATTCCACGCGCATGGCACCTTACCACCGCTTAGACCTGAGTGCCACGCGTTACGGGAAAGCCTACAAAACCCGCACCGACCCTGCAACTGGCCGAGAAATTCAGGTCAAGAAAGCAGCCCGTAGCAATTGGTCGTTTTCTGTGTACAACGTGTACAACCGCCTCAATCCGTTCTTCTTGTACGTAGATAACAACGGCGATTTCATGAGTGGCACTTTCTCTATTAGCGTTAAACAAGTCTCTTTATTCCCAATTATACCTAGCGTCACATGGAACTTCGAATTTTAAAATACCTCAGCTTTAGCATCGCTTTAGCCTCTTTGTGGAGTTGTACCAAAGAGGTGCAAATCGATATCCCGGGCTACAAAGAGCAATTGGTGGTGGATGGACGCATCGAAACCGGGCAACCCGCCATTGTCTTGTTGTCTAAGAGCAGTAATGTTTATTCGAGTACCAACTATGAGTCTTACCTCAATAGTTTTGTAGACGATGCCAATGTGGTGCTGTCCAACGGTACCCAAACGGATACCCTCACCAAAATTTGCACCGACGACCTCCCTCCGGGCTTAGAGCAAGTTGCAGCCGGTATTTTTGGTATTCCAGCAGAAATTTTAGTGAATTTGCATTTGTGTGCCTATGTCTCCATGAACATGCTCGGTGAAGAAGGTAAAACCTACACGCTGCAAATCTCCCATCAAGGAAAGCAATACCAGGCAAGTTCTAAAATACTGACTCCTATTGTACCAGATTCACTCTACTGGAAGCCAGAAGGAAACTTTACAGACCGCGGTTTTTCTTGGGCTAAACTCTCCGATGCAGCCAACACAGCCGATGCCTACCTATGGGAGGTGAAATACCTCCAAGATCCTCAGTTTTCCAAGACTTTTAATCCGTATTTCAACGATAAATTCTTCAACGGGCTCACCTTTGAGTTTGGGTATGAAAATCCCATGAGTTTCAATGATCCGAATGGAAATGAAGCATACCGAGGCTTTTACAAGCTAGGAGACACCATTGTTGTCAAGCTCTCTAAAATTGGCGGCAAAGAATACAATTACTTCGAAAAGAAGTACAATCAAATTTATTCGGGAGGCAGTCCGTTTGCAGTACCCACGAATATTCCTACAAATATTGAAGGCGGCGCTTTAGGTATTTGGGTGGCTTATGCTCCTTGGATAGATACCTTGGTTTGCCAATAAGATTGGCTGTGATTTAGTGTTTAAAGGTGTATTTCTTTTGGAGTAAATAGGAAAGAAACACCACAAAAACACTGGAAAACACATTGGCAATCGAGGGGTAAAAGGCAAAAGTCTCAATCATGATCTTGAGCAACAAGTAATTGCCCAGCCAAGAGAAGCCTGCGCTTACTGCGTACCGAAACAACTGAACGCGCCCCATCAGTTTGCTGTCCGTAAAGACCACATACTTATTGAGCAAAAAGCCCAATGTGAAGGCAATGACAAAACAGAGCATAGAGCTCAGGGTATATGCAGAAACTACGTAAGTATTTGACGCAAATGCGATGTTGAAAATGCGTTTTTCAAATACAAACTGAAAAAAGAGGTAGAAAAATAGCCAGCTAGAAACGAGGTTTGAACCACCACAGGCAGCATAATAATACGTTTGCTTGTCAAAAAGACGTGCAAACAACGGATAAAAGAGGTCTAGTACCTGGCGTATTAGTTTTCCCATTGAATTTGATAACCGGTGTGCTTTCTGATGTTGATCACAAACGAATGATCGAGGTAGAGGTATTGCCCCCTGATGCCTGTTAGGGTACCGCTCACTTGCGCTTGTTTGTCCAAAGATAAGGAATTCACTTTGTCGGGGTAGCGCAAGACGGGATAGTTAAAACTCCAAATTTGTTCGTCGTCGGTCCAGTACTGCGTGAGGTCAGCCGGAAGACTTTCTTCGAGTTCCCATTTTTGTTCGTTGAGTGCCGGCCCGTCGTAGGGACTGTTTTGGAGCATGCGCTGCCAGTTGGTTTTGTCGGCAAATTGAGACTTGAGCGCCACTTCCAGTACACCAGATAAATACCTGTTGGGTACTTCTGCCAAAATGATGGCCGCGGCTGCACCTTGGTCTATCCAGCGCGTTGGCTTTTGGGTGGTGCGCGTGATGCCCACCTTGAGTTGATCGGTTTGGGCGAGGTAAACGTAATGGGGCTGGTTGTGGTGCCTTTGCTCGTAGTCGGGGTCTCGGCCTAAGCCTAAGTGCGCTT
>JBIIZO010000101.1:0-8060 GCA_044346245.1 Crocinitomicaceae bacterium
GTTGGTTGTAAATGCACCGATATCGCCGCCCCAGAGGAGTCCTTGAAAAAGACTTTGGTCGTGAAAATCGTCGAATACTTGGGCTAAAACTGGTCTGGGCGTACAAGCCGATGAAAGGAAAAATAGCAGCAGAAAGAGTCGCATGGCAAACAAAGATTATTTTTGTAAAAAAATTGAACAATGAAAATAGCTGTAGTAGGAGCCACCGGAATGGTTGGTTCAGTGATGTTAGAGGTGTTGGCAGAACAACAATTTCCTTTTACTGAATTACTTTTGGTCGCCTCCGAAAACAGCGTCGGTAAGCAACTAACGTTTCAAGGCAAGCAATATGCTGTCATTGGGCTGCAAACTGCAGTAGATGCCGCCCCAGATATCGCTATTTTTTCTGCAGGTGGTGACACCTCAACGGAGTGGGCGCCTCGTTTTGCCGAGAAAGGAACCGTGGTCATAGACAACAGTTCGGCTTGGCGCATGGACCCAACAAAAAAGCTCATCGTTCCGGAAATCAACGGACAACTCCTTACCAAACAAGACCTCATCATCGCCAATCCAAACTGCAGCACCATTCAACTCGTCATGGTCTTGGCGCCCCTGCACCAAAAGTATGGCGTGAAGCGCGTGGTGGTTTCAACCTATCAATCAATTACCGGAACCGGCGTGAAAGCAGTGCAGCAGCTGGCCAACGAACGCGCGGGTATTTCCGGCGAAATGGCTTATAAGCACCCGATCGATCAAAATTGCATCCCGCAGTGCGACGTCTTCCTAGACAACGGCTACACCAAAGAAGAGATGAAACTCACCAACGAGACCAAAAAAATCTTAGATCCGAGCATCAACGTTACGGCAACAGCTGTTCGGGTTCCGGTTGTTGGCGGGCATTCAGAAGCGGTGAACATTTCTTTTGAAAATGATTTCGATTTGCAAGAAGTCAGACAAATACTGGCGCAAACCCCGGGTATCACCGTTCAAGACAACTTAGCCCAATTTGAGTATCCAATGCCGCGCATGGCACAAGGTAAAGACGACGTCTTTGTTGGCCGCATTCGCCGCGACGAAAGCCAAGCCAATACGCTCAACTTGTGGATAGTTGCCGACAACCTGCGCAAGGGTGCCGCTACCAATGCGGTACAAATTGCCAAGTTGGTTGCTGCGCTGCGCTAGGTTTTTTGACTCCCTGATGAATTCATGCTATACAATGAAAGAATTGTGCTAAAGTAAGTAGCGGAAAGCTGCTTCATTTGTGTATTGCTTACAACTAAAACAAAACACAATGAGTAATTTAGCACAAAAACCAACATTTAAAGCCAAGTACGACAACTTCATTGGCGGTAAGTTTGTAGCGCCAGTAAACGGCGTTTATTTCGACAACAGTTCGCCAATTGACGGACAAGTTTTTACCCAGGCCGCGCGCTCAACAAAAGAAGACATCGATTTGGCACTAGATGCTGCTCATGCAGCCTTTCCAACTTGGTCAAAAACCTCAGTTGCTACCCGCAGTAATTTATTGCTCAAAATTGCCGATATCATGGAAGCTAATTTGGAGCTCTTGGCAACGGTAGAGACCATCGATAACGGAAAGGCAATCCGCGAAACCCGTGCAGCAGACCTCCCGCTTTGTATTGATCATTTCCGCTATTTTGCTGGCGTTATTCGTGCAGAGGAAGGCGCTATTTCTGAGCACGACGAAACAACAGTGAGCATCGTCGTTCACGAGCCAATTGGTATTGTCGGACAAATCATTCCGTGGAACTTTCCGCTTTTGATGGCTACCTGGAAAATCGCACCAGCCTTGGCTGCTGGAAACTGCGTGATCGTGAAGCCAGCCGAGCAAACACCAACGTCTATTATGGTTTTGATGGAGTTGATTCAAGATGTACTTCCTGCAGGTGTATTGAATGTGGTGACAGGTTTTGGTCCAGAAGCTGGTAAGCCTTTGGCTACTTCGCCTAGAATCAATAAAGTAGCCTTCACAGGTGAAACCACAACTGGCCGCTTGATCATGCAATATGCTTCTGAAAACCTCATTCCAGTAACTATGGAACTCGGTGGAAAGTCGCCTAACATCTTCTTCCCATCTGTAGCAGACCACGACGACGATTTCTTTGATAAAGCCGTGGAAGGAGCCGTTATGTTCGCCCTCAACCAAGGAGAGGTATGTACGTGTCCGTCTAGAATTTTGGTACATGAATCTATTTACGATAAGTTCATGGAGCGCGTTGTTGCGCGCACCAATGCCATTATCTGCGGCCACCCATTAGATGGCTCCACCATGATGGGTGCGCAAGCGTCCAACGACCAATACGAAAAAATCCAATCGTACTTAAAAATTGGCCGCGAAGAAGGCGCTGAAGTACTCTGTGGAGGCGAGGCCAATCAGCTCGGCGGCGAACTCAATACTGGTTTTTATATCAAGCCAACGATTTTCAAAGGACATAACAAAATGCGCATTTTCCAAGAAGAGATCTTCGGACCAGTTACGTGCGTCACCACCTTCAAAACAACTGAAGAAGCGATTGCAATTGCAAACGATACGCTCTACGGTTTAGGTGCGGGTGTCTGGACGCGCGATGCACATGAATTGTATACTGTTCCACGCGCTATTCAAGCGGGACGTGTTTGGGTCAATTGCTACCATGCTTACCCTGCACATGCACCATTTGGAGGCTATAAAAAATCAGGTTTTGGCCGCGAGACGCACAAAATGATGTTGTCGCATTATCGCCAAACCAAGAACATGTTGGTTTCTTACAGCAAACAAAAACTTGGATTCTTCTAAGTAAATAAAGGTTTCATTCGAACCCGACTTCGGTCGGGTTTTTTTATCTTTCTACATGATCAAACGCGTTCTCTTTACCGAAAAAGCACTTGAAGTGCTGGCTTTACTCAAAAAGGAGCATGGCCCATTAATGTTTCATCAGTCGGGCGGTTGTTGCGATGGCTCGCAGCCTATGTGTTTTGAAGCAGGAGAATTTTATATTGGATCCTCGGATGTTTGTTTGGGCACTATTGCCGGCGCCGACTTTTGGATGAGTCAGGATCAGTTTGAGTATTGGAAACACACCCAATTAATGATCGATGTAGTGGAAGGACGCGGTTCGAGCTTTTCACTCGAAATTCCTTTGGGCCTTCGTTTTATGGTGCATTCGCGCCTGTTCACTTCAGTTGAGCTTGGTCAGCTAGAACCTTTGCGTTACAAAGCAGACTGATGCACTTTTTGTTGGTATTGTTTTGGCGTTAAGCCCTCTGTCTTTTTAAAAGCGCGGGTGAAGTAATTTGGATCTTCAAAACCTGCATCAAAGGCCACCTCTGTAATGAGTAAGTCTGATTTGCCTAGCAAATTTTTGGCGTGTTTGATGCGCTCTCTTAAGATGAGTTCTTGGGGGCTCAGCCCTGTCGATTTCTTCACGTAACGGTAAAAAGTGGATCCGCTCATGCAAGCAAGTTCACTTAAATTCTTGAGGTTTATTTTTTCTTGAAGATGTCCGCGGATGTAATTCAAAAGATGGGGCAGGATGCCATTCGTGCTGTCGTTGTTTTCGAGTTCGTTAATCTTTTGAAGCTGGATGAGGTGGATCACCAATTCTTGCAGACTGAGGTCTGCTAAAATATCTTTATTGCGTTGCTCACTCATGCACACTTGCATCATTTTGTTGAGTGTTGCGGTCACCGCATCGTTATTCATCAGGTAATACTGTTCAAAATTAAGCACCCACGGTGTTTGGTCTTCTTTGGGGTAGCGCTCATTGAGTAAGCAAATAAGTTGCTCAATTTTACCGCGGTCGATTTCGAGTGCCAAACATTGGGTAGGGTCGGTGATCGAGGCCTCCGGAAAATCGATTTTCATTTCAGTGCTTTGCGGCAAGATGACGGTTTCGCCCGGTAGGTAATCAAAGGGCGCATCGTTGTAGAGGTGCATTACTTTTTTGCCGCGTAGCATAGAGGTCAGTACCACGTCGCTAAAAGTCAGGGCAACTTGCTCAGCATGCTGATACGTTTCAAATAAGTTCAGTTCGCAATGATTGAGGTTGTAGATGGTACGGTTCTCGATCAGGGTTTTGAGTGAAGCTACTTGTGTGAGTTGGGGTGTTTGTAGTAAAGTTGGTGTGTTCATGTCAAAATTGAAATGTTAAACTACAAAAAATGAAGCAATTATGCAAATGAAACTTCGGGTTTATGACCATGTTTAAAATTAATTATGCTTGAACTCATCAAGCCAAAACACTTTATACTAATTTTGCAGCGTCTCTAAGGGGTGCCGAAAGGCTGAGAACATACCCATTGAACCTGATTTGGATAATGCCAGCGAAGGGAAGATGACGCGCTTAACTTACAAAACTGTCAAGAAGAGCCCCTTATTCTTGTTTAATTTTTTAGAAAATGAAAACAAGATTTTTACTATTCATTTCGTTCATCGGTCAATTTGCATTGGCCCAGCAGAACAAATCCCAAGTCTCTGGTGATACCATCCGCGGTATTCAAAACATGGAAGGTGTGGTAGTGAAAGGCCTGCGCGCCCAAGATGCCCCAAACAACACCACCGTCAACAAAACGGCGCTCAACAGCAAGAATTTTGGTCAAGACATGCCCACGCTGCTAGAGTTCACGCCTTCGGTGGTTACTACCAGCGACGCGGGTGCGGGCATCGGCTACAGCGGTCTTCGCATCCGTGGCGTAGATGCCAGTCGCATCAATGTAACGATCAACGGCGTGCCGGTCAATGATCCAGAATCGCACGATGTCTATTGGGTCAATATGCCCGACCTCGTGGGCTCCATCGAAAACATGCAAGTGCAGCGCGGCGTAGGTTCTTCTACCAATGGTGCAGCTGCGTTTGGCGCAAGTGTCAACATCAAAACCAATGATTTACGCGCACAACCAGCGGCGCGCATCGATTTTTCTGGCGGTTCGTTTGGCACGCTCAGGGGTACGCTACAGGCCTCAACTGGCCTGCTCAACAACCGTTTTTCTTTAGACGCCCGCCTCTCTGAAATCCGTTCTGGCGGCTACCTCGATCGCGCTTCGGCAGATTTGCGTTCACTTGCGCTTACCGCAACTTATTTGACTCAAAAATCAATCTGGAAAGCCGTGGTCTTGAATGGCACAGAGCGCACGTATCAAGCTTGGTATGGCACGCCCGAAAGCCGTTACCGCTCAGATGAACAAGGCATGCTCGACTACGCTGCGCGCAATGGCTTGAGCGCTGCCGAAACGCAGAACCTATTGCAGTCAGGTAGAACATACAATTACTACACCTACGCCAATCAAGTAGACAACTACAATCAAGATAATTACCAGCTGCACTTCATCCACCGCTTCTCTTCAAAATTAGACCTTAACTTGGCGGCTCATTACACCTATGGAAGAGGTTACTACGAAGAATACAGAAACCAAGATGCGCTCTCTGACTACGGGCTTGCGCCAGTTGTGGTCGGTACAGATTCAATCCTGAGCGCTGATTTGATCAGAAGACGCTGGCTAGACAATCATTTTGTTGGGATCGTTTACGGCCTCAATTACCAACTCAAGCCCAATTGGAAATTGACCCTTGGCGGCGCCGCAAACCGCTACACCGGGCTGCATTTTGGCGAAATCATTTGGGCTCAATTTGCCTCGAATAGTCAAATTTACGAGCGCTATTACGAAAACGACGCCAATAAATCGGAGTTGAGTACGTATCTGAAGTCAAACTACACTCAAAACGGTTGGGACCTCCAACTCGACCTTCAATACCGCGGTATCGCCTATGCTTTCTTGGGTGTAGATCAAGTCAGTGGCGTTTTGTCCGACGTAACGCAAAATGTGCAGTACCATTTTTTCAATCCCAAAATGGCCTTTGCCAAGACACTCGGCGCCAATAAAATTTTTGGTTCCGTTGGTATTGCCAATCGCGAACCTGTACGCCGCGATTTCAGAGAAAGTACCCCTGAGAACAGACCGTTACCAGAGCGCCTGTACGACGCAGAGCTTGCTTATCGCTTGACCTACAAGCGCTGGACTGCCCAGGCTAATTTGTTTTTGATGTACTACCAAGATCAGTTGGTTTTAACAGGCCAAATCAACGACGTTGGTGGCTATACCCGCACCAATGTAGACCAAAGCTACCGCGCTGGTTTGGAATTGGAATTTACTTATAAACTGACCGAAAAATGGCGCCTTCAAGGTGCTACAACGCTAAGCCAAAACAAGATCATGAACTTTGTCGAGTACGTAGATGTCTATTTAGACGAGGCGCCTTACTATACCCAAGCGCAAATCGATCACGGCACCACCGATTTGGCGTTCTCACCCAATTTCATCCATACTTTAGGTTTGCAATACCAGCCAACAGCTGCGCTTTCTTTGGCCCTACAAAGCAAATATGTAGCGCGTCAATACCTAGACAATACTTCCAACGTAGCCAGAAGCCTAGATCCATTCACTTTTACCAATTTCATTTGCAACTATAAAGTGAAGCAAAACTTTGCCAAAGAAATGGAAATTGGTTTGTTGGTCAACAACCTCTTCAACGCGCTCTATGCCAATAATGGCTATACCTTTAGTTATCAATACGGTGGCCTCACAACAACAGAAAACTTTTACTATCCACAAGCGGGTAGACATTTCTTATTGAAAATGAACATCCAGTTTTAATTCTCTATCTTTGGAGAAAATTCACCACATGAAAAATATCAGCGCTGCAGTCATTTCCTTATTTTGTTTTGCTGCTCAGGCTCAAGTTTTAGAAAAGCCGCAATTAGTAGAAAAGATCGATACAAGCGCTGTCATTGAACAAGATTTGGTGCCGCCTCCGGTAGAAATCACCGAAGTTTGGGCTGCGCCAGATATCGAAGAAGATCGCAGTACACCTCAGTTTCCAGGTGGTCAAGATTCGCTTAATTTGTACGTCAAAAATGCAGTAGAACAATTCATTTTTGCCGACACGAGCGAAGCATTTCCTTGGGGAGAATCTGTCTACGTAGCCTTTGAAATTGCTATAGATGGAAAGGTTACGAAGCCCTTCGTCGAATTGGGTTACGATGCCATGCTCGATAGCGCTGCACTTGACATCGTGCGCAATATGCCGAACTGGATTCCAGCTTCCGATGAAAATGGAACACCAATTGTGGCGTCATACCGCCTTCAAATTCTTTTTGACTTCGATTTAGACATGGAAGGCGATTTCGAATTTGAGGATGTAATGACTAATCATACGGGCAAGGCACACTGGGCTGGCTTTGAATTGGGTGTTCAGCTCAATACAACGGGCTTCTTAGATCCAACTACAACTTTCTCCTCAACACCATATTGGGAAAACAATAGTGCAAAAAGCATTTTCTTCAACTTCAATACCTTTCAACACAAGTTCAATTTAATTGGTGATGTTTTTGGTCTTACAACAGGTTATGGTTTCAATTTTGGCACCACCGAACTCACTTCTTCTTATGTCCTTGCACACAACGCAGACACCGTGTATGCCGTAATCAACAACGATCAGGTTTACAAGCGCAACACGCTTTATGCGGCATACATGACCGTTCCTCTTTACTTAGATTACACGGCCAATAACGCGTTCAAAAAATCATTTTACATCAATGCTGGCGTTGTCGGTGGCGTGCGTTTGTACAGCCATCAGCGCTTTACGGGCACCTATGCCAATGGCGATCAATTTGAAAATACCACCAAGGCCAAGTTCAATCTAAATACCTGGATGCTTGACGCAAGCGTTCGTGTGGGTTACGGACATTTCGGTTTGTTTGCCAATTACGCCATCCTCAGCATGTTCAAAGAAGGGACTACCGTTGGGGTTTACCCGATGCGTTTTGGCATCTCTTTCAATATTCCTCAGTAACGAAACAAACTGAGCTCATTGCCCGCCATAAATGCTTTGGCGTCCATGCGCTTTTTGCCTTCCATCTGTAATTCATTCACGAGTAAAGTCGTTTGAGCTCCACAAGGAAATAAAACACCTTCTTTGTGCGCTTGCGGCCCATCTTGGCGTGTACATGGCGTATCGCTTATTTCAGTATTGAAAATTTTGAACTGTACCCATGTCTCTTTTTGTACTGACCACAGCTGACACC
>JBIIZO010000102.1:0-8041 GCA_044346245.1 Crocinitomicaceae bacterium
ATGCTCAAAAAAACTTGTATCTTTGCACTCCTCGGGTGATTAGCTCAGTTGGTTTAGAGCACTACCTTGACAGGGTAGGGGTCACTGGTTCGAATCCAGTATCACTCACCACAAACCTGGCTTTTTTAGTCAGGTTTTTTTATACCTATTCTTTTGCCGTACTGGCCGAGGTAATATTGAATTCGTCTACCAAAGGCTCGCCTTGCAGCCTCAAGAACAACTGAATCAGCGCCACAACATCTTTCTCGCAGTACACCATGATGCGCTGCAGGTCTTGCTCTTCGTAATAAACCCTGGCTACATCGGCACCTGAAATATCGTCTTTGGGTGTCGGGATTTGCATCACGTGACAAAGCAACGAGAGTGAAGTATACGATTTGTAGTCGCCAAATTTCCAGAGTTCCATGGTATCGATGTGATTGATTTCCCATGGTTTTTTACCTGCAATTTGCAAAGCGGAAGGCAGTGCAATGCCATTGATGAGCATGCGGCGGCAGATATACGGGATGTCAAACTCCTTGCTGTTGTGCCCACAAAGCACATGATATGGCGTGTTGTAGTGGTCTTCTAACAAGCGTTTGAATTGCTGGAGTAAGGTCTCTTCGTCGTCGTGGTAATAGGATTTCAAGCGAATGCTCTTGCCCTGACTACCTTCATGCAGCATGCCCACAGAAATGCAGACAATTTTGCCGAATTCTGCGAGGATGCCACCTCGGTCCTCAAAAATTTGTTCGATGGGCTTTTCCGGACTGATTTGAAAACGGTTTTTCGCCTCAAATAAAGCCTTGGATTTGTCGTCGAGTTGCTCAAACTGATAAGCCTGAGGAACGGTCTCGATGTCTAAGAAGAGTATTTTTTCGAATTGGACTTGTTTGATCATAGTGGAAATTTACAAAGTAAAAGATTGTCATTCGCTTTAAAAACGTGAAATTTGTAAACGCATTATGGCCGAGCAACTTTTTTTTAGATCCACCGACAAACTTTCACGCTATGCAGAGCTGCGTCCTCAGCTTGAGGCGCTTATTGGTTCAGAAACCGATGCGGTAGCCAATATGGCCAATTTTTGTGCTGCCTTGAAAGCAGCTTTTGGCTGGTTTTGGATTGGTTTTTATGTGGTCCGAGAAGAGCAACTCGTATTAGGACCCTTTCAAGGGCCGATCGCCTGCACGCGCATTCAGTACGGAAAAGGCGTTTGTGGCACTGCTTGGGCCGAGCAAAAAAGCCAGCTTGTTGCTGATGTTGAAGCATTCCCGGGGCATATTGCCTGCAGCGCGCTTTCTAAAAGCGAGTTGGTTGTTCCGGTCTTCAAGGACCAAAAAGTTTGGGGTGTCTTAGACATCGACAGCACAACACTCGCCGACTTCGATCAGACAGATCAAGTCGAAATTGAAAAATTATTAACATGGTTCGCTGGGCATTTGTAGGGCTGCTGTTACTTTGCGCCTGTGCGCAGGTTGGCACCATTACCGGTGGCCCAACAGATGAGGCTGCGCCAAAAGTCGTGTCTGAGTCTATTTCAGACAAACAACGCAACGTCACCGTAAGCGAACAGCTGCTCGTTTTTGACGAATTCATCAAACTAGATCAGCCCCAAACGCGCATCCAACTCATGCCCGCCGACAGCCGCTTGCAATACGAGCTCAAAGGCAAAACCCTGCGCATTCTCTTTCTCGATCCGTTACAAGCCCAAACCACTTACACGCTCCTGAGCAACGGTGGCATCAAAGACCTCACAGAAGGCAATGACTCGCTCATGACCTGGACCTTCTCTACCGGCCCTACTCTCGATTCATTGGTCTTAAATGCCCGAGCCAAAGAATGCAGACCCAACAATAAACCAAGCAACACCTACCTCGGTTTGTACCAAACCGACACCAGCCGCACGGCGCGCTACATCGGTCGCTTTGACCCGCAAGGTGCACTGCAACTCAAAGGCTTAAAAGATGGTACTTACTATCTCAAAGCCTACATCGATGAAAATCAGGACGGTGCTTGTGGGCCCACCGAAAGCCAAGATCTGTTGTTTGAACCTGTCATATTGCGCCAAATTCAAGCAGATACCCTTGCGTTTTTCTTGTCCAAACCAGCAACCAAAGAATTGCCTTCCGTTGCCGCAAAAGATTCAGCTGTGATCGCAAATCCCTTGAGTACTCTCGTTTTGCAATTCGATACGCTACTCCCCCATCTTTTGGCAGAGATTTATATCGGAGAAGTACTGAAAACAACAGTAGCAGTCGACAAACAAACCATCAACATAGACGCTCTACAAGCCGGGCTGTACACACTCAGAATTGTTTCGGACCTCAATGACAACCTCAAATGGGACGCTATTGACCTAGAGCGCAAAGTGCGCGCCGAGCCTATTTACTATTACCCAGAAAAAATCAAAATCAGACCCAATTGGGAACTTTCTTTGCCGGTGAACATACCGCCGGGCAGCTTGTTTAAAAAATAAAACCTCATGAAAAAACTACTATTTATCCTCGCCATTGGCTTCAGCGCAAGCCTCACTGCTCAAGTTTTAACGCCAAAAGCTAGCCCAGCTGCCAAAGTGCAGCAAAAAGTAGGCTTAGCTGATATCCAAATTGAATACGGGCGCCCTGGAGCAAAGGGTCGCGTCATTTTTGGCGAGCTCATTCCTTATGGCCAAACATGGCGCTTAGGTGCAAATGAAAACACTAAAATCACGACCAGCGAGGCACTCATTTTTGGCAAAGACACGCTCAAAGCAGGTACTTACGCCCTTTTCGCTAAGCCAGGGCAAAGCACTTGGGAATTTTATTTCTACACAGACTACAGCAACTGGGGGCTACCAGAAAAATGGGAAGACACAAAGGTTGCTTTAACGGTGAGTGCGCCAGCTGTTGTCTCCAAAGACATGACAGAAAACTTGAGCATCCAACTAGATGATTTACAAAACAACGGTGCCAAAATTGTGGTCAGTTGGGATCACACCAAAGTGAGCATTCCATTTAGCCTCAATACCAAAGCAAAGGTACTCGCGAGCATCGACAAAACGATGGCTGGCCCAAGCGCCAATGATTACCACCAAGCTGCTACCTACTACTTCAACGAAAACCTCGACCTCAAAAAAGCGCTCGAGTGGTCTTCCAAAGCAGTTGAACTACGCGGCCCGTCTGCCTACTGGATGACGCGCCTCAAAGCACAACTTCAGGCGGCCAACGGCGATTACAAAGGCGCTATTGAGACTGCAAAAATTTCTATGGAAGCGGCAAAAGCAGACGGCGACGACGCGTATGTGCTCGCCAACCAAAAATCGATAGACGAATGGTCTAAAAAACGCTAAGTCGCTTTGTTCCAACAATACCGCTATCATTTCTTGCTGCACCTCATCATTTTCATGTGGGGCTTTACCGGTATTTTGGGCAAACTCATTCATCTAGATGCGCTGCTCATTGTGTGGCACCGGCTCTGGATTGCTGCTGTGGCGCTCGGCATCTATATGCTCCTCAAAAAAAGATTGACCTTACCTAAAGGCCGCACACTCATTTGGAGTATTTTAGTTGGCTTGGTTGTTGCCTTGCACTGGCTGACCTTTTACACCTCTATTCAGCTCTCGACGGCCTCGCTCGGCATCCTTTGTTTGTCTACCACTACCCTGCACGTTACGTGGCTCGAGCCACTGATCATGCGAAAGCGCTTTTCTTGGATTGAATTTGGCATGGGCTTGCTCGTGATTGGCGGCATTTATTTTGTGGCCCACGATTTCAAAGGAGAGGAGCAAAAAGCGGTCTTGATTGGCTTGGTATCGGCACTATGTGCAGGTATTTTCTCTGTGGCCAATGGCAAACTTGCGCAGCAAACCGATACAGCTGCCCTCAGTTTTACCGAACTTTCAACGGGTTTTATAGCGCTCAGCGCGTATTTTGTCTTCCAAGGCAAAATGAGCCTCGATTTATTTCAAATGACACAAACCGACTTCTACTGGCTTTTGTTTCTAGGAATTCTCTGTACCTCTTTTGCTTTTTTAGCGACAATAGAAATTGTCAAGCGGCTCGGCGCATTTAGCGTATCTTTGAGCATTAATTTAGAACCGATTTACACGATTATTTTAGCAATTGTGCTGCTTCAAGAGCACAAATTACTCCAAACTTCGTTTTATTGGGGCGCAGCAATGATTTTATCAGTGGTGCTCGCCAACGGCATTTGGAAACACAAACAAAGAAAAACAGCAACAACAACCTATGGAAATGCAGTACAATAATTTAGGCAATAGCGGCTTGCAAGTCAGTCGGCTCTCCCTTGGCTCATGGCTTACTTTTGGCAAACAAATCAGCGACGACACCGCCGAAGCCCTCATGGACTACGCCTACTCACAAGGCATCAACTTCTTTGACAACGCAGAAATTTATGCCCGCGGCAAGAGCGAGGAAGTCATGGGCGCTATCCTCAAGAAAAAACATTGGTCTAGAGACTCATATATTGTCAGTAGCAAAGCATTTTTTGGAACAGGTGGCGAATGGCCAACACAAAAAGGCCTCAGCCGCAAGCACTTGGTAGAAGCCTGCGAACAAGCCCTCAAACGCTTTCAGCTCGACTACCTCGATTTATATTACTGCCATCGCCCAGACAAAAAAACACCTATCGAAGAAACCGTCTGGACCATGCACCAACTCATCATGCAAGGCAAAATCTTGTATTGGGGAACTTCTGAGTGGTCTGCACAAGAAATCATGGAGGCGCACCTCTTTGCCAAACAAAACCATTTGATCGGCCCTGTAGTAGAGCAGCCCGAATACAATATGTTCACCCGCGAAAAAGTAGAACTTGAGTTTTCTCAAATCTACAAGACCATTGGCCTTGGCACCACTATTTGGTCTCCATTAGCCAGCGGTGTTTTAAGTGGTAAATATAACTTTGAATTCCCCAACGGAACGCGCCTCGGCATGGAAGGTTTAGAGTGGCTCAAAGAAAAAAATCTCACTATTGAGCGCATTCAAGCCGTATTGGAACTCACCGAACTCTCCAAAGAACTCGGTCTGAGCTTGCCAGTTATGAGCTTGGCTTGGTGCCTGAAAAATCCAAATGTTTCTACGGTTATTCTTGGGGCAAGCAAACTCCACCAATTAGAAGAAAACATGCAAGCCCTTAGCGCACAAGAACTTCTTACACCAGAGGTCATGCAGCGTATCGAAGACATTTTACAAAACAAACCCGTATTTCCTCCCTATTAATCGTTTACCCACATGATCCAGACAGATATTATCATTATTGGTGCAGGCCCTGTTGGCTTATTTACAGTTTTTGAAGCCGGCTTACTCAAATTGCGCTGCCACTTGATCGATTCCTTACCACAACCTGGTGGGCAGTGTTCAGAAATCTATCCTAAAAAACCGATTTACGACATCCCGGGCTTTCCGTCCGTTTTGGCTGGTGAACTCATCGACAACCTCATGGCCCAAGCGGCGCCATTTAAGCCAGGTTTTACACTTGGTGAGGCTGCCATGACCATCGACAAAGATGAAGAAGGGCAATTTATCGTCACTACCGTCAGAGGTACCGCACACCGCGCACCAATTGTCATGATTGCCGGCGGACTCGGCGTTTTTGAACCTCGTAAACCACCTATTGCTAATATCACTGACTTCGAAGAAAAAGGCGTTGAATACATCATTCGCAACCCTGAAATCTATCAAGATAAAGTATGCGTCATTGCCGGCGGCGGCGACTCCGCATTAGACTGGTCTATTTACCTCGCCGAAAGAAAAATTGCCAAGCGTGTTATTTTGGTACACCGCAGCAGTTCTTTCCGCGGCCACCTCGATTCTGTTCAGCGCGTCATTGACATGGCAGAAAGCGGCGAAATCGATCTAGTGACAGAAGCAGAAGTAACCGGCCTTCAAGGTGCAGACCACCTCGAACACGTTATTGTAACGCATCAAAAAGACGGCGAACGCAGCATTGCAGCCGATCACTTCATTCCATTGTTTGGCCTCAAACCAAGCTTAGGACCGATTGGTGATTGGGGCTTGGAAATCGAAAAAAGCGCCATCAAAGTCAATACACTCGACTACTCTACGAACATCCCGGGCATTTATGCCATTGGCGATGTCAATACCTACGAGAACAAACTCAAACTGATCTTGTGTGGTTTCCACGAAGGTACCCTTGCGGTGCAATCTGCTTTTGCGCGCATTCACCCAGAAAAGAAAAATGTCTTAAAATACACTACCGTTAACGGCGTGAATGGCTTTTAATTGATGAAAAACAAGGCGGTTAATGCGGTTGCCATTCTGGGCATTATTTCCATTCTGAGCATTCTTTCAGTTCAGTTTGTCTGGATCCACAATACCCGCCAGTTGCAACAAGAGTACATCAATATTCAGCAGCGCGAAGACAGCCTGAACTTGCGTGAGTTTGCGCAACAGGCCAGAGCAGCGCTGCGCAATGTGCTTACGTCCCTTAATCAGAACGAAGACCCGAGCGCGGTATATGGTGCCATCAAGCAAGTGAGTTATCAGCACTACACCGTAGATGTCAGCGATGAAATACAGCCGTTTTACCTAGAGACCCTCCTCAAAAAAGAGTTCTATCTGCAAGACATCCAGCAAGATTTCTTATTTGGCATTTACGATTGCTTCACGGATTCTATTGCGCTCTCAGGCCTGTATACCTTCGACAGCGACTCCATTTATGCCAAACAAGCGCAAAAAACCAACGGCATTACGCCCGAAAGTCTCAACCTGACCAAAGACGGCCATTATTTCACGGTGTATTTCCCGAACCTCAAGCTCGACAAAATTGAAGCGGCTTCAAGTTTCTCTCCTTTGGTTTATTTGCTCATTGTAGTGGTGTTTGTAGTGGTGTTTTTTGCCTTTAGTATGGGAATCATCATCCGTCAAAAACGCTTGTCTGAGGTCAAGAACGACTTCATCAACAACATGACCCACGAGCTCAAGACGCCCATTTCTACCATCAGTCTCTCCAGCGAACTGCTCTTGCGGCTCGAAGACAACGCAGACGCAGACCGCATGCGCAAGTACGCCAGCATCATTTACAAAGAAAACAAAAGACTCGAGCAACAAGTGGAGCGTGTGCTCAATATTGCCAAACTAGACAAAGACAAAGTGAGTCTGAACAAAGAAACGGTCTCGCTTTACAACATCCTCAACGACGTTAAAGAAAACTTTGACTTCAATCAGGCCACGGGCGGCGGGCAATTCACCATCGTCAAAGAAATAGAAACAGCGACACTCAATGCAGACCCTGTTCACCTCACCAACGTGCTCTTCAACCTTGTAGACAACGCGGTTAAATATTGCAAAGTAACACCACAGATTCAAGTAGTGGTCAGGGCAGAAAAAGATGGATACAGGATCGAGATCCAAGACAACGGCATCGGTATCAAAAAGGAAAACCTACGCCTGATTTTCGATAAATTTTATCGGGTGCCTACTGGAAACGTCCACGACGTCAAGGGTTTTGGCTTGGGCTTGTATTATGTCAAGCTGATTGTAGATGCGCACAACGGCAAAATTGACGCCAAAAGCATCACTGATAAAGGAACCACTTTCAGTTTGTGGCTACCTGCGCGGTAATTTACCGGAACGTGTTAAAATGGCATCGGGTTGTGGATAAAGTCCTTTTCGGACCATCGTTTTTGTCTTCGGATCCAAAATCAATTGCTCTGGGATTCCAGATTGTTCGCGCTGGGCGCTAAGGATGAATTGCTTTTCTTTTTTTTCTGTAGCATAACTTGACGCATAGCGGTATGATCCGATTTCTAAAAATAGGGTATCGCGGTCGAGCAAGATGCGCAAATTTGTTGGCTTCACTGTAAAAACGTCTTGACCCATGCGCACTTCATAGGCAGGTATTTGACCTTCGTAAACACCGCGGTATTTGCGCTTCAAGGCTTGTGCGTTGAGCTGTGTAAAACTTATGGAAAAAAGCAATAGCACGAGGCCTTTAGAACACTTCATAGGGCTAAAATAATTACTATTTTCGTAGTCAAGCAAGTTTTTGTCCATGAAACAATACCACGACCTCCTTTCGCACATCCTCGAACACGGCGTTCAAA
>JBIIZO010000103.1:0-7987 GCA_044346245.1 Crocinitomicaceae bacterium
TAATTCGGCAATTTGTTCGTTGGTTTGGCCCTCTGCTATAAGCGTGATGATCTGGTTTTCTCGTTCCGAAAGCACCACTGGGCCACAACTGAATTCATCGGTATTGAGTTCAGAGAGGTCGATGTTTGCCTTTTGAATGGTTTCGAGGATTTGACCACAGAAAAACTGTTTGCCCTGCGCGGTTTCTTTGACTGCATCGATGATTTCGGCGAGTTCGCAGTCTTTTTTAACGTAACTCGTGACCCCTGATTTGAGGGCGTTGATCAAAATGGGGGCGTGCTGGGCTTCGGTAATCGCTACAAAACGGAGGTCTTTGTATTTGGCTAGCGCCTTTGGAACGATGTCGATGCTGAAGCCGTGTGACGTGAAGTCGATGAGTACGACGTCGGCGCCAAAGGTTTTGAGCTGAGCCATGAGCTCGTCTTGGTTTTTGGCTTCGCCTGCAATGCGGATACCAGACTGAGCGTTTAAAATGGTTCTTAAACCCAAAAGAATGAGCTCATTGCTATCGGCGAGAATGATTTGCATCTTATTTAGAATTATTCTACACAAATTTACGCGCAAAATTTATTTTATCGGCCTCACAAATCATTTTTTTTCGAATAAGCCCCTAACTTTGCGGCATGCATACGGAGCTCGGAACAGATCTTTTCAAAGCACTCACTTTAATCGAAAGTGGCCAAACCGTGGCGGTGCCAACTGAAACAGTCTATGGCTTAGCTGCCGACGCCAACAATGAAGACGCCGTGCTCTCCATTTTTGCCGCTAAAGGGCGCCCGACGTCCAACCCACTGATCTTGCATTTTGCTGCGCTCGAAACCGCCCTCCCCTACACCACTTCTTTTCCAAGCATTTTTGCAGCACTCTACGCTGCATTTTGCCCTGGGCCACTCACTTTTATTGTCCCCAAAAGCAGTTTGGTCAGCGGCCTGATTACCGGCGGGCAAGAAACCGTAGCCCTGCGCTTTCCTAAGCATCCGCTACTCGGGCAATTGCTCCAAACCTTAGGGCGTCCGCTTGCGGCACCGAGCGCAAACTTGTATGGTCAGCTCAGTCCTACCTCGGCAGAACACGTCTATTCGCAACTGAACGACCGCATTCCATATATCTTGGATGGTGGTGCGTGCAATGAAGGTCTGGAATCTACAATCATTGGCCTAGAAAACGAGCAAGTGGTTGTGTACCGCTACGGCAGCATTACGCCAGAAGCGCTCGCTACTGTTTTGGGTTACCTCCCGGAGGCCAAAGTGCACGCAGAAGGCACTGTGCTCACCAGCGGAATGGTCAAGCACCATTATGCGACCCAAACACCGCTCTATCTCGGCACAAAACCCGCGCACGAAGAAGCGCTGGCCCTTCAAATCTCCATTCAAGCAGATCCAAAGATTGGTGGCCCACAACTTGCCCTGAGCACAGATGGCTCCCTGATTGAAGCAGCACGCAACCTTTATGCTACACTACACCAAGCCGATGCACTTGGTCTTGAGAAAATTTATGTTGCGCCGTTTCCGAATGAAGGCTTGGGCCGCGCCATGAACGACCGCTTGGCAAGAGCCGCCGCGAAGTTTGCTTAGGTGCACAAAAAAAGGCCCCAAATTGGAGCCTTTTAAATATAATCAAATGAGCGAACTCAATTATTTCATGTGACGACCGTAACGGTTTTTGAATTTGTCGATACGACCTGCGGTATCTACGAACTGTGCAATACCAGTAAAGAAAGGGTGAGACTTGTGAGAGATATCTAACTTTACGAGTGGGTATTCGTTGCCGTCTTCCCAAGAGATGGTTTCTTTGGTTTCTGCGCAAGAAGGACAAATAAACGCGTACTCGTTAGACATGTCTTTAAATACGACTAAACGGTAATCTGATGGGTGGATATCTTTTTTCATGAGTATTACTTTTCGAAAATGGAATGCAAAGATAGCTATTTCTTCTTGAAAAACAAGAAAATCAGCCCCGAAACGAAAAAAATGTAATTTCGTAACGAATTTACTGCTTTTTATGCGCCCTGCGTCAGATCCTGCTTTGTCTTACCTTGAACTCAAGGACAACCGTTTGCACTCTATTTTAGAGCTCACTAACGCAATCAATGCAAATATGGCCGTTGAGCAACTCTATCGCATCTTCACTTTCATCCTCAAAGAACAACTGCATTTTAGCCGCTTTGCGCTCCTGCACCAACAAGAAGACTGGACACTCGCGGCCAAAAGTGGTTACAAGCGCAAAATTGGCGCAGCAGAACTGGCCCTAGAGCTGGCGAGGTTCAAGGAAATTACGCTCGTGGAGTCTTCTAATAGCGCTTTGCTGGAAGATTTTCAGGCGGTGATTCCTATTTACCACCAAGAACGCCCGCTGGCTTATTTGCTTTTGGCCACGCCAACTAAAACAGAAGTGCTCGAACCCGCACACTTTTCTTTTGCCCAAACACTGACGAACATCTTAACGGTGGCCCTCGAAAACCGCAAATTGAGCGCGCAAAATGAAATCAAAGAACAGATTTCTAAAGAACTTGAATTGGCCTCCGAGATGCAAAAATTGCTCTTCCCGCAAGAATTGCCCTCCAACAAAAAGATGGATATCTCGGGCCGTTATATTCCGCGCCATGCCGTTGGCGGCGACTTCTATGACTTTATTCCGCTCGGCGACGAAGAATACATCATTTGTATTGGCGATGTAAGTGGCAAAGGCATTACTGCTGCACTGCTCATGGCCAATTTTCAAGCGACCATCCGAACGCTCTTCAAATACCAACGTTTTGAATTGACATTTTTAATGGAGGAGCTCAATAAACTCGTCATGAAAAATGCCAAAGGCGAAAAATTCATTACGTTTTTTATCGCGCATTACAACGCCTATACGCGGCAACTTCAATATGTGAATGCGGGTCACAACCAACCGTTCATCTTGAGTGGCAAAAACACAACCCTCCTGACCGAAGGATGCATCGGTTTGGGCATGCTAGATGAGCTCCCTTTTGTGCGCGTTGGCAAAATGCAAATGCAAGCGAAGTCGACCATGGTGCTCTTTACAGATGGTGTAGTAGAACTCGAGAATGAAAAAGGAACGCAGTTTGGTGTAGAGCAGCTCATCAAGCAAGTCAGGTCATTCTCTGCGCTCAAAATGGAAGACATGAACGACATCATTTTCTCCAAATTAGAAGACTGGAAAGGCAGCCTACCCTACGTAGACGACACCGCGATTTTCAGTTGTAAATTCTTTTAATTTGCGCCCAAAGACTGAGGCCCACCAAAGGCCCATTTGAGCGAGAACAAATGAGTGAAATAACCTTCTCCTCCGAGACCTAAGCGCGTAAAAGCATAATCTATGGTCCAATTTTGAAGCACTACCCCAGCACCTAAGTGTGGCTGTAAGCCAAGTTTTTTGTTTTGATCGAAATCTAAGAAATATTGAAACTGAGACACGCCTGTTCGCAGGGTCAGTTTGCGATCGTAATTGAGGTAGAGTCCTGCTTTGGGATCTAGTGAAAACACATTGCCGGCTAAGAGCGTGTTGCGCGGACCATCTGTGGTGATTTCGGCATTCAATTGCCCACCGAGTTCGTATTTTTCATTTTTGAGTGGCAACTTACCAGCGACCCCCAAAACAAGGCGAGGAAGCATTTGCTCGATACTATTTTGTGGAAGCGCGTTATTAGTTTCTAAAAGCGTAGCCTGCATTTCGGGGCTGAGGTTGTAGGTCCAGGCACTGAAGGTACTTGTGGCATCTCGCAAACTCAAGCCCGCGGACCAATATTTGCTTGGTCGGTATTGCAGACCTGCATCAAAACCAAAACCATACGCTTTTGCAAAATTCCCGATGTGGCGGTACAGCACTTTTGCACTGACACCAATACTCAGATTTTCTATTCGGGTGCGCTTACCGATAGAGCCAATAAGCGCATAATCGGCGCTGTTAAAAGTTTGCAATTGGCTGTAGTCGATGTTGCCCTGATTGTCTATCAATTGGGTGGTGTTGTAGATGTTGTCTACGCCTAGTCTGACGACATTGAGCGCCAAAACCGTTTCGGGATTGTAGCGATGAGCAACTCCTAAATGATCAAAAGCAGCGAGCCCACCAAAATAGGAGGCGTGCATGAGTCCGATTTCGGTGGTTTGTTCTTGGTATACCAGGCCTGCAGGATTCCAATAACCTGCCTGCATACCTGCTACATCGGCAACTACAGCTGAACCCATGCCCAGCGCAGCGGCACCAACGCCCATGTTGAGGAATTCATTGGCGTATTTCGGATTGAAATCTTGGGCGAAGACCTGAGAAAGGCTGAACAACCCGATAATTAAAGTGCTTTTGATTGAAAACATGGTACAAAAACTCAAAATTGCACAAAAAATTGTGTTTAATAGGTACTTTTACAAAAAACACACGCATGTTTGGACTGGCTAATCTCATCACTTCCTTTAACCTGCTCGGCGGCATCTGCTCCATTATTTTTAGTTTAAGTGGGCGGCTCGATTGGGCTGTTTACGCTTTGGCTATTGCTGCCTTGCTCGATTTTCTCGATGGCTTTGTAGCGCGTTTCACAAATACCAACGGCTTGCTTGGCAAGCAACTAGACTCCTTGGCAGACCTCGTGAGTTTTGGTGTAGCTCCGGGTATTTTGATGTTTGTCATGATCATTGTAGGCATAGACCCCAGTGGTCTTTTTAAAAATGCCGATGGCGCCCAAGCATACGGCGGAGTGGCACAAGAATATGTTGTCGCACAGCTCATCGACTGGAAAGCCGCCTTCTTTTATGGCCGCAACAACACCTACAACGCGTCCATTCAATTTTTACCTTTTGTAGCCCTCGTTATTCCCTTCTTTGCCTTGTTTCGCTTGGCTAAGTTCAATATCGACGAGCGCCAAACCGACAAATTCATTGGCGTACCCACCCCAACCGCCACCATTTTCTTCGCCTTTTTTCCGCTTTATTTTTGGTTTGAATTGCCCAATTGGAGCCATCAATCAGCGTTCATTCAAAGCCTATTCGATTGCTACACACTCAGCATCATTGCCGTTTTATTCTCGGTGCTTATGGTTGTTGAATTGCCTTTATTGGCGCTCAAATTCAAAACATTTTCTTGGAAAGACAACCAATACCGCTACACTTTACTGCTGATTTCGTTGATAAGTATTCCACTTTTTTTGGTTTGGGCCATTCCAATAATTGTAATTTTGTACCTGATTTTATCCATCATTGAACATTTTCAATTCAAAAAACATGAAATTCAAAGCTGAAATCGACGTCATGCCACTAGACGCGCTTCTTGACCCACAAGGTAAAGCCGTAACCAATTCCATTAAAAATATCGGCCTTGCCGAAATCGATGGCGTCCGCATCGGTAAACACATCCGTCTTTTTGTAGAAGCCGCCAACATGGCAGAAGCCGAACAAAAAGTAGAGACTGCCTGCAAAAAAATGTTAGCCAACCAAATTATGGAAAGCTACCATTTTGAGCTCACCGAAGCCTAACAGCATGTCCAAAGGTTTCAGGACCTTCCAAGCTGCCCAAAACTCCTGGGATACCCAACTATATTTTCCGACGCCACCCTCTTTTTTAAAAGATTGGGAAGCGCGCATCATGCCTGCACAGGCTCAATTTGGCAGCATGCCTCCGGCCCAAAGAGCCGAACTCCTTTTGCTGATCCATGCGTTTATTCAGACAGATAAATCTAAGATTCAGGCACTTTATACCAAAGAAAGTGGCTTGAGTGCGGTGCGCTTTGAAGCCGAATTCAAAAGACTCACCCAAACCATCTTACTTTTTGCCGAGCACATCCAAAAGCTGCCGTGGGAAAAGCAAGCTGAGCTCACCCAAGAAGCCAAGACCCTAATCAAAAAACGCTTGCCTATCGGCCCCGTGCTCGTTTTGGGTTCCTCCAACTTTCCTTTAGCCTACTCCACTATGGGCGGCGATAGCGTGGCTGCGCTAGCTGCAGGTTGTTGTGTGGTCTTGAAAGCCCACCCCATGCATGTAGGTACCAGCATGGCTGTGGCCAATTGTGTGACGCGCGCTTTAGACACACTCGGGCTACCGAGCGCTATTTTCAGCCATGTGATTGACAACACCTATCATTGGGCCAGTACCTTTGCCCAGCACGCCCACATACAAGCCATCGGTTTTACCGGAAGCATCAAAGGTGGCCGCGCACTCATGGATCTGGCTGCGCAACGGCCCGCCCCTATTCCTGTTTTTGCAGAGATGGGTAGCCTCAATCCGGTCTTGATTCTTGCAGATTACCCCCAAGATTTATTGGCCGTTGCCGCTGAAAAATTGGCCAGCTCCATCTGTACTGATGCCGGCCAATTTTGCACCAAGCCCGGGCTTTTACTCGTGCACGAAAGCCATTTCGAGGACTTTAAAAAAGCCCTTTTGAGCGCGCTTGGGCAACAAGCGGCGGTCCCGATGCTACACCCCGATATCTATCAAAAATTTGAAGCGCGCAAGCGCCAAGTTTTTCAGGTGAAGGGCGTTGTGCAGCACCAAACAACCCAACATGCGCATGGCCTATTAGGGCGTTGGGCGCTCGTGCAAGCCGATCCAGCACAATTGCTCCAAGAACCCACCCTCCGCGAAGAAGTCTTCGGCCCGTTTGCAGTACTCAGCACATTTAGCTCTGAAGCGCAGCTCGGCGAACTCATTGGAGCGTTAGGAGGTCAACTTACTTGCAGTGTTTTCTGTGCGGCACCCGAACAAATATCGCTTGCACTGCAGAACACCCTAAGCCAAAAAGCTGGACGCGTGATCCTAAATGGAGTGCCAACCGGAGTCAGTGTAGACCTCGCCATGCACCATGGAGGGCCTTACCCAGCTAGTAGCGATGCGCGTTTTACAGCAGTCGGTCCAGACAGCATTTTGCGTTTCACTAAAGAAGTATGCTGGCAATTCCACCACGAGTCTTAAAAAGCGTGCAAACCTAGAATTTCTTTGTAATTTTGATTCTCAAACTGAACTAAATGGAAACACAACCTCAAGCACCTCAAAAATCGAATAGCTTTTATTTCGTCTTCATTTTCATCCTCTTAGCTGGCCTTGCAGGCCTCACCCTCGCCTGGTCTAGACAACGTGCAGCGCTCAACACCTGCAATAACAAAAACACTGCGCTGCTCGCCGATATGGCCGACATGGAAGCAGCGCTTTCTGGCTACACGGGCAGCATGAAAAAAGACCTCAAGCAAGACCTCCAACAAATGTTGCGCAACTACAACAAACTCATTGAAAAAGACGCCTCAAAAGCCGATAGCCTCAATGCCCAAAAAGCGCAAATTACCCAATTGCTCCAAAAACTAGACCGTTCAAAAATGACGGCCCGAGACCTCATTCGAGCACGTAAAGAAAATGAAACCCTCCGCGGCATCATGCGCAGCTATGCCCGCACCATCGACTCCCTTAACACCCTCAACATCGATCTAGGCAGCCGTTTAGAAGAAACCAATGTAAGATTGTCTACCACCACCACCGAACGCGACACCTACCGCAAACAGGCCGAAGAATCTGAACAGCAAGTCAAAAAAGGCAGTAAGCTTCAGGCCTACAATATTCAATCAGAGGCCCTCAAACAGCGCCTGAATAATTCAATGGAAATTACCGACAGAGCCAAAAATGCCGTTCAGTTCCGCAGTAGTTTTACACTCTCAGAAAACGTACTATCCAATGCAGGTCGTAAAAATGTCTACCTACAAATTACCGGGCCAGACGGGCAGGTCCTGCAAGGAAGCAACAATTTTGTAACCGAAACAGAGAACGGCACTACCGCCTACTCTCAGCGCAAAGAAGTCGACTACCAAAATCAAGCACTAGACCTCACCATCTACTACGAACTCAAAGGAGAAGAAGCCGCCAAGGGAACGTACAAAGTACGCATATTCTGCGAAGGTCTTCTTATAGGTACTGATAGTTTCACGCTTAAATAATTATGGACAACACACAAGAAAACGGTTTTGTATTAGCCGAAATCACAGCAAATGGCATCGGGCTCATTACCTTC
>JBIIZO010000104.1:0-7960 GCA_044346245.1 Crocinitomicaceae bacterium
CATTTGGATGGTGTTTTTCAACTTTGGGAAAGTGTTTGCCCAAGAACCCACGCTTCCGTTTCCCATTATCAATCCGCTCAATCCCTTTCAGAACCTCCCACAAAGTTTTGACCTCGGAGACCCAACCAAACTCAATCAAACCATCGTTTACGACCCCGAATCTGGCACCTTTGTTTTCAAAGATGTCATGGGAAAAGACACTTACTTTCGGGCTCCTCAAGCCATGACGCTTGAAGAATACCTACAGTACGAAGAAAAAAAGAGCTTCTCTTTAGACTGGAAAGAAATTGTAGCCGAAGAAAGCGCCGAAAACCGCACTTTTGAATTACCGATTAAGATTGGATCCAAGGCATTTGAAAGCTTTTTTGGCTCCGATCAAATCACCATTACCCCTGGGGGTAACCTCGAAATTTCCCTGGGCGCCAACCACTCGCGAGTAGACAACCCTATTCTACCTATGCGCCAGCGTAACATTACGCGCTTTGACTTCAATCAGAACATCAACATGGACATCACGGGCCAAATCGGCACCATGATGAAAGTGAACATGAAATACAATACCCGCGCCAACTTTGATTTTGAAAACATCTCGAAGTTAGAGCGCACGGGTAAAGAAGACGACATCTTACAAAAAATTGCCCTTGGGCAGGTCAGCCTAGAGTTGCCCACCACCCTCATTCCGAGCTCTCAAACGCTTTTTGGTTTCAAAACGCAGCTCAAATTTGGTCGTTCTACCGTAGATTTCATCATCGCACAATCAAAAGGAAAGCGCACAGAAATCAACGTGACGGGCAAGGCCCAAGTACAGAAATTTGAAATCACCGCAGACAACTACGAGGCCAACCGCCACTACTTTCTCAACCTCTACCACCAACAACACTACGACACCGCAATGGCTACGCTCCCGGTGGTCAATTCTACTACTTACATTACCCGCATCGAAGTTTGGGTCACCAATCGGAGCAGCATTACTGAAAATACGCGCAATATCGTCGCTTTTTCTGACCTCGGTGAAGCCAAAGCCAGCAACTGCCAAGGGAATCCGGGTACTTATTCAACGCAAGAATTGCCAGACAACCAAGCCAATGGCTTATATGATTGGGCAGCTGTGCAGCCGCTCATCCGCGGTTTTTCAAATGCCGTTCTCGCCCTGAGCGGGCAAGTCAACTCACCTGGGCCATTTTATCAGGCCGTTGATTACGAAAAAGTAGAAAACGCGCGCAAGCTCAATGAAAACGAGTTTTCCTACAATGCACTGCTCGGCTATGTATCACTCAATACTGCGCTCAACAACGACGAAGTATTGGCCGTTGCCTACGAATACACTTACCGTGGTGACACCTACCAAGTGGGTGAGTTCTCTACGGATGGCACCAACGGGCAAGAAGCGCTTATCTTAAAACTCATCAAACCCACCATCACCAATCCCAAAAACAAAATATGGGACCTCATGATGAAAAACGTCTATTCCATCGGCGCCTACCAAGTAGACCAACTCGGCTTCAAGATTGACATTTACTATAACAACCGCGAAACCTCTGTTTTACAACCCTTCTTGCCTTTTGATGGTATCGACAAAAAACAAATTGTTACGCTCCTAGAAATGGACAAAATCAATCAAAACAACCAGCCATTCTCGGATGGTGTTTTTGACTTTGCGCCCTTCAATATAGTTGGTAACAAAATTGACAACGGCGGAACCATCAACCGCAAAAATGGCCGCATTTTCTTTACCACAGTAGAACCATTTGGCAAAACACTCGCCGAAAAACTCACAGCGGCTGGGGTGCCTGCCTTGTACGTCAATCAATTGTCTTACACAGAGCTCTACGACTCAACAAAAACTGCTGCTCAACAAATACCGAGCAAGAACCGCTTTGTATTCAAAGGCGAGTTCCAGTCTTCTATTTCTTCTGAAATTCCTCTGAATGTCATGAATATTCCGCAAGGCGCGGTGGTAGTTACCGCAGGCGGCATGCGCTTGGTAGAAGGAGTAGATTATACCGTAGATTATGCGTTTAGCCGCGTGAAAATCTTGAACACGGGTATTCTCGAATCCAATACCCCAATCAAAATATCGATTGAGTCGAACTCTGTGTTTGGTTTTCAGGCGCGCTCCATGATCGGCGGCCGCTACCAATACCGTATCAACGAAAACTTCAAAGTGGGCGCCACATGGTTGCGCATGATGGAGCGCCCCGTTACCCAAAAAGTAGACTTCGGTAGCGAACCTTTTAAAAACAATGTGCTTGGTGCCGACTTTGCCTTTCGTGCCAATGTTCCCATGCTGACCAAATTGGTCGATTTATTGCCCGTTATTTCTACCAACACCATGTCGACGCTCTCGATGTCAGGAGAAGTTGCCACCTTGCGCCCGGGCCAACCGCGCGCTATCAACAAAGAAGGCACTTCTTATATCGACGACTTTGAGGCTTCTCAGAGCGCCATTGACCTCAAAAGCATCGCTGCTTGGCGTTTGGCCTCTGTGCCGCAAGGCCAACCCGACCTTTTCCCAGAAGCCGCTAAAAAAGATTTGAGCGCGGGCTACAAGCGCGCCAACCTTTCTTGGTACACAATTGACCCTGTTTTCTACCAAAGCAACCAGCTGACGCCTGCGCACATCAAGCAAGATCCTTCTATGCTTTACGACAGCCGCATGCGCCTCATTCAAATGACGGATATCTTCCCGAATTTGCAGTTGCAATACGGCTCTATTTCCAACATCAACGTACTCGATTTAGCCTACTACCCTGCAGAGCGTGGCATGTATAATTTTGACACCACAGCAACAATAGATTCACTTGGTCGCTTTACCAACCCAGAAGAAAGATGGGGCGGCATTATGCGCGGACTCACCACCAACGACTTCGAATTGGCTAATATCGAATTCATCCAATTCTGGCTCTTGGATCCTTTCAATCAAGATGCCGAAAATGAAAACCCGAACGCACCAATGTCTGGTGGCGACCTCTATTTCAACCTCGGGAATATTTCCGAAGATATTTTACCTGACTCCCGTAAGAGTTTTGAGCACGGCCTACCTGCCAACGCTGACCCCGAATTGCTAGACAATATCGATACAACACTTTGGTCTCGTATTTCTACTCAACAGGTTATCGTGAATGCGTTTGCCAATGAACCTGCTGCACGCATTAGGCAAGATGTTGGCATTGACGGTTGGGACAACACCGACGAAAGCCAAAGCTACTCGGCATTTGTCAGCTGGGTACAAAACAACAATATCCTCAGTGCAGCTGCCAAGGCCCGCATGATTGCCGACCCATCAACCGACGATTACAACTATTACCTAGACGACGTCTACGACATCGCTCAACTCAACATCTTGGAGCGCTACAAACGCTACAACGGCATGCAGGGAAACTCCCCCACCACAGAAATGTCAGATACTGCCAATGCACTGGGCTACCCTACCATTGCCTCCAACTTCCCTGATATAGAAGACATCAACCAAGACAACAACCTTTCTGAGTCTGAAGCCTATTTCCAATACCGTGTGAGTTTGCGCCCTAACGACCTTCAAAATGTAGGCAGCAACTTCATCACCAACAAACAAGTTTATCAAAACGGTGCCAAAACAGAAACTTGGTACCAATTCAAAGTGCCTATTCGCGAATTCGAGAAACGCGTCAATGGCATTCAAGATTTCCGATCGATTCGTTTCATGCGTGTTTACATGAAAGGTTTTGACGAGCCTGTTGTACTGCGTTTTGCCCGACTCGAATTTGTGCGCGGTGAGTGGAGACGCTACTTCCAAGACCTTACCCAACCGGGCTTGAGTGTCCAGACCGACCCCAACCTCACCTCTTTTAACATTGCGGCACTCAACATCGAAGAAAATGCGCAGCGCCAGCCCGTCAACTACGTTGTGCCTCCTGGCATCGACAGAGAAATTGACCCTTCACAGGTGTATCAGCGTCAAATGAACGAACAATCTTTGGTTCTTGAAGTTTGCAATTTACAAGATGGCGACGCGCGCGCTGCCTACCGCAATGTGCAGTTCGACGTGCGCACCTACAAAAAACTTAAAATGTTTGTGCACGCTGAGTCGGTTGTGCAAAACCAACTCAAAGACAACGAACTTACTGTATTTGTGCGCTTGGGCACAGATTTCGTAGACAACTACTATGAATATGAACTTCCAATGAAAGTCACGGATTGGAATACCACCAACCCAGACCTGATTTGGCCTACAGCCAACAATATTGAGATTGAATTTGACCGCTTATTGGCACTCAAAATGGAGCGCAACACCAAACTTGAAGAGGGCGTTCCCGGTGTTTCCAGTATTGTAGAATATGAAAAAGTAGACCCCAATAATCCGAATAATCATATTAAAGTTAAGGGAAGTCCCAACCTACAAGGCATCAAAACGATAATGATTGGAGTAAGAAACCCTTCGAAAACAGATCCTGACAACACTTGGGGGCCGGACAACGGCGACGCAGAATGCGTGAACGTATGGGTAAACGAAATGCGCCTTACTGATTTCGTAAGTGACGGTGGCTCTGCAGCAGTTGGCCAAATGCAATTGCAGCTGGCAGATTTCGCTACGGTCCAAGCAGCTGGCAATTATTCTGGCATAAACTGGGGCGCTGTAGACAGCCGTGTTCAAGATCGCCAACGCAACCAACGCATGGGCGCCGACATCAGCACCACTATGCAACTTGGTCAGTTCTTTGGCAAGCAAGCGCGTGTTTCGCTTCCGTTCTATTACGGTTATTCCATCGGGGTAATCAATCCAGAATACGATCCGTTTAACCCTGACATCAAACTTTCCAACTACGACCTCGCCACCCGCAGAGAGCGCATGCGCCTAGGCCAAGACTTCACAGAGCGGCGCTCTTACAACTTCACCAACGTGCGCAAAGAAGCCAAAGCGGGCACCAAGCCACAATTCTGGAGTGTCTCCAACTGGTCAGCGACCTACGCTTTTGCAGAAAACATCAAGCGCGACTTCAACATCAAGTCCGATATGACGCGCACCTGGACTGGCGCACTCAATTACAACTACACCTTTGCAGGCAAGCCTTGGGAGCCTTTCAAAAAATGGCAGCCCGCTCAGAAAAATCCTTGGCTCAAACCGCTAAAAGATTTCAACCTGTATTACTTACCTAAAAATATTGCATTTACCAATGATTACTCGCGCATCTACAACGAAAGACAAGTGCGCAACATCATTGTACCAGAATACGATTTTGATCCTATTTACCTCAAGCGCTTCGATTGGAACCGCAACTACCAAGTGGGCTACGACGTCACCAAAGCACTCAAGACTACATTTACTGCCAACAATCGATCTATCTTCGAAGAAGGCAACCATGGCGTAGACCGCCGCACGAACCCTGAAGGTTACCAAGAATTCATGGATACCATTCGCTCGCAAATGAGCACCTTTGGCCGCACCATGGACTACACCCACAACTATTCCATCAACTATACCTTACCATTTGACAAACTTCCTGTTACCAACTGGTTGTCTTCAAACGTGAAATACGCCGGGACCTACAACTGGCAACGCGCACCGCTCGGGCAAGCAGAGTTTGGCAACACCATCCAAAATTCGCGCTCGATCAACATGACTGCCCAAGGAAACTTGGTCACGCTCTACAACCAAATCCCATATTTCAAGCGGGTACTCGCCGATGGCAAAGGTGCCAAGACCAACTCGGCTAAGACCGGAGCAGGTGGTGCGCAACCTGGCAAAGGTGGCTCTCCGAAAAAAGCCGAATTCAAGCCTAAAAAACCGCTTGAAGAAATGACAGACAAAGAACGCAAAGAGTACGACCGCCAACTCGCTAAATTCGAACGCAAGCAAGCACGTGAAGAGGAACTCAAAGCCAAAGAAACCGAGCCAATTAATCCGGTTCTCGGAACTTTAGCGCGCTTACTCATGACTGTTCGCAATGTTTCGGGTACCTACACCCTTTCCGACGGAACCATGTTACCTGGCTACAACCAAGAGTCGAGCGTGCTCGGCATGAACGGCAGTACTTTTGGCCTCACACCATTTGTCTTTGGCAAGCAAGGTTACGATGTATTCGGCAGAGAAACCGGCTATCACGTCGGCGACTTCGCCCGCGACAACAATTGGTTGGTTCAAAACGAAAACCTCAACAAGCAGTTTATGGTGAACCACACGGCCAACCTTCAACTCAAAGCCACGTTGGAGCCGTTCAAGGACCTCAACATCAACCTCAATGCTTCGCGCAACTACAGCACGCAGGCAGGAGAGTTTTATCGCTGGAACCCGAGTGCAGGAGCTTTTGAATCACAAAGTCGTTTTGAAAGCAGTACACTCACCTACACCACCATTTCTTGGGGAACCGCATTTGCTAAAATGGATACCTCCTTCCGCTCGCCGATCTTCCAACAAATGATTGCCAATAGCCAGCAAATTTCGCAACTTCTTGGTAGTGGCAACGCCAACTCGAGCTCTTTGCCCAATGGCTACTTCGATGGCTATTCGGCAACACAGCAAGAAGTTGTCATTGGCTCTTTTCTGACGGCCTACACCAACTCGCCTATCGACAGCAAAACGATCAATCCGCGCAGCAACTTGCCATTGCCTAACTGGACAATCAACTACGCCGGGCTCAGCAAGTTTGATTTTGCCAAAGACATCGTGAAGTCTTTCAAACTCAACCATGGCTACTCTTCTTCCGTATCGGTTAACGGCATGCAAACCAACCTCAACGCCACTCTAGATGCCAACGGATCGCCAACAGCACTCGACCTCAATAACAACTTTATTTCGCAAATGCAAGTGCAGAATATCACCATAACAGAGCGTTTTTCTCCGCTCATCGGTATGCTCGCCACTTGGAACATCATGGGTAAAAACATCACCACCAACTTCGAGTACAAAAAAGACCGTCAAGCAACGCTTTCACTCAACAACAACCAAGTGACAGAAACCCTCGGTCAGGAAATCGTGGTGGGTACGGTGGTCAACATCCCAAAGCTCAAGTTAGTGCGCAGTGTAGATGCCAGTGACCTCCTCATCAATGTCAATTTCTCTTTCAGAGACAACGCAACAGTCATCAGAAAAGTGGTAGAGAACACCAACACGGCCACCGCAGGGCAAACCACCGTGAGCTTCAAGCTAGATGCCAACTACAAACTCAACGAATACCTGAGTGCCATTTTCTACTACGAGCAATTCATCAATACGCCAAAAGTATCCTTGAGCTACCCAACAGGTAACCTCAAAACAGGAATCACCTTGCGCTTTGACCTCAACGGACTCAAATAATGATCCGTACCGCCACCAGACAAGACGTCGCTGCCATTTTTCAATTAATTGAAGAATTAGCTTCCTTTGAAAGAGCACCCGAGCAGGTGGTCAATACGCCAGCACAATTGGAAATCGACCTTTTTGACGACCAAATTTGTTCGGCAATCGTGGCGACCAATCCAGACAACACCGTGGTGGGTTTTGCTTTGTACTACATCTCCTACTCTACTTGGAAAGGACGCTGCCTATATTTAGAAGACTTTTATGTCCAAGAAACCGACCGCAAGCAAGGTTATGGACAGGCTTTATTTGATGAAGTAGTGCGCACCGCCAAACAAATGGGCGTCAAGCGCATGGACTGGCAAGTCTTAGACTGGAACCATACCGCCCTCAAATTCTATCGGCGCAACCACGCCACCTTAGATCCGGAATGGATCAATGGTCGTCTTTTTTTTGAATAATGAAACGCCTGTGGATGTAATATTCACAATAAATGGGCTAATGTTCAGTCGTTACGAGATGATGTTCATTTGATACAAATAGTTCTCTGAATTCGCTGTAAGTTTATTTTGAAATAAGGAGAGAAACAGGTTACTTCTTGTGCATAGCAGTTGACAAGCTGCTTGGAGAGGCAGTTTCATTTTCTAGTTTGATAAGAGTTTAATAGTTTTTGTCAACGTCCGAAAGGAATGTGCATCAGAAGTT
>JBIIZO010000105.1:0-7938 GCA_044346245.1 Crocinitomicaceae bacterium
CAAGGCTGAACTGATAGCCAAACAACTCAAAAGCAGGCAAGTAAGTAAGTTTGATGAGGCCGATGCCAGAGAAGATAAAAATACCCCTGAAAATGAGCGCGCCGATAATGCCCCAAAAGAGCACGCGGTGCTGAAGTTTGCCTTCTAACTTGAAAAACTTGAATACCAAAATGAAGACAAACATGTTGTCTACGGACAGTGCTTCTTCTATCCAATAAGCCGATTGGTATTCGGCGAACTTGGCGAAGCCCATTTGCCACCACACCAACGCACTGAATCCCATAGACAAGCCAATCCAGATGAGCGTCCAGCGCAGGGCTTCTTTGTTGGAGATTTGATGCGACTTTTTATTGACCAATCCTAAATCGATCAGGAGCATGGTAAAAATAACGACCACAAAAATGGTAAGCAACCAAGGATTAAATGACATGTCAAAAAGTTTCTGCAAAATTAAAAAGAAAGCCACATGAAATTCATGTGGCTTTCAACAATAAGTAAAAAGGTTGGCTTATTTTTTCTCGAGCAAATAAGAGACCGCATTTGCTGCATTGACGAAACCGCCAGTGATGCAGAGGTCTTTCATTTTTGCTTTCTCTCCGTTAGGAGCCACAACGGTCTTTTTGTAAGTGGCAGTAGTTGCCATCAAGACTTCGCGGACTTCAGCAGCGCTCAATTCAGGGAAATAACTTCTGATGAGCGCAGCCACACCTGCAGTTGCAGGACAAGCCATAGAGGTGCCGCTTGCGTTACCGTAGTTGTAATCGGGAACTGTAGAGTAGATGTCTACGCCTGGCGCAAAGAAGTCTACGGTTGTAGCGCCGTAGTTTGAGAAATCGGCGAGGATCGTTTTGCCGCTTTTTGAGCTGCTGCTTGCCCCTACTTCGATCCAGTTTGGAGCGGTTGTTTTGTTGTTCAATAGACGCGTTGGGTAAGAATCTTCTACATCTTTGTTTTTAGCGTCGTTACCTGCTGCGTGCACGAGTAATACGTCTTTGCTGCGCGCGTATTCGATGGCGGCGTCAACGTAGTCTTTGTTTGGTGTCCAGTACTTGCCAAATGACATATTGATCACTTTTGCACCGTTGTCTACAGCGTAAATGATGGCGTTTGCAACGTCTTTGTCGCGCTCGTCTCCGTCTGGAACCGCACGCAAGACCATAATGCGCACGTTGTCGGCAACGCCATCAATTCCCATTCCGTTGTTGCGAGTAGCGGCAATAATTCCAGAAACGTGCGTACCGTGAAAAGCGTCTGGGCCTTCATAGCGGTTACAACCGTAAATTTTATTAGAAAGATCGTTGGGGTTGTCGCCAACAATTGAGGTGCGGATGGCGTCTGCATCTTGCTTAGCTAAGTCAAGTGCACTTTGCATAGATGCGAGTGCGCTTTCAATTTCTCCGGTGAGTTGTTCTGCAGGAACCATATCTAGAAAAGACTTCATGCGGTTTTGAATGCGCTTGTCGGTTTCTGACTCGGCTACAAATGCGGCATTTGTTTCTTTGGAAAAAGCCACACCTACACCTGAGTTCTTTTCAACGCGTTGTATGTACTCTGCAAACATTTTAATATTGACCACAGAGGCTTCTTTGTCGGCGATTTCTTTTTCGAAGGCCATTTTGATTTTTTCATAGGTCGCAAAGCGTGCAAGCTCTGAGCTTGAAATGTTTTCTACTTTTTTACCTTTGAAATATTCAGATTCGATGCGGTACATGCGGGCAAGCTCCAACGCTTCTTTGTCGATGTCTTGGGTGGGACCACCTAAGAAAGACCAACCGTTGAAGTCGTCGATGTAACCATTTTTGTCGTCGTCGATGCCGTTGTTTGGAATTTCGTCTTCGTTGATCCAGATGACGTCCTTGAGATCTGGGTGGTCTGTTTCTACACCCGAATCGATGACGGCCACAATAACTGTTGTGGATTTTTTACCTGCTGCATTGAGCATTTCGTAAGCCTTGGTGGCTCCTGTTCCGTAAACGCCATCGGCTTTAGGGTCTTTGAGGTACCAATTGAGATTTTCTGGACCTTCAGTCTCGCTTTTTTGTGCAAACGACACCATAGAAAGGCCGACGAAAGTGCATAAAATTAGTTTATTTGTCATGAGTTAATTAGTTTGAGAAAACGAAAATACATTTTATTTTCAGCAGACGAAAATCTTGTTGAAAAGTTACTTTGTGGAGAAAACGTTCAAAACAATGTAGCGCCGGTTACAAATTAAGACCAAACAAAGCATTAATTTTGCTCAAAACAAACACCATGAGTCAAATTGAACGCATTTCTTGCCTTATTATAGGTTCGGGCCCAGCGGGCTATACAGCAGCAATTTACGCCGCAAGAGCAGACATGAAACCCGTCATGTATCAAGGCCTGCAGCCTGGAGGGCAGCTTACTACCACCAACGAAGTAGAAAATTTTCCGGGCTACCCCGATGGCATCACAGGCCCCGACATGATGCTCCAATTAGAAGCACAAGCCAAGCGTTTTGACACAGACGTGCGCAGTGGTTTCATTACCCGCGTAGACTTCTCGGGCAGCGTGCACAAATGCTGGACCGAAGACGGCCATGAAATCCATGCCGACACCATTATCATTTCTACCGGAGCCTCTGCCAAATACCTTGGCCTAGAGAGCGAACAGCACTACCTCAAATTAGGTGGCGGCGTATCGGCTTGCGCTGTCTGCGACGGATTTTTCTATCGCAACCACGAAGTTGTTATTGTAGGTGCCGGTGACTCCGCTTGCGAAGAGGCACATTATCTCTCCAAACTTTGTACGAAAGTCACGATGCTCGTGCGTCGCGATGAATTCCGCGCCTCCAAAATCATGGCAGACCGCGTTAAAAACACCCCAAATATCGACATCCGCTTCAATGCAGAAACTTTAGAGGTACTCGGCGATGGCCAATTGGTAACCGGCGTGCGCATCATTGACCGCGCAAGCAACCAAGAAAGCGAAATCGCTTGTACTGGTTTCTTTGTGGCTATTGGTCACCAACCCAACACCGCCGTATTCCAAGATTACATAGACCTCGACGAAACCGGATACATCAAATACGCCCAACCTGGAACAAGCAAAACCAATGTTGCTGGTGTGTTTGTTGCTGGAGACGCCGCCGACAAAACCTACCGCCAAGCCATTACCGCTGCGGGCACAGGTTGCATGGCAGCCCTAGACGCAGAGCGTTACTTGGCTGCAAAAGGACACTGATTCCTTTTCATGCCATTGACAGATTGAATTCAGACCACAAAAAAGCAGTGTTCAACGCACTGCTTTTTCATTTAACAACTTGATAAAGTGAAAACCCTTGGGGCTATACCCTTGGTTGTAAAAGAATTTATGCGCTTTGAAATTGCTCGTGTAAGAATCCAAAGCCAACATATTGCAATTTTCTTCGATTGCGGTTTGTTCTAAGGTCTGAAAAATCAATTCCCCAACGCCCTTACTTCTATAAGCCGGATCCACGACAATATTGTCTAATTCTAAATACTTGCCAATCCAAAGCTTGTTGCCGATCCAGTAGCCACAAATGGCGATGCACTTCGCGTTTTCATAAACCGCGAGTTGACTATAATTGTGCGGTAGCATTAGGTCGAGTTCTTGGTCGTATTGTGCTGCGGTGAGGCTTGGATACAAAAATTGCAAGACCTCGAGTTGCGCAAGCATTTCTTTTTTGGTGTTTAATATCTGCAGCTGGAAATTCATTTGGTCTTATTTAAGTAAATAGGTATCGAATAATTCGAGAATGCGGCGGTATTCGTCTGTCCAGGAGGACGTGTATTGAAAACCATGGCGTTCTACCGGATACAAAGCCATCCACCAATCTTTTTTACCGAGCTCAATAAGTCGCTGATTGAGTCTGACGACGTCTTGAAACTGAACGTTGTCGTCGATCATGCCGTGTAAAATCAAAAGCGGGTCTTGTAAGCCTTCAGCAAAATGAATAGGAGAACTTTGGCGATACGCCTCAGGGTCGGCAGCCGGCGTATTGAGGATATTGGTGGTGTATTCATGGTTGTAATGCGCCCAATCGGTAACGGAGCGCAACGCAGCGCCGCAGGCAAAGGTGCCTGGTTCTGTAAAGAGCCCCATGAGCGTAATGAAACCGCCATAAGAACCGCCGTAAATCCCTACGCGACTCGAGTCAATGCCGTAATTTGAAACCAAAAACTGTTTGGCATCGACAAAATCTTGTAAATCTCTGCCGCCCATGTGTCGGTAAATGGCCGTGCGGTAAGCGCGGCCGTAGCCTTCGCTGGCTCGGTAATCGACATCGAGGACTGTATAACCCTGCTCGATGAGCAGCTGATGAAACATGAACTCGCGCTGGTAATAACTCCAGTAATGATGCGCATTTTGCAAATAACCAGCACCGTGCACAAACAAGACAGCTGCGCCATTTTTGTTTTTTGCTTTGGGTGTGTACATCCGTGCATAAACTTCAACGCCATCTGAAGCTTTATAGCTTAAAATCTCGGGCTTTTGCCAAGGATAGGTTCGGAATACTTCTGTAGTTGACTTCGTTAGTTGAACTTGATCTTTCGGATTTTTGAGCGAACATGTAAAAAGTTCCCAAGGCTGAGTGCTCGTACTGAAACGATAAGCCAATTGCTTCTCATCTGGCGAAAGCTGTACTTCATATGCACCTAGTTCAGAGAGCACAGTTTTGAGTTGAAACGTTTTTATATCTAGTTTATAAAAGTTACGCGTGCCCGGATGTTGCATATTTGCACTCAGCCAAAATGAACTGCTGTCTTTTGAAAGGTGCACTTCATGGACTTCATAGTTGCCGCTGGTGAGTGCCAATTTGGTTTTAGTTTGCACATCTAAAGTATACAAATGCGAGTAGCCACTCTGCTCAGACTGAAAATAGATGACATTGGCATCTTTGAGCCAACCGAGCGTACCCGTTTCAAAGTTCCAAGAAGAGATGCCCGGACCTCCTATCCATGCGCTGTCATGCTGATGCTCGAGCTCTTGAATTTGCCGGGTGGCCAAATCGATGCAAACAATCCAGCGGTCTTTGTTGTCGGCACTGCGGATATCTAATAAAGCGAGCGCTTTGGTTTTGGCAAAAATAACCGGATGAAAAATCAGGTCGCGATCTTCAGTATTCAATTGCGTGAGGCCAGAAAAATCGAGTTCTACCAAAGAGTCGGAACGTAAATCATGAAGAAACAAGCGCTGTGAAGGCTCTTCATTTTGCACCTTGCCACGTGATTTTTCATTGAATACGTGTGCGTCAGCAGCAATATAATGCGGCACCTCTGTTGGCTTCGCTTCGGGTTCCTGTTCTTGCTTGAGCAATACATAATGTGCCGATGGATCGATCTGCAAGGTACCTTGTGGTTCAAACGAGGTGAATTTGACATGAGGCAAATCAATTTTGGTACTTTGCAAGGCTTGTTTGCGGATGCTTTCAAAATAGTCCAGTTCGGTTTGAGACAGGCCGTCGGTAGCAGGCTTTGCTAGTTTAGCTTTTTTGTAGTTCACTATATTTTTGGCCAAACCATTTTGAAGATCGAACACAAATAAACTTTGACCCTGCTGAAAAACGACAGTTTGTAGTTTGTTTTGCGCTTGCAGGTTCCAAATGTCGTCGGTAAACAGCTGAAAAGACCTGACTTGCTTGGCGGCTAAATCATTGTATTGCAGTTGATTTTCAAAAATACGCACCTGATTGAGCGCGCCTTGGCCAGCCGTCCAAACCCAGCGGCTTTGCCACTCTTGCGCACTGAGCACTTTTGTTTGTGCACTTTGCAAATTGTAGCCATAATAACTAGGCTTTAAAGAATCGGGGTGTTTTATCCAATAATAAATATGTTTGCCATCTAAGGACCATTCCGTAGATTCTGGCAAGGCGCCAACAAAGCCAGGGCCCTTCATGATTTGATCGAGTTGGAGTTGTGCAGCACCTTGAAGGGCCATACAACAAACAAAAGAAATGAACAAGGTAATTTTCATTCGCTAAAAATAGAAATAATTGTACTTTTGGATGAAAGAATCAGCATGAAGAAATTGCTTTACATGATCTTACCCGAAAGGGCCTACCTACTTACCTTGCATCGGTTCTTTTACCTGCTCTATGATTTAGGCTTTCTAAAGAACAAAGAGGCCTTCAAATTTCATTATTTTGTCAAGCGCATCATCAAACCAGAATTCGTGGTGATCGACATCGGTGCCAACCTCGGCTACTTTGCCAAGAATTTTGCGCGCTTGGCCAACAAAGGAAAAGTCATTGCCATTGAACCGCTGCCACAATTTCATGCCATCTTAGCTCATTTTATCGGGCACCAAGAAAATGTGGAACTGCATAACGTGGCGCTGGGCAAAGAAGCTGGCAGCATCACTATGGTTCTTCCGCAAACCAACGGCATGTTGCGCACGGGCCTCCCACACATCATGCGACCAGAAGAAAAAAGCACTACTGAACGCACCCAAAGTGTTCAAATGGTGAATACCGCTGATTTTTTCCACACTTTTGAGCGCATCGACTACATCAAATGTGACATCGAAGGCCACGAATGGGAAGTTTTTGAGCTCCTCGAAACAATACTCGCAAGTAAACGCCCTATCGTACAACTTGAAATTGACCCTAAAAACGAAACCACACTATTTGCCTTTTTTGAAAAACTACAGTACCAACGCTGCGGTATAGACCAAAATATGTGCAAGGTAGAAAGCACCGTTCATTTTGGCGGCGATTATCTTTTTGTCCCAAAAGAAAACATTCAATTGCTCGACACATGGAACGCTTAGCCTTCGTCTTTTGCCTGCTACTTGTATTATTCAGCTGTGAAAAAGGAACGGGTAGTTTTGTTTTTACAGGCACGGTGAGCGATCTTACTTTCAATCAAGGTCTTGAAGGCGCCCAAATCAAGCTTTATAAAGTACCCGTCGGCACCTCTGACGAAATTTTCGTACAAAGCAGCACGCTCTCAAGCACCGGTACTTACAAATTTGAAGTGCCTAGAGAACGCATGGAACGCTATATTTTGCGCGTAGAAAAAGATTTATATTTTCCGATCGAGAAAGAAGTTTATTATTCTGAGCTCAGCATTCAGTTCGACAACATTTTTGATTTGAATACCAAGGCCATGTCTTGGGCTAAAATACATTTCAAAAACCTGAACCCCAACCCTACAGATCATTTCAGGTATATCAAACAAGAAGGCTTGGCAGCTTGCGAGAGTTGCTGCCCCAGTACCACCCAAGATTTTTATGGCGAATTGGACACCACTTTTTACTGCCTAAACAACGGCAATACCACCTACTCTCTTTTTTATTGGGAGATGAACACGGCCAACAACGGCCAAAAGAGCACCTTTACAATGGCTTTTGACACCACCCTGATCGAGGTGATTTATTAATTGGCCTTGAATTTGGAATCCGGAATACCCTGGTTCACCTTGTAATTACTGATTTGCAAAACAATTGTACCTGTTTGGGAACCTTCAGTAGTTTTAGGCTTTTTCTTGTTTTGATGTAAATCGGCAGCCACGCTTTTGGGTAACTTGAACTTTTTGACGTCAATGGTAAACACCATTTTATACGGTAGGCCATACTTGGCTTGGTCTCCGTAGAAATAGTTAATATCTAAAGTACCATTACTCTTGCTCGTGATTTGAGATTTCAAAATCAAATCCTTCACGGGGTCTATCCAGAGTTTAACGAGGATCACATCTGCATTTTCTGTGAGCGGCAATACCGAAACCACCGAGGTCTTGACCTCGCCAAGCATTTTACTGCCATTCAAGGCGCAAGTGTACGCTTTTTCATTGCTCAAAAAGTTATTGAGCTCGCCCAAGCCTTGTTTGGGTAAAATGGCTATCCCTTTGGATTCCACTTTCATCTGATTGGGTGCTTTATAGAAAATCTTGGCGTCTACTTCGTCAATTTTGATCATAGGGACCTGTGCCTTGATGTGCACATCGGCAGCATAAT
>JBIIZO010000106.1:0-7877 GCA_044346245.1 Crocinitomicaceae bacterium
GGGATGCCGATCGCTCACAAAACCTAGGTGTTGCTTTCGATTCTACACTCATTCTCAACGACATGGGCATTCGTTACAACCAACACTGGGGTTACGTGACCAATCCGAATGGAGAACAAGAAATTTTAAATGAACGCAGAAATTTCTACAACAAACCACAAATTACCCTCAAAGACTTTTGGTCTGTCAATGACAAACTAGATATTTCCAACCTAGCCTATCTCTCTATTGGCCGCGGTGGAGGTACCAGTATTTTCAATTCTTCTGCCATCCTCAGAGACAGCAATTCCAACATTGATTGGGATCAAATGATTACTGAAAATCAAGTGAATTCACTTTTTGGAACGCCCAACATCGACCCCATTTACTCGCCAACAGAAATCAAAGCGAGTCAAATCTTGTTGGCCAGCATGAACAACCATTTTTGGTTGGGCTATTTAGGGCAATTCAATTACCAATACTCCAAAAAAACAGCCATTTCAGGCGGTCTAGACTACCGTTATTACGAAGGGCGTCATTACCAAATAATCACCAACTTATTGGGTGCCGATTACTTCGTTAGCACCGCAGACTTCAATGATGCCGACCCCATGCAAAGTGTCGGCGACAAAATCGCCAAAAACACCTTTAATGCTGACCGCGACGGAGTCGTTACTTATGCAGGTATTTTTGGTCAGTTGGAACACAATGGAGAGCGCATCAATTGGTTTGCCAATGTATCAGGTGTACTCAATGGCTATAAAGGCATAGACTACTTTCAACGCAAAGTGCTCGAACTCGGCGATACTACCTTGCGCATCGGCGCGCTCGACACCATACAATACAATGGTCAAACCTACCACGCTGGTTCGGCAGGGCTTGCGTATTTTTCAACCGATTGGAAGTACATACCTGGTGTAACCGTCAAAGGCGGTCTGAGCTACAAACTCAATAAATACCACGACGTTTATTGCAATCTGGGTTACCTGAACCGCACGCCTCAGTTCTCGAACGTCATCGACAACAATACCAATAGCTTCTTTGGCGAAATTGTCAATGAAATCATCTACTCAGCTGAAGGTGGCTACCACTATTCAACCAAGCATTTTGGCATCAACTATAACGCTTACTATACCAACTGGAAAAACAAACCTTTCCCTTACGGTGTAGCGGTGCCAGACCCCAACGACCCAACTGAATTCATCCGCGTCAACATCAACGGTATGGATGCCATTCACATGGGGCAAGAAATCGATATAGCCTGGGAAATCTCCCCCAAACTTTCCTTTGATTTCATGTTTTCAATGGGTAACTGGATCTGGAACTCCAGCAAAACAGTTTTTATTCCGCAATACGACTCTCTTGAGTTCACCTTCGATGCCAAGGGTGTACACGTTGGCGATGCTGCCCAAACAGCAATGGCAGTCTCTTTGCGCTACGAACCTATCAAAAATGCATACATCAAACTACAAGGGCAATTTTTTGACCGCTATTATGCTGATTTTGACCCCTTCTCTCTACAAGGCAATAACGGTGGGCGCGATTCCTGGATCATTCCATCCTATTCCTTGATCAATGTTTTTGCCGGTTACCGCTACAAGCAATTTAGCGTTGGGGGTGCCATTACCAATCTTTTGAACACTTCATTTATCTCAGATGCCCGCAACAATGCAAACGGCATCTATGATCAATTCAACGCACAGTCTGCTGCTGTTATGTTTGGCCAGGGCTTGCGCTTCAATATCAATCTCGCAATACAATTCTAACCATGAAAAAATTATTATTCAATCTCGCGTTATTGGCAATCGGACAAGAAGCATTTGCGCAGTCCATTGCTCAAGTTCGCAACTTAGGAATTGGCCAAACCGTCACCGTAACAGGTGTGGTCACTAACGGCAGCGAACTCGGCCCGATTCGCTACTTACAAGACGGAACGGCTGGCATAGCCTGCTATGGCACCAACCTGAATTCCGTTCAAAAAGGAGATTCCATAACAGCAACTGGCGTTTTGTTTGAATTCAGCGGCTTACTTGAGCTTTCGCCAACCAATTCGTTCACCAATCATGGCCAAGCCGTGATCCAACCAGCTGCGCTGATTATTCCAATTCCTAGTGCAGGTGAAAACCTCGAAGGGCAATTGGTGCGCCTGGACAACGTGACTTTTGTGCAAACAGGTAATTTTGCAACTGGCAATAGTACTGTTCAGGTTTTTGATGGATCAAATACCTTTGATGTTCGCATCAATGGCAGTACCAACATCGACGGCTCAGCTATTCCAACTGGCCCAATCACTATCATTGGTCTTATGGGGCAATTCAATGCGAACTATCAGTTGATCCCACGTACAACCCAAGATATCTTTGCTTATGTTGCGCCGGCAAGAGAAATCAATGTGAAAATCAACGGAAACAGCGTGCTTTCCGGAGATACCTATGTTGTAGGCAACACAGCCGCTACAACAATTATCATTGAAAACTACGGTGTTCAAAATCTTACCGTTTCTGGAGCAAGCTTTACTGGCGCAAACGCCGCTGATTTTGCTTGTAATGCCAGTGTTGTTGTAGGTGGCACAAGCAGCCAAAACGTGACACTCAACTTTACGCCAAGCGGAACAGGCTCTCGTCTAGCCACCCTTTCTATTGCCAACGACGACTCCGACGAAAACCCTTACCTCATCAACTTATATGGCATCGGTACCAACAACTTGGCAACTGAACCTGTTAATCCAGAATCAAATTCCATGCTTTTCAGCGTAACTACACCATACAAATTGGTTGGCGAATTTACACCGTCAGGAGCAGAAAAGTACCTAGTACTCTGGAAAGAAGGAGATGGAACTAGCCCTGTACAAGGCTACCCACTTGATGGTAATACCTACAAAAGAGGCGATGTGATTGGCAATGCAAAAGTGGCCTATGTAGGCCCGGGCACATCTTTTTCTCCAAGACATGTACTCGCCAACACGAGCTATACTTTTTCTGTTTTTGCCTTCAATGGTCCGGATGGCTTCCAGAACTATGACCAAACCATACCAGCGAGCATTTCTTGGCAAACACTTGGTAGTCAAGTTGGGAACTACTATAATGGTATCAACTCTGTCTCAAGTTCATTCTTATCTGATTTAAGTGCTTTGATCAATCCACACAACTCTATCAGCTACTATAATTACCTCACCACCATGATGAACCAATATGAGGTGCGCGATACCACCAACGGACAGTCTTATGTAGAATGTGTGTATTCAGGTGAGCGCAAAGTGTTCAACGATCCATTTACCTGGACAGCAGTTGGGTATTCTCGCGAGCACACCTACTCTCACTCTTGGATGCCAACTTTCCCTTGCGACAACCCTGAGCAAAAAGAATACAACGACCAACACAACCTTTGGCCAACCAACCTACAACAAGCCAACACACCGCGCAGTAACCTTCCTTTGATGGATATCGACGGCAACGTAGTATTTACCTACTTAGAAGGTCGTGTGGGTTACAGCGGCAACCAATTGGTTTATGAACCGCGTGCCGAGCAAAAAGGAAATGCTGCGCGTTCGATTTTCTACATGGCTACTTGCTACAACGGTCAGGCAGGCAACTCATGGCAGCTTCCTGCTAACCAAAGCCAAGAATCACTCAAAACTTGGCACTTTGCCGATGCCCCAGACAACTACGAAATTGCGCGTCACGAATATGTAGCTGTGCTGCAAGGCAACCGCAATCCGTTTATCGATTCAGCATATTTTGCTTGCCATATCAATTTCTCTAATATGAGTTATTTGGTTTGCGACATGGGTCTTTCAGAGAAACTCGATCAAAATTTCTCTGTATTCCCGGTTCCAGCTTCGCAAACACTTTATGCGCAGGTCAATGGCCTTGATATTCTTGGCTATGAAATCCACGACATCCAAGGTCGTCAGATCAGCAGCAACCAAAACCTACAACTTCCTGTATTGGCCTTGCCGATTAACGACTTCAAATCAGGTGTGTATTTCATCACAGTTGAAACCCAATACGGTCAGGTCAAACGCGAGTTCGTGATCGAATAATGACAAAATATTTTTTGTATAGCATTGTCGGAGCAAGCCTAATGGCTTGCTCTGCTTGTTTTACCCCTACTTTTCAAATTGAAGCACGAACCGTTATTGGCATACAAAGCTCAGATCCTGAGTTGGTAGAAATGCTTCAGCCTTATCAAGATACGCTTCATACAGAATTTGACGCCTTTGTTGCGGCTACACCAGAGGCGCTTATACTCAGCAGACCTTCTTCCAATCTAATGAATTGGTGCGCCGATGCCGTACTCAGTTCTCAAACGGCCAATAAACGCTTCAACGAACCGGTCATCTGCCTCTTGAACACAGGCGGTTTGCGCAGTAGTTTTGGCGCTGGCAAGCTCACTCTTGCCGATTTTTACAAATTAATGCCCTTCGACAACCGTTTGGTTTGGATTCATCTACCTGTTTATAGAATTTCAGAAATTGAAAAGTATCTATTAAAAAGTGGCGGAGAACCAATTGCCAATTGTGTTTTTCAAGATGAAAAGTTGCAGATACCGAGTTTGAACAAGAGTCATGACTTCATTTGGGTACTCACCTCCGACTTCTTGGCAAATGGCGGCGATCAAATGAACTTTTTTCTAGGGCTTGAAAAACAAGAAACCAATATTTTGTTGCGCGATATTTTTATCGAAACGGCAAAAAATCAAGGCGTTTTGGTCCTGGATACCCAACCTAGATTCTTCAGATGAAACTCTCGCGCAGAAAACTCTTTCAAAAATTTGGATTCCTCTCCTTTGGCTTAGTTATTCCAAAGTGGTTAGGAGCTCAAATGAACCGAAAAAAGCACCCTGAACTAGTTATTCTGCATACAAACGATACGCATTCTCAAATAGACCCGCTGCCAGCTAATCACAGCAAATATCCAAATCAAGGGGGCATCGTGGCGCGCGCAGCAATGATTGCACAGTACCGCGAGCAATACCCTAATGTATTGTTGCTAGATGCCGGCGATTTTTTTCAAGGGACCCCATATTTCAATCGTTTTCACGGCGTTTTAGAGATGAAACTCATGAGTGAGCTTGGCTATGATGTCGCTACTTTAGGCAACCATGATTTTGATATTGGCGTAGATGGCTTCATGAATGCACAACAACATGCCAACTTCACGTTTGTCAATGCCAATTATGATTTTGGCAACACTCCAATGGCTTCCGTTATTCAGCCTTTTCAAATCATTGAAAAAGGACATTACAAAATCGGCATTTTTGGACTTGGCGTCGATTTAAATGGTCTAGTTCCCCAAAGCAATTTCGAAGGAATAAAAATGAAAGATCCATTTGACTGCGCCGCTGCTGTTGTCAAAGAATTGAAAGACGCCAAATGTAATTTGATCATTTGTTTGTCGCATTTAGGCTATCAATACGAAGACAAATCCAAACCCAGCGATGTGTTGCTCGCAGAGCAAGTTTCGGGCATAGACCTCATCCTCGGCGGACACACCCATACGTTTATGCAGGCGCCAACGAAGGTCACTCAACCCGACGGACACACCGTCTGGATCCATCAGGTTGGTTGGGCAGGCGTCAGACTCGGTGCCATAGAGGTTGCTGGGCAAACGATGAACTTTATTCAAAAAATCATCCACTGACCAAGAGGACCGCATAAATGCTAATATAATTGCTAAATGATATTGAAAATAAATCTTTATATTAAATACAAGGGTATTTGTTGAACATTAGCCCCATTTTAATGTTATAAGCCTATAAAACCCATCATATGTTTCGTATATTTTTCTCCGTTTATATTTTGGCCTTTTGCGGCTCATTCATTGCCCAAACGACTATCTCTGGCGGTATTTACCAAAACACTACATGGTCAGCAGCTGGCAGCCCCTACCTCATGAGCGGTTCCGTGGTGGTTTTTCCAGGTGTTACGCTTACTATTGAACCTGGAGTGGAAGTTCTTGTTACTCCTGACTACTCATTTAATACGGGAAACTTGCGCTATTTAGAAATAAGAGGAACGCTAGTTGCCGTGGGTACAGATGCGGCGCCAATTACCTTCAAAACAACCGATGCGAGTATTTTGGGTCAGCAAACATGGTATGGCATTAACATCAAGGGTTCTCAGGGTGGAAACGTGCAACTAGATCGCTTTAGCTTGCACGATAGCTTTTACGGGATTGCCAATGATATCGCTCAACCTGGTGTAAATTACAATTGGACGAACTGCCAATTCAAGAACAACAACTACAGCATCCAGCTCAATGCCGATATGTCATATACAAGTTGCTTATTTGAAAACAACGGTGTTGGGCAAGCTGCACAGCTCTTGTATGGGTCGCTCACTGCAGAGAATTGTCAGTTCATCAATAACTTTTGCTCTTTTACATGGTCTAACAACATCAATGTAAATAATTGTTTGTTCGAAGGTAATGGCAACAATATTGTTGGATCGCCAGGAACGGTGAGCAATTGCCAATTCATCGACAACGACTTCGGTTTTGCTGAGGCATACGGCCACACCATCCAAAACTGTTATTTTGAGGGCAACGGCGTAGCCATAGACAACACTGGTGGCGCTAACATCAGTAATTGTGCTTTTGACAGCAACGACGTAGCGGTGCGCTTGGGCGATAACAGCACCCTGACCAATAACATCATTACCAATAATAGCGTAGGTATAGCCGTTTTAGCATACAGCCCCAATTCAACGCTTATTGAAAACAACACCATTTGCTACAATACAAGCCACAACCTACAGAACCTTACTGACAAAAACTTTCAAGTAAATGCCAATTGCTTCTGTTCACAAGATTCCACCTATATTGAAAACCTCATCCTTGATGGTTATGACGACATCACAAGAGGTTTGGTCAATTACGCCATTTATGATGACTCTTGTGCCAATGTACTCGATTATGTAGTCAAAATCAACCTTGATGGCGGTGTCGGAATCGCGACACTACAGCCCAACGCGTGGCGCTTGAAAGGCCAAGATGCAAATACACTTTATATTGAGAGTTCACAAGTGCTACGCATCGAATTCCTTAATTCTATCGGGCAAGTTCAAAAAGAAATGATGCTTCAAAAAGGAGAAAACAAAATCTCAACAAATAACCTCCCAAGTGGCCTCTATTTTCTAAAAAATGAGTTTGGCCGCACTCAGAAAGTGCTATTGTAGAAAAATCAGTTTATCAAGAAGCTACATCCATTTAGCCAGAAATTGATTGAATTCCGCCCTTAGTGTCGCAAAATTTTGCTCAAAATAAGCAATGTAATTCGCCTCGTCGTCATGATTTTCTAATTTGCGATGATCCACAGCAACCGAATTCTGTTTGATTTCTGAAATCAAGTTATTTTCATCGGCTTTAATTTCATGTGCCAATTCATCGATATGATTGCGCTGGATGATGAATTGATTTTGAAATTGCTCCACTTGTTTTAAAAAATCAGGCGCATTGTTCTTAGCGGTCACTTCTTCGAGTCTTTCTCTTAGGATGATAATTTCCTCTTTGTAGAAGTCCAGGCGTTTGAGCCAATCTTGATTTTCTTGATGTTGGTCGTAAATGAAAGTTTTTGTTGTCATGTTGATTGGTTTTAACAAAGTTCAAGCTATTTCACTGCGCTAAATATGATAGAAGTCAATTCCTGACTTGATTCTTTTTCAAATTACTATCTTTGCATCCTATTTCATTGATATGTCTTCAGTACCTGTTCGCGTTCGCTTTGCCCCCTCACCTACTGGCCCGCTCCATATGGGAGGAGTGCGCACTGCACTTTACAATTACCTTTTTGCCCTCAAACACAACGGCACCTTCCTGATCCGCATCGAAGATACCGATCAAACCCGCTTTGTGCCTGGCGCCCAAGATTACATCATGGATGCACTTGCTTGGTGTGGC
>JBIIZO010000107.1:0-7867 GCA_044346245.1 Crocinitomicaceae bacterium
GGGCGAGGTAAATAGCAAAGTGACTTTACACTTATTAGATGTCAAGAGTGCTAAAATTCAACAGGTCAAATTGGATTCCTATGAATACATTCCTAGGCTCAATTGGTCGGGGCAAGCCAATCAGCTGATTATACAAACCATGAACCGCCACCAAAGCGAATTGAATTATTGGTTGGTCGCTTGCGCGGACAACAAAGTAAGTACGCGTAAATTTTATACAGAAACCTCGAGCACTTATGTAGAGGTAGACAACAATTTAGTCTTGCTTTCCAACGGAAAAGGGCTGATCAGAACGAGCGAGCAAAGTGGCTTCAATCACCTTTACCTCGTCGGATTTGACGGCAGTTCAACAGCCATTACAAAAGGAGAATGGGATGTCATTGAATACCTAGGCATCGACGAAGCACAAAACTTACTGTATTACGCGAGTGCCGAACCAGGGGCAATTTATAAGTCGATCTATTCTATCCGCCTCGATGGAACGGATCAAAAAATGATTTCCAATGCTTACGGCTACCACAACGCGACCTTTTTAAAAGGCATGAAATACTTCATCCACAGTTATTCCAATGCCAACACCCCGCCCGTCATTACCTTGCGCAAAGCCAACGGCGAGCTCGTTCGTACACTCGAAGATAACGCTGCGCTTTTGGACAAAATGAAAAATGAACGCTTGAGCCGAAAAACATTTTTAACCATTACAACACCTGATATCGACTTAAATGCATCATTGATCTTGCCTGTCAATTACAACCCGGCAAAAAAATACCCGGTGTTTGTCAATGTTTACGGTGGGCCTGGGCACAACGAAGTCCTGGACAGCTGGGACGGCAACGACTATTTCTTTCACCAGCTTTTGGCGCAAGAAGGTTACATCGTCTTGAGTATTGATCCGCGCGGCACACAATATAGAGGTGCAGCTTTTAAAAAGTCGACTTATCTGCAACTGGGCAAGCTCGAAATTCAAGATGTACTGGCCGCCACCAAAGTTTTTGCACAGCGCCCAGACGTAGACGCGTCGCGCTTGGGTATCATGGGCTGGAGTTACGGAGGCTTTATGTCATCACTAGCCATGACAAAAGGCCAGGGCTTGTTCAAGGTGGGTATTGCCGTTGCGCCCGTTACCAATTGGCGTTTTTACGACAACATCTACACCGAGCGCTTCATGCGCACGCCACAAGAAAATCCGAAAGGTTACGACGATAACTCACCCATCAATTTCACCAAAGATCTGCAGGGCAAATACTTTTTGATTCACGGCGCTGCCGACGACAACGTGCACTACCAAAACAGTATGGAAATGATCAGTGCAATGGTGAAGGCCAACAAGCAATTCGATCTCTTTATTTATCCGAATAAAAATCATGGCATCTACGGAGGGAATACCCGCAATCACTTATTCAACATGATTCACTCTTATATTTTAGAAGAACTTTAAACTTTCACCTTTATTAATAGTTTTTATGAGCAATGATGTATATCATTTGCACTTTCTTTTGTAATTTAGGCACACATTTATCAAACGACATATTTCCACCACATGAGTGAAACAGCCAAAATCGAACTCGACGGCAAAGTATACGAACTTCCCGTTGTAGTCGGCACAGAAAACGAAAAAGCTATCGACATCTCCAAATTGCGCGATTTAACCGGTTACATCACCTTAGATACCGGCTACAAAAACACGGGTGCAACCAAAAGCGCCATTACTTTTTTAGATGGTGAAGAAGGTATCTTGCACTACAGAGGATATTCAATTGAACAACTCGCTGAAAAAGCTTCATTCATTGAGGTGGCCTATTTGCTTATTTATGGCAACTTGCCAACACAAACTGAGCTAGATGCTTTCCAAGACAGTATCTGCAAGCACACGCTTGTCCACGAAGACATGAAGCAATTTTTTGAAGCGTATCCGTCCAAAGCGCACCCAATGGGCGTTCTTTCTTCTATGGTGGCTTCATTGGCAACTTTTTATCCAGAATCGCTCGACCCGAATCGCAGCCCTGAGGCCAAAAACCTCACTATTCATCGCTTATTGGCTAAGTTGCCAACCTTAGCTGCATGGTCTTACAAAAACCTGATCCGTCATCCGTTCATGTACCCGCGCAATGAATACGATTATTGCAAAAATTTCATGTACATGATGTTCTCGATGCCAACCCAAGACTACCACGTAGATCCGGTTGTCATTGACGCCCTCAATAAGCTCCTCATCTTACACGCAGACCACGAACAAAACTGTTCTACTTCTACAGTGCGTATCGTCGGTTCTTCGCAAGCCAACCTTTATTCTACCGTTTCTGCAGGTATTTCTGCACTTTGGGGTCCGCTACATGGCGGTGCCAATCAAGAAGTAATCGAAATGCTAGAGCGCATTCACGCCGACGGCGGTAACGTAGACAAATGGGTTGCCAAAGCTAAAGACAAAGAAGATCCATTCCGCCTTATGGGCTTCGGACACCGCGTCTATAAAAACTTCGACCCGCGTGCCAACATCATCAAAAAAGCCTGCGACGACGTCCTCGAAAAATTAGGCGTCAACGATCCACTATTGGCGATTGCTAAAAAATTAGAGAAAGTAGCCCTCGAAGACGAATACTTCAAAGCGCGCAACCTCTATCCAAACGTAGATTTCTACTCTGGTATTATCTACAAGGCTTTGGGTATCCCAACCGAAATGTTTACGGTGATGTTTGCTATTGGTCGCCTTCCAGGCTGGATTGCCCAATGGAAAGAAATGACTGAAAACAAAGAACCAATCGGGCGTCCGCGTCAGATTTACACTGGTCAAACCAATCGCAACTACGTTCCAATTGAGCAGCGTTAAGCACTCAGTTCAACAATCAGAAATAAAAAAGGCGCTCAATTGAGCGCCTTTTTACCTTGGAATAATTCGTATTTCCTGAATTCACATTCGATATCGCCGTTGAATACACGGTGTTTTTGCGAGGCCTTGAGTCCGATCGCATGAAATCCTTCGATGGTTCCACTAATGACACACGCTTTGCTGCCGGTCATTTCGTGCTTCAGCCAAGTACCGAAAGCGCCATAGAGTTCTTCGACGTCTGTGGAAAGTCTTTCGTCGTAGGGTGGGTTGGTCAGGATAAACACAGGTGGCTCAATTTTGAGTTTGTCAAAAGGAGCGGAGAGTACTTCCACAAAACGACCAAAAGAAAAAGTGCGCAGGTTCCTGCGCGCCTTCAAAACCATTTCATCTGAGATGTCTCCGCCGATGATGCGGCAAGGCAGTTCTCTGACAATGCGCGGTGCGTTTTGGTAAATTTCTTCCCAGCAATTGGCATCGTAGTTCTTGAGGTTTTTAAAGGCATAATGTTGTCTTTCTATGTTACTTGGAATGCCACTGGCCAAAAGTGCAGCTTCAACGAGCAAAGTACCCGAACCACAGAAAGGATCTACAAAAGTTTGCTTGCGGTCCCAGCCCGACATTCTGATCAAGCAGGCCGCTACTACTTCATTGAGTGGCGCTGGGCCAACGGCTGTACGGTAGCCGCGCTGAAACAAAGGAATACCGCTTGTATTTACCGAAATAGTCACTTCTTTGTCTTTGATGTAGAGGTCTAGCAGGACGCTCGGTTTCTTGACATCGATATTGGGGCGCTCATTGGTTTTGTCTTTGAAGACATCGACAATGGCGTCTTTGACGAGTAAAAACGGATAATGCGTATTGTTAAAAATTGGGGAAAAGATGGCGCCTTTGATGGCAAATGTTTTCTGGACATCAAAAAGCTCATGCCATTTGATTCGGAGTGCGCGTTTGTAGAGGTCTTCTTCGCTTTGAATATAGAATTTGTCTATTTCGACCAAGACAGAGATGGCACAACGACAATAGAGGTTGAGTTTGTAGACATCGGCCCAAGTTCCTTTGATCTGAACAGCTCTGTTGAGCAGTTCGACTTCAGGATAGCCAAGTTCGTTGAGTTCTTCGGCAAGAATGGCCTCGAAGCCAAAAAAACTTTTAAGTGTGATGGTGAGGAGCGGGCTTTTTGGACTGGGTTGTGGATGCATTATTTTGGGATTCGTTAACTTTGTACAAAAGAACGAATTTGTCGAAGACCAAATACCTCTTGCCCTTCCTTTTTTTTACGTTGCAGTTGTTCGCACAGCAGCGTCAGCGCGTGGGTGTGGTCTTGAGTGGTGGAGGAGCCTCAGGTGTAGCGCATGTGGGCGTACTCAAAGCGCTCGAAGAACATCAAATTCCAATCGATTATATTGTAGGTACTTCTGCTGGTGCGCTCGTGGGGGCCATGTATGCGAGTGGTTATTCTCCTGCAGAAATTGAGGCCTATGTGCTTTCGGAGTCTTTTCAACTGATGGTAAAAGGCCAAGAAGAGGCCAATCAGCAGTTTTTGTTTTATCAAGATGCGTCGAGCGCGTCCATGTTCAATTTTGCAGTTTCGCAAGACAGCATTCTTCAAAAATCTTTGCCGCTCGCTTTTGTAAACCCCACTTACCTCGATTACGAGATGCTCAAAATCTTTGGCCGAACAAGTGTGTCTGTTCAAGACGACTTCAATCAGCTATTTGTGCCGTATCGCTGCGTGGCTTCTGCTGTAGAGACCAAAAAAAGTGTGGCTTTTGCCCACGGCAAGCTCAATCAGGTGGTGCGCGCCTCCATGACCTTTCCGCTTTATCTCAATCCGATTCGGGTCGATGGCGTGCTGTATTTTGATGGCGGGCTCTACAACAACTTTCCGATAGACGTGCTGTACAATGATTTTCAGCCCGACTTCATCATCGGCAGCAATGTCTCCAAAAATTTGGCGCCGGTCTCTGAACGCGATTTTTTGGGTTTACTGACCAGCATGATGACCACCCCAACCAATTACGCCATGCCGTGTGCTGAAGGCATCATTATTGAACCCAATACCAAAGTAGGTACCTTTGATTTTGCCGATGTACAACAAGCCATTCAAGATGGTTATCTGGCCGCAACAGCCCAAATGGACAACATTCTCAAGTATGTGAGTACACGCACCGATGCTAATGAACTCGCTCAGAAAAGACAGCAGTTCAAGCACAAATTGCTTCCGTTGCGCGTGAATCTCGTGCGCGCTAGTTCAGACCGCAGGCAAGACTTACCCTTTGTCCGCAATTCCATTTTACCGAAATACAGCAAACTCATTCTCGACAGCACAACGTTCGAAAAACGCTATTTCAGGACGCTCTCCTCTCCCTATTTTAGTTTTGTGACCCCTACTTTTGAGACAGGGGCACCGAATCATTTAACGCTGCGCTTGAAAGTCAACAAAGCCAATGCGTTTCGCGTCGATTTCGGTGGGCTGATGTCTTCTAGAGCTATCAATACCGGTTATTTGAGTTTGGCTTACCGCAGAGCGGGTTATGTTGGGCAAAGACTTGAAGTCGCCTCTTACTTCGGGAAATTTTATGGTTCTGGAAAGGTCAATTACGAGTTGGTGATTCCGGGCAGTGTGCCAATTTCCTTGAGTGCCTATATAGTGCTCAACCGATGGGATTACTTCAAAAGTTTTGCCACATTTTTTGAAGATGTCAAGCCCTCATTTTTGGTGCAAGAAGAACGCTACACCGGGCTTCAGCTCAAAATTCCGACCGGAAACCACGCCGTGATTACCGCCAATACCCGTATGTTTTGGCTAGACGACTCCTATTACCAGACAGCTAATTTTACCAAAGAAGATACCTCAGATTACACCTCATTTATTGGAGAGAGCATCCGTTTGGCTTTTACGCAAAACACACTCAACCGCAAGCAATTTGCCAGTTCCGGAAGTTTTTTTGAGCTCAAGGCGAGTTATGTGCGCGGCAAAGAATTGACCTATCCTGGTTCTACCTCCATCTCCAACGACACCAGCAGCAAAAAACACCAATGGCTCAGTATTCAATTAGAGTTATTGAGCTTTCCTTTTCAAAAGAAGCAAATGGTGAATTTTGGCCTGCATTTCAAATCAGTGCTCAATAGCCAATCGCTTTTTGCCAATTACACCGCAAGTATGCTGGCGCTTCCTGGCTTGAATGTCTTACCCGATCTCGACACCTATTTTATTGCCGCCTACCGATCCACACAATACGCGTGTTTGGGCACCCAACTCATCCTGAGTCCGCTCAAAAATATCGACTTCAGGCTGGATGCCTATGCTTTCTTACCGATTATCCAATTGGTGCTCAATCCAGACGGTACCTTCACTTATGCCAAGCCGCTAGATGGCAGGAGTATTTTGGCGGCAGGTCATGTCATTTACCATTCTCCAGTTGGTCCGGTTCGGGCTACACTCAATTACTTACCTAAATACGCACAGCCTTTTCAATTTCAATTGAGCTTTGGCTACCTTTTATTTAATGAACGCGCAATTCGCTAACAACATGACAAACAATTTTATCCTCAACGGTATTCAGCAAATGGGCATTGGTGTGCCAGATGTACAAGGAATTTGGTCTTGGTACCGCCAAGCTTTTGGACTCGACGTCCGCATTTTTGAAGAAGCTGCGCCCGCTCCGCTCATGACCCGATATACTGGTGGGGTAGTACAGCATCGCACCGCTACTCTGGCCTTGAATATGGCCGGCGGCGGCGGCTTTGAGATTTGGCAGTTCACCTCCCGACCTACCGAAAAAGCTGCTTTTGAGCCACAACTCGGCGACTACGGTGTTTTTATCTGCAAAATCAAGTCCGAAGACGTGCGCCATACCCAACAGCATTTGGCGCAAATGGGTGCCAATGTCAGTGCTGCTCACCAAGACCCCGCAGGCCGCTGGACTTGTTATGTCCAGGATCCGAACGGCAATTATTTTCAGATTGTAGAAGGCCGCTCTTGGTTTGGCACCTCTAAGCATCCTTCCAAATGTGGTGGTGTTGCTGGAGCTGTAATAGGCGTTTCCGATATGGGCAAAAGCCAGCGTTTTTACCAAGATTTGCTCGGTTATGAGCAAAAAATCTATGATGAGGCACAAGTTTTTACCGATTTTGATTTTTTACCAAGAGGGAAGGAAGCGTTCCGCAGGGTGTTGTTGACGCATCCGAAAGTACGCGGTGGCTACTTTGCTCAATTATTGGGAATAACAGAAATTGAATTGGTCGAGTTAAGTACAAAAATAGGCGCCCGACAAATTTTCGAGAACCGTTTCTGGGGAGACTGGGGCTTTATTCACCTTTGCTTTGATGTGCAGGGCATGAATGCGCTTAAATTGCGTTGCAACGAATTTGGAGCTCCGTTTACAGTAGATTCAGACAACTCTTTTGACATGGGCGAGGCCGCAGGCCGTTTTGCTTACATCGAGGATCCGGATGGCTACTGGATTGAATTTGTAGAAACGCACAAAGTACCAATTTTCAAGAAACTCGGTCTTTACCTAAACCTCAAGCAAGGCCGTGCGCCAAAGCATTTGCCTAAATGGATGCTCAAGGCTTTGGGGCTCAATCGGGTGAAATAAGTTTCAGACAGTCCTTTAACTTTTTAGAGCAGTCCTTTTACGCGCAAGAATTCATCCAGGCTTTCGATGTCAGAAAACAAGACTTCTCTGGCCTTGCTACCTTGGAAGGGTCCGATGATATTCATGCCTTCTAACTGATCCACAATGCGGCCAGCACGGTTGTAACCGAGCTTGAGCTTGCGTTGCAGCAAACTCGCCGAACCCTGCTGATTGATGACCACAATACGTGCAGAATCTACAAACATGTTGTCGATTTCATTCATATCGATGTCGCCGCTGGCTTCTGATCCTTCTGGCACGTATTCTGGCAAGATCAGTGCTTCTGGATAGGCACGCTGCGCGCCAATGAAACTACAGATGTCTTCAACCTCTGGCGTATCGACAAAACCACACTGCAAGCGCTTCATTTCGGAGCCTGTTGAGATGAGCATGTCTCCGC
>JBIIZO010000011.1:0-24476 GCA_044346245.1 Crocinitomicaceae bacterium
CATTCCAAGGAAGTTCGAGCAGGAGGTCGAGGTAGTTGAGCTGAACGGTGTATTCGGCGCCCTGCGGATTCATGCGCTGAAGTTTTTCGAGTTCTTTGCCGAAAAGTTTGGCGATGCGCGCATCCCATTTTTTGCCTTGAGCTCTTTTTTCGAGCTCGCGGGCGTCTTGGATTTGTGGGTTATCGCCGAGCTCGTCTTGGATGGTGCGCATTTGCTGATGCAAAAAGTACTCGCGTTGTTGTTTGTCGAGGTCTTTGCGCACTTTGTTTTGGATCTCGTTGCGCATCTCGAGCACTTGAATTTCTGCGGTGAGGTGCTCAAGTACCATCATGACGCGCTTTTTGATGTCCATTTCTTCGAGCATGGCTTGCTTTTTGGCGACATCGGCGTTCATGTTAGACGAGATGAAATTGACCAAAAAGCTAGGGCTATCGATGTTGCCAATAGCAAACTGCGCTTCGGAAGGAATATTGGGGCTTTCGCGAATGATTTGAAGGGCGAGGTCTTTGATGGTGTTGAACATCACCTCGAGCTCTTTGTTGGCGCTGTCGATGGCTTGTTCGGTCAGGACACGAACCTTGGCCTTCATGTAAGGTTCTGTTTGGGTGGCCTGCAACATTTCAAAGCGGCGCTTGCCTTGAATGATCACCGTTGAGCTGCCATCGGGCATCTTGAGCAAGCGAATGATTTGAGCAACCGTACCTACTTGGTGTAAATCGGCAAACTGTGGCGCCTCTACGTCTTGGTTTTTTTGAGAAACCACCCCGATGATTTTACTGCCTTTGTTGGCTTCTTGAATCAGTTTGATGCTTTTGTCTCGGCCCACAGTAATGGGAATGACAACGCCTGGAAAGAGCACGTTGTTGCGCAAAGGAAGTATAGGGAGTTCTTCAGGGTATTCTTGTTTGTTCATGTGCTCTTCTTCCTCTGCTGTAATGAGTGGAATAAACTCAGCATCGGCGTCATAGCCAGAGACTTCAAAAAAACCTTGATCAAAGAGATTGCTCATAATAGAATTGTTTCAGGCGGGTGGGGTGTCAAGATGCATGCCAAAGACAGAAACGCTGCAAAAAAGTCAGTTGTTTGCCAAGAATTCAAAAATTTGGCGCTCTTCTGGGCTAAATGCTACTTTTCTTCTGGCCATCATGGCAGTTGCGGCTTCAATGGCTTTGTCTAGGCGGTATTTTTCGCTAGCCGCATCGGAGACCCATTCAAAGGAGGCGATATATTTCTCTGGAAAATGACTGCAAAATACGTTGCTACAAACGCCCACCACACTTGCGGTATTGAACTGTACATTGATTGCCGACTTACTATGATCGCCCATGGTGAGCCCCATAAAAAGTTGGTCGGTCTTGACTTGTTCTTGCGCCTCATAGCTATACGTACTGACCTTTCCGTAATTGTTTTTGAGATTGGAACAGTTGGTGTCTGCACCCAAATTGCACCATTCGCCGATGAGCGCGTTGCCCAAAAAGCCGTCGTGCCCTTTGTTGGAGTAACCCTGAAAGAGACTGTTGCTAACTTCGCCACCCACACGGCATTCTGGTCCAATAGTGGTGGCGCCATAGATTTTGGCTCCCATTTTAACAACGGCGCCGTCGCAGAGCGCTAAAGGGCCTCGCAAAAGTGCGCCCTCCATGACTTCTGCATTTTTACCAATGTAAATGGGGCCTTCGTTGGTATTCAAGATGGCGCCTTCTACGTGCGCACCTTCTTCAATAAATAACTGATCTGCAGGGCCAATGAGGCGGTTGCTTTGCTTGAGTTCAGCTGTAGTTTGACCCTTAGTAAACCAAGTAAAATCTTGCTTTAAGATGGCAGCGTTGAGCAAGTAGAGATCCCAGCGGTTTTCAAGGATAATGAGGTTTGAATCGGAATATGCTGTTTTGTGATTTCCCGCGCCATTTTGGGCAATTAAAACCGAATTCATGTACAGTTTTTCACCTACCTTGAGTTCGCTAACCGCTTTGGCTAATTGCACATCTGGTATCACTTGCGAATTGATCCAAATGCCGGCTATACTTGGGTATTTGCCCTGCAGGTAACTTTCTGTTTGATACCCAATTTGCGCACCGGGCAGCAAATGCTTCCAGCGTTCGGTATTGGTGAAAAGACCACAGCGCAATTCTGCCAACGGACGCGTAAGGGTCAGCGGGGCAAAGCGCAAATGCAATTGGTTGTCAGACAACAGGAGTTTCATCGGCTGGTTGGGGTTGATAGGCAAAACTACTCAAAAAGAGCAGCACAAAAGTAAGCATTCCGTTGAGCAAAAGCATTTCGTTTCCGAATTGATAACCCTTCCAAATGAGGTCTGCATTTTTACTCAAAAAGTAACAGCAAAGCGGTGCGAGTACAACAATTATTGGAATGAGTGCTGCAGGTGCATTTCTTTTGGTCAAAATACCAAAGGCAAATAGCCCAAGTAGTGGGCCATAGGTGTAGCCTGCAATGAGGAAAATGAGCTTCACGATGCTTTTGTCGTCGTACCACTTGAATAGAAAAACCAACAGCGTAAAAAGCACCGCAAAACTGATATGAACAATCTTTTTGAGTCGCATGCGCTCCGTTTCGGGAAGGTTTTTGCGTTCAAAACCAATGATGTCTATGCAGAAAGAAGCCGTGAGGGCAGTGATGGCGCCGTCTACAGAAGGAAACAAAGCAGAAATAAGCCCAATCGTGAAAATGATAAAAACGCCGGTGGGTAAAAATTGCTGAATAACCTGAGGGAAGAGGTCGTCGGGGGCAAAAGTGAGACCGTTTTTGAGGGCGAAATAACTCAGGATACTGCCGAGTAGCAAAAACAACGCATTGACGATGAGCAGTGTAAAGCTAAAAACCACCATGTTTTTTTGGGCATCTTTGAGCGTCTTGACACTGATGTTCTTTTGCATCATTTCTTGGTCGAGGCCCGTCATGGCGATGGTGATGAAGGCGCCGCCGATGAAATGCTTCCAGAAGTAGTCGCTTTTAGACGGATTCCAGGACCAAACTTGGGTGAGTTGTTCATTTTTGAGGTTGGCCCAGAGTTCAGTCCAGGAAAGATCCATTTGCTGTTGGAGGGTGTAGATACATACCACCAAGGCCAATAGCATGAAGAAAGTCTGTAGGGTGTCGGTCCAGACGATGGTTTTGACGCCGCCTTTGAGCGTGTAGGCTAAAATCATGAGGATGATCAGCAGGGTAGATTGCCAAAAAGCGAGGCCAATGGGTTCAAAAACAAAAAGTTGCAATACGTTGATCACGAGGTAGAGCCGAACCGTTGCGCCGAGCGTGCGCGAAAGAATAAAATAGCCTGCTCCCCATTGATAGGCGCGCAAGCCAAGGCGCAGTTCTAAATACCGATAAATAGAGCTCAGTTGGTATTTGTAGTACAGTGGCAAAAGCACAAAAGCCACTACGAAATAACCTGCAAAAAAGCCCAGCACCAACTGGTAATAGTGCCAAGCGCCCGTGCTGACGTCGCCCGGAACAGACACAAAAGTAACGCCCGAAAGCGAGGTGCCGATCATGCCAAAAGCGACTAAATACCAAGGGCTTTTTTTGTCGCCGGTAAAAAAACTATGGCTGCTCGCATTTTTGGAGCTGAAATAGGCAATTGCGAGCAGGAGCCCGAAATATAATAACAAGATGAGTGGGAGTAACACATTATTCATGGAGTAAAAATAGCGCAAAGCACTATATTTGCCTCAAAAAAATACGTATGAAACTCATTTTTGTGGTTATTTCGTTTCTGTTGGTTAGTTTGGCAATGGTGACAATCGTTTATTTATTTCTCAAGCGTCAACACGACCACAGCCTCGTGAAGCTCCAGACCGAACTCGCCTTGCAGCGTCAAAATTATTTTCTACCAAGTAAGCTCGAGGCGTATCAGCGCTGTATTTTACTGCTCGACCGCATTTCACCTGCCAACCTCACGCTGCGTACCCTACAAGTGACCCACAATGCCAGAACCCAACAAAGTTTACTCGTCAAGACGGTCAGAGAAGAGTTTGAACACAACATTGCCCAACAGCTCTTTGTTTCGCCGCAGGGCTGGACGATGCTAATTCAAGCAAAAGAAGAAGTGTTGCGCGTTATAAATATGGCAGCCAATACTTTAGATGGCCAAGCTAGTGCCACAGACCTCGCGTCGAGAATTTTAGAAATCTCCGCTCAAATTGAGCAGTTTCCGACAGAAATTTGCCGTGCTTATTTACAAAATGAGTTTCAGCGTTTCAACGCTTAGCCATTTTTTCTTTGACGATAGCAAGCAGCATCGGGAGCAAAGACAAGCCGATGATGCCAAAAATGACGGTTTCGAAGTTTTCGCGCACTATAGTGAGGTTGCCAAAGAAGTAACCCAAAAGCGTGAGGCCGAGTACCCAACTCACACCGCCAATTACGTTGAACCTCAAAAAGATGCTGTAGCGCATATTCGCCAAGCCCGCCGTAAAGGGTGCAAAAGTGCGTACAATTGGTACAAAGCGTGCAATGATGATTGTTTTGGAACCGTGTTTCTCAAAAAACGCTTGGGTTTGTTGCAAGTGCTTTTCTTTGAGTAGGGCATAGCGCCCAATCTTCATTTGTGCCAATTTGCGTCCGTATTTTTGACCAATCCAAAAGTTCAGTGCATCGCCTAAAATGGCTGCAACAATGAGCAGAACCAACACGATCCACAAATTCAGCTGTGCCAATTCGTTGTCTATCTGCACGCCTGCACAAAATGAACCCGCCGCAAAAAGCAGTGAGTCGCCGGGAAGCAAAGGCATGAAAACCAAGCCCGTTTCTACAAAAATGATCAAAAACAAGATGGCGTAAATCCAAATGCCGTAATCCTGAATGAGCAAGAAAAGGTAATTGTCAATATGAAGGATGAAATCGAGGAGTTGAAGAAGATAGCTCATTACTGACAAGTGATTTGAGGTGCGTTTTGCTCGATCCAGGCATTGATACCGCCTTCCAACACACAAATATTGGTAGCTGCAAATTCAGTTTCCATGAAATTAGCGAGGGCTTCAGCGCGCTTGCCAGACTGACACATGAGCACCACTTGTTCGTAATGCTGATAGTCGGGATACGCCGCTGCAAAAGTAGCCATCGGCACAGACGGGCAATCTATTTTGCAGTTCAACAATTCGTAGGGTTCGCGGATATCGATGAGGCAACAGCTTTCTTGGGCTTCTAACGCCTGAAGAACTTCCTTCGGACTGAGCATTTTCATGGTGTCAAATTTTAGCAAAGATAAAATTCTTGTTCAATAGACTTTGATTTTATCTGTCTGCTTTTGCGCGCGAATGTCAATTTGATACGCATCTTCGTTGGAAATCGCTATCTCAAGTTGCTTTAATTGAATGTGTGTCTTACCCTTTGCAACTTGTTTATACTGGATTTTGCAATTGTGATAAATTTCAAGTGTAGGCAATAAAAACACGCATTTTGCTGCTGGCTTTGGGCCGAATGCCAACGCTTTGGAACCATCTCTAAGCAAAAGCACTTGGTCGTTTTGATAAAAAGTTGTTTGTTGCTCCTGCAATTTGCGCTGCCTAAGGTTTGCCATAAACAGCATACTACCGAGTAAGCCAAGTTGTGCCAGGTATTTATGCTGTCTTTGCAAACCATAAAATAAAAAATATGTCGCCAACCAAAAAAGCAATACCCACCAAAAGGGCAGCACAAACCCTTTGGCCAATGCGCCTGGGGCCTCACTGAAAAAACGCATGATCTCTAGCATCCAGCGAATGGAGGTCTCTAAGACAAAAGCACTGAGGCGATCTAGCCAAGGAAGCGCCTGCAGAAAAGGAAAAAACATGCCCACTACCAATATCAAGCTCGACAAACTCATCAGGCAGAGATTGGCAACTTGCGCGTAATTTGGATACAAATGAAAATGATACAAAATCAGTGGTAATGTGGTAAGCGTGGCTGCCAAACCGAGCGCTGTGCCATCCCAAAGATGCGTCAAGACTTTCCATCTGAATTGAAGCAAAGCCCGAATCGCTTCATAATAGAGGTAAATACCCAACATAGCGAGATAAGACAACTGAAAACCGAGATCAAACAAGTAGCGTGGATCGTAGAGCAAGAGGCAAAAAGCCGAAAAAAACAGCGCCGAAAGCTGACTCATTTGGCGTCCAGACAACTGACTGAGCAACAACACACTGAACATAAAAACACTGCGCAACACCGATGCCGACAAGCCTGTGAGCACCGCATAGTACCATACAATGAGCAGTACCAACACCAAAGCCTGTTTGCGGCTCAACCAACGCGACAACAAACCTAGCATCTTGAGCAGCGCCAAGATTAATAAGCCAATATGCATGCCCGACACCGCCAAAATATGCATCGAGCCCGTCGCTAAAAAATAAGACCGCAACTGCGCATCAATGCCGTCGCGCTCACCTAAAATCAAGGCTCTGCCGATTGCCGCTGAGCGCGGGCTGAGTGCTTGGGTAAACAATTTAGATAGTTGACTTTTGATGCGCAGAAGACTGTTGTCAGAAGTAGATAGCCGCGTACCTGCCAGGACCCTGATATTAGAAGCATACACAAACGCCCGATGGCTCAGGCCTTGCAATTCATAATACCGAGCTTGGTCAAAAGCACCTGGATAGCGCTCATTGGCCAGTAATTCTGGTTGACAGCGCAAGGCGTAGGTATTTGTGAGTTCAAGTGGTACTTCGGAGAAAACATAAAGTTGCAAGTTGATTGCCTTTTTTCGCTGGGCGGTCCTGAAATAAAAACGACCTTGGACTTTTTGAAATTTGGTTTTGTTTTCCAAAGATTCAGGAATAAAAAAGCCTGTAATTTCTGTATTGAAATGAAGATTCTGCTGTTGTCTGAATCCGCTTTGCCGGCTGTATAATAACCAAAAACCAAGGGCCATAAATGAAAAAAGAAGTCCGAATTGCCGCAAGGGCTTGCTCAAGAGCAGTAAAAAACTCCCGAACGTAAAAAACTTGAAAAAAAGCAGCAGGTCATCCGTTAAATTACGGTAGTCTGCTAGATAGATACCGACGATAAAAGGCAGCAAAACAAGTGCGAAGTGCCATTGTAGTTTGGGCACTTCTTGAACTGAAGGGGTGGTCATGAGCGAGATTTAGAGGTAGAATTTTCCCGCTTTGAACTTGATTTTTTCGGTGAGTAAATGTGGGCGAATCAGTGGCTCGAGCTCAGATTTGGCGCATAAAAAATGGACCTCGAGCTCCTGAATGCTGCGCGCTTCTTGGAGGAAGTCCAAAAGCGTGCTTTCATTTAAAGTGCGCGGCACACAGATGTCGCACTGGCCGCAAGGGGCAATGCTTTGCCCAAAATAAGTAATGAGTTGCTGCGCGCGGCAAGTGGCTTCTTGGCAGTAGCGTTGCATGGCTAATAGTTTATCTTGGGCCGCTTGCTTGCGCTCGAGGTAAATTTGCGGCTTGAGCTGCAGATAAGACTCGGGGAGTCTTTCCATTGTAAAATAGAGCAGGGGTAGGCTGCTTTTTTTACTCAGTTCGATGATGCCGTTTTTTTGCATGAAGTCTAGTTGCTCTTCAAAACGCTGCGGCGTGGTTTTTAGTCTTTGAATGATTTTATCTTCGTGCAGGCGTGTCATTTGATCAAAGATGCCTGGATAGCTGCGCACTAACGTAGCACAGAGCGTGTAGTAAGCTTCGTGTTGGATCTGAAAGTTGTAGAGCACTTCATTGCTCACAATAAACTGTAGCCTCGTTGGCTGAAAAAAGGCTTCGTCTAGGGTTAAATTGCCATTTTGCGCCAAAATTTTGAGCGCATAATAGACTTCGTCGTCGGGTAGCTCAAAGGTCCGGCAAAATGTTTTCATGTCGAACGGGTAGGACTCATCTTTACCCGAACCAATGGCGATTTTGAGGTAGTTGCAAATGGCGCGATACACAAAAATAACGCGATCTGCACTCGGAAAGCTTTTGGTGAGCTGTTGCTGCATTTGCTCAAAATCTTTGTGCTCGTGGAGCAGCAGCGCATAAGCAGGCTGGCCATCCCGACCACCGCGGCCAGCTTCTTGAAAGTAAGCCTCTGGTGAAGTAGGTACTTCGTAGTGCAAAACAAACCGAACGTCGGGCTTGTCTATACCCATCCCAAAAGCGTTGGTGGCCACCATGATTTGGTTTTTGTCGGTGAGCCAAGCGCGCAGCATCTGGCTACGCTCTTCGGCGCTGAGCCCTCCGTGGTAAATCCCGCAGCGCAAGCCGTTGGCCAAAAGGACGCGCGCCACCTCTTTCACAGAGCGACGGGTTTGACAATACACAATACCGGTTCCTTTTTCGCGTTGGCAAATGGCCAGAATTTCTTGCATTTTGTTGTGTGCAGGCCGCACCAAATATTGCAAATTGTCTCGGGCAAAAGAAGCTTCGAGAATTTGCGCTTTGGGCATTTGCAACTGCACGCAGATATCTTGCTGCACGGCTTTGGTCGCTGTAGCCGTAAGCGCTAAAATAGGCACTTCGGGTTGAAGCTGGCGCAATTTAGCGATTTGGCGAAAAGAAGGCCGAAAATCGTGGCCCCATTCAGAAATACAATGCGCTTCATCGACGACCAACAAAGAGATTTTCATGCGCTTGAAGCGCTCTATAAAAAGCGCCGATTGGATGCGCTCTGGCGAGGTATATAAAAAATCGAGGCCGCCAAAACGGGCGTTGTCAAGGATGTGGTCGATTTCTCGGAAGGTGAGGCCACTCGTTAAGGCTTTGGCACGCAAGCCGCGTTTATTGAGGTTTTCGACCTGGTCTTGCATGAGGGCAATCAGTGGTGAAATGACCAAACAAAGCCCTTCGCGCTGTAAACCAGGCACTTGAAAACAAATAGACTTGCCGCCGCCCGTAGGAAGCAGCGCAAGGGTGTCTTGACCTGCGAGCGCAGCCTTCACAATTGGTTCTTGACTTGGCCTGAACGCAGCAAAGCCCCAATGCTTTTGGAGGATTTCAAGGGCTTGTGTGTAGGCGTGCATTATACAAAGTTAAGGAATGCTTTTAATAAGGTCAATAAGTTGTACGCTCCATGATTTAGCTGTATATTCGCGCATCAATTAACACGCTTATGTCAGGAGTTTCCTTCACATTCCCCGTCACGCACAACACAAACAGTCAGTTGTCTACCGTAGATTGGGAAAACCTCCCATTCGGAAAAATCTTTGCCGATCACATGTTTGTGATGGAATACGCCAATGGCGCATGGCAGCAAGGAGAAATTTTACCTTTTGGCCCCATCGATATGCATCCGGCCATGTCTGCTATTCATTATGGTCAGTCCATCTTTGAAGGCATGAAAGCCTATCGCAACACAGACAACGAAGTCGTTTTGTTTAGACCAGAGCTCAACGCACAACGTTTTGCGGAGTCTGCAGCACGCATGTGTATGCCCGAAATTCCAGAAGAATTGTTTTTACAAGCGGTGAAGCAACTCGTTGCTGTCGATGCTGCTTGGGTCACCAAAAAACCTGGCTACGCGCTTTATATCCGTCCGTTTATGTTTGCCACCGACGAATTTGTGGGCATCAAACCATCTGACACTTACAAATTTGTCATTATCAATTCGCCTGTTGGCGCTTACTACGCAGAGCCCGTTCGCGTTAAAATTGAAGAGCATTACACACGTGCAGCTGAAGGTGGTGTAGGTAGAGCTAAAGCCGCAGGCAACTACGGCGCCTCTTTGTATCCAGCCAAACTCGCTCAACAGCAAGGTTTTCACCAATTGGTCTGGACCGACGCCAAAACCCATACGTTCATCGAAGAGTCTGGCACCATGAACATCGTTTTTGTCATGGACAACAAAATCATCACACCCACCGAAGACGCCGACACTATTTTGCGTGGCACGACCAAAAAAACAGTCTTAGAATTGGCCCGTCATTGGGGTATTCCGGTAGAAGAACGCAAAGTTACAGTTGCTGAAATCATTGAAGCTGCTCAATCAGGCAAGCTCCAAGAAGCATTTGGGGCAGGTACAGCCGCTACCATTGCGCCCATTGCCATGATTGGTTACCGCGACGAAAAGATCATGCTTCCGGCGCTTGAAACCCGTGAAATGTCGCTCAAAATCAAGGCTTACCTCGATGGCGTGAAGTCCGGAGAAATTGCCGACACCATGCACTGGATTCAGAAAGTCTGCTAAAATTGTGAAAATCCACCAAGGTTTGCATCTTAGCCGTATGCAACAGCTCTGGTTCATTTGCTTTTCCTTTTTTGGCTTTGGTGCATTTGCCCAACATCTCAATTGTTCGTTCACAGACCTTCAAACCAAAGACTCCATTCCAAACGTCAATTGTTGGCTCATCTCAGGTGTAGATACTTTGGCATACGGAAGCTCTAAGCAAAATGGCACTGTTGCTTTTTCCTTGAAAGACATCAAGCCAAGTCAAACGGAGCTCACCTTTATTAGCTACGCGCATCCATATTACTTGGGCGGTAAGCGCAAAATTCCCTATTTCGAGGCGGCCGACACCATTCAGCTGCGCATTCAACTCAAAACCGAGCGCGTACAAGAGGTCCGAGAAGTGGTGATCAAGCCCAACAAACCCGACACCGTCTATGCCTCCAAAACCTACAGCGTTGCAGACTTTGAACTCGATGCAGACGGCTCACTCATCTTACTCACCTACGAGAAAAACCTGCAAAAAGACGCGCAGCTTCAAGTTTACAAAGACCGCGCCGCTACTGCCATTTTAGCCATACCAGAGCGCGCACAAGCACTCAAGCGCGATTTTCGAGGGAATATACATGTCTTGACGTCCGAAAGTGTTTTTGGTCTAGAAGCTATAGACAGCAATTACACTTTGGTGAATATCCCCAAAGATTACTTTTTCAAATACTTAGTTCCTATTGTAGACAGCAGCCAGACACGCTTGTTTTACTCGAGTTATAGCGATATCTACCCGGCTTTTGAATATGGCAGCCTTGACCAACTCGACTCTACCTACAAAACCCTCTTTCAGATCCAAGACGACCTCATGATGGAGCTGTATCGCTCGGAATACAAATGGGTCGATGTGCGCACCAAACTTTGGGCAAAAAACTTAGAAAATCAGACTGGAATTGACGCGGAAATTTATGTAGGTGCCACCTATTTTACGCAGTCTTTGTATTACGAGCCGGTGTATGCACCGCTCTTTTTAGTCCACGACACCATTTATATTTTTGATTACCCTAAAGATATGCTGCGCGTCTTTTTAAGCGATGGCACAGCAGTTCGTTCCACACCGATTTTTCATCATTACCAAGCCAGACAAAGTGGTTTTCAAAGAAACCTCCAACAAGACCGCCAAACCGGAAATATTTACGCCATTTTTGAGCAGCAAGGTCATTATTATGTAGGGCTCATTGATTTACAAACCGGCTTGATCACGCAAAAAGTAAAATTGGCTTTTAGGTATGTGGAGAAGGTGAGGGTACACAACAACGAAGTGTATTATATCTACCGACCTTTTGAGTCGATGCAAAAGAAGTTTCTCTACAAGCAAAAACTTCCTTTAAGAACTGCCCCAACAAAGCCCGATTAAGGGTGTAAAATCACTTGGATTGACACCGGCAAGTGATCGGAGTATCCACCTAAATATTTAGGGCCAGCGTAGGTTCTGTTTGGAACCGTTTGCCCTTTGTATTCAGTGAGTAAATAAGGGAAGTCATGGATTTTTCCACTTCCTGTTTGCACTTGTATTTTTCCGTTGAGGGCATTGGCAGACGCAAAAATATGGTCGAGTACATCCCATTCGTTTTTGTAATTATAAGAACCGCCAAATTGGCCACTCGCCTTGGTGATTTGAGGTGTTAATTTACTTGCAATAAGTTGTGGTGCAGCGTCTTGTGGGTGATCATTTAAATCTCCCATTAAGATGATTTTTGCCTTGGGTTCATTTTTTTGAATGGAATCAATAAAGTTGGCGGCCATTTGTGCGGCCATGAGTCGGCGTGCTGCGCTCTCATCGGCACCACCACGGCGGCTCGGCCAATGATTGACCATGACGTATAAGTATTCTTTTTTGTATTGGTATTTGGCCCAAACGATGTCACGGGAGGTGGGAATGCTGTCACCTGGCAATGTAAAGCGGATTTTCCCGGAAGCTTTCAAGCGCAGTAAGTCTTTGCGGTAAAGCATTGCTGCATCTATGCCACGTGCGTCGGGGCTCTCGTAGTGCACAATTCCGTAGCGCTTGTCTTGATCAATGACGTCTTCGAGTACCGTGCGGTTCTCGATTTCACAAACACCCAGTACTATTGGCATGTTCAATTCGGCCATCACCTGACGAATGTGCACAAGTTTGGCTTCATACTTTGTCGCATCCCATTTGCTTTCGGCACTGGGCAAAAACTCAGCGTCGTCATTGGGGCCGTCAATAGTGTCAAAAAGGTTCTCTACATTGTAGAAAGCAATGGTTTGTATTTGTTGTGCAAACGAAGCGTTAGCGAGGAAAATAACAATGATCGAGAAAAGATATTTTGGTATTTGTGTAGTCATTTTATTGTCGATATATGGTAATTCAGTACTGAGAATTTATGCCTTCTTTTTCTACTTGGTTTTAATGGGATTTCGATTACCAACTGCCGCCAGAACCGCCACCGCCGAAGCCACCGCCGCCAAAACCACCAAAGCCACCGCCGCCAGATGAACCTCCTCCGAATCCACCGCCGTAGCCGCCAAAATAAAAGAAGCCTGGTCCGCTGCGTCTGCCGCCGAAGGTTGTACCGCCGCCACCGCCGCGCTTGATGATCAAAAAGAGGATAAATAAAATGGCGAGCAAGCCAAAGAAGCCTTTGACCCAATCGTTTTGGTGTAGTTGCTTTCGGTAGCTTTTCTCGTTGATTTCACCTTTGGCGAGCCCAAACAATACGTCGAGCGCCTTGTTGATACCGTCTGCGTATTGATTTTGCTTGAATGCAGGCAGTATCTCGTGCTGAATGATATCCTGACAAGTAAGGTCGGTAATGGCCGCCTCTAAACCACGCCCAGACGCCAAATACACTTGGCGACCTCCGCTTTCTTGAGTGGGCTTGATCAAAAATACCAAGCCATTGTCTTTGTCGGCTTTGCCAACGCCCCAAGATTCGCCGATTTCGGTGGCAAAATGCCAGGGTTCGTCTCCACCTAAATCGTCGATGATGACGATCGAAATTTCGTTGCTGGTCTCTTGTTCAAATTGATCTAGGCGCTGCTCGATTTGCGCTTGTTCGGCTTCGCTAAGTATATTGGTCGTCGAAAAATTATTGAGAAAGCGAGCAGGAGCAATTGGCTTGGGAATTTGCCCAAATAAACGACCAAAAAAAGTCAGAATCAAGAGTAGTTGAAAGACTTTTTTCATCCGAAACTGATTTGATTGGGCAATTCGTTTTGGTCGTTAGCCTGCGGTGGAAAATACTGTGCGAGCTGCGTACCTGCCTCGGCAATAGCCGCGCAAAGCCCTTCGGAAATGCGGCCGATTTTAAAGTTCGACACCATGATATCGCGCACGCTGTCCCAAAAATCGGCTGGAACTAAGTTGTTGATGCCTTGATCACCGATGATGGCGAGGTTTTTGCTTTCGTAGGCAACATAGATCAGGACGCCGTTGCGCTGCTTGGTGGCTTGCATGCCGAGTTCGTAAAATAAATCGACGGCGCGTGCCACCGGATCGATGAGACACGATGCCTCTAGGTGCACGCGCAGTTCGCCACTGGTGGTGGCCTCAGCTGCTGCAATGCTGGCTAAGACCTGTTGTTGTTCGAGATTGCTGAGCATTAAAACTTGACCTTTGGCGCGTTTTCTGAGCCAGCAGCAGCTACAAATCCTTCTTTTCTTGGGAATTCTTCGCTATTCAAGAAAAAGCGTGCAAAGAAGCCGCGGATGTGGGTGTTGTATTCCTTGACAGACTCGTTGTAGCGATCGCGCTCGGTTTTGATGCGGTTTTCAGTGCCTTCTAATTGGTTCTGAAACTGACTAAAGTTTTCAGTTGACCTGATTTGCGGATACGCCTCATACGCCAAATTGATGGCTGTATTGATTTTACGCCCCATGATTTCGAGGTCTTGAGGTGTTTTGGCACCTACGATTCCGGCTCTTGCTTGGGTAACTTGCGTGAGGATGTCTTTTTCGTTTTGGGCAGCGCCTTTAACGGTTTCGAGCAAGTTGGGAATGAGGTCTGCTCTGCGTTGGTAGGCCGATTGTACATTGGCGAATTTTTCGTCGAGCCCTTCTTGGAGGCCAACAGCTTTGTTGTACATGTTGTAGTAACCTAAAAAGAGGAAGAGGAGTAGGGCGCCGATAGCGGCCAATACGACATAAATTGGTTTCATTTTTTACAGAATTAAGTGTTCGCTGCTCAGTAGCAAATTATGTTCCAAGTTACAAAAATGACACAATGTCAGTGTCTGTTTGTGCGCTTTTTTATTTGTTGATAACTTTTGACTATAAATTAATCAAAATATTGATGAATTATTCGTCAATCTGTTTAATTTTGTGACACCAACCAATCGAACTTTTATTGTTTCACTTTTAAACTGACTGTACCTATGGCTACGCGTCGTTCGATTGTTCATATGGACCTCGACACCTTTTTTGTTTCTTGTGAGCGCCTCTTAGATAGTCGCCTCAACCACAAACCTATTCTCATTGGCGGCACCAGCGAAAGAGGGGTAGTAGCCTCCTGCAGCTATGAAGCCCGGCGCTTTGGCGTGCACTCCGGCATGTCCATGAAAATGGCCAAAGAGCGCTGCCCTGAAGCCATCTGCATCAAAGGCAACACCCAAACCTACAGCAAGTTTTCGAGGCTCGTGACCGACGTCATCAAAGAGGCGGTGCCCGTCTATGAAAAAATGTCCATCGACGAGTTCTACATCGACTTCACCGGCATGGACCGCTTTTTTGGCATCTGGACCTACGCCTCCGAATTGCGCACGCGCATCATGCAAGAAACAGGCTTACCCATCTCCTTTGGCTTGTCCGAAAACAAAACCGTTTCTAAAGTAGCCACCGGCGAGGCCAAACCCAATAACCAACTCCACATCAACTACGGCTCCGAAAAAGACTTTTTAGCGCCGCTCTCCGTGCAAAAAATCCCGATGGTGGGGCCCAAAACCTACCAAACCCTCTGCAGCTTAGGTGTCAAAAGAATCGGCACCCTGCAAGCCTTGCCCTTAGAGCTCGTAGAGCAGGCGCTCGGCGAAAACGGCCGCACCATTTGGTCTAAAGCCCAAGGCATAGACCTGAGCCCTGTAGAGCCCTACAACGAACGCAAGTCCATTTCCAACGAGCGCACCTTCCATCAAGACACCATAGACGTCGGCAAGCTCGGCGGCATCCTCACCGCCATGGCCGAAAACCTTACTTTTCAGCTGCGGCGCGCCGGCAAGCTCACCGGAACGGTTACCATCAAGATCCGCTATGCCGATTTCCAGACCCAAACCCTCCAGCAGCAAATTGCCTACACCGCCGCCGATCACGAGCTCTTGCCCTTGGTTCAGGATTTATTCAAACGCCTCTATCAGCGGCGCGTATTGGTGCGCCTCATTGGCGTGCGCTTCAGCTCTTTGGTTTCAGGGGCGCACCAACTGCGGCTCTTCGACCAAGACCTCGCTTTTCCGGCGCTCTACAAAGCCCTCGACCACATCCGCGTGCGCTACGGCGACCGCGCAGTCGTGAGGGCTGTAGGGCTAGAAGCCAGAAGCATTGGCTACCACAATCCTTTCGACGGAGAGCCGCCTATTTTGTTGGCCAATCGCAGTATTTAAAGAGCAAGTCATTCATCTATCATTTCGCACATGCGCGTACACTCTTGTTTCAGTTTAGGCTATGGCATACTCAAGCCCGAAGAATTGGTGCTGTGGACCCAGCAAAATGGCCATGCGCAATTGCTGCTCACCGACATCAATCATACGGGTTCGGGCTTGGCCTTTGCGCGCGCTGCGCAAGCTGCTGGGCTACAGCCGGTCTTGGGCGTAGAGCTGCGCCAGGGCCTGCAGCACCTTGCCACGATTATTGCGCGCAGCAACAACGGTTTTCAAGAGCTCAACACCTTTCTTAGCGAACACCTGCTGCAGGCCAAGCCTTTTGCACTGCCGCTGCCTGCGTTTGCAGATTGCTGGGTGTGGTATCCTTTTGAGCAACAACCCGCACACTTGCGCGCACACGAATTCATTGCTGTTCAGCCCCAGCAAATCTTTCAATGGCAGCGGCAATCGGCGCGTTTTGAAGCCCACAAATACGTCGCAGACCACCCCATGACCTTCCGCCACAAACGCGACCACAACACCCATCGCTTGCTGCGTGCTATTGCCAGTAATTGCCTCTTGTCTAAATTGCCACCACAAGACCAAGCGCCGCCAACCGAACGCCTACTGTCTGCTGCGCAGTGTGAGGAGGCTTTTGCGGCGGCGCCTGAACTTTTTACAAATACCCAAATACAGCTTGCTCAATGCCATATCCACTTTGAATTTGGTGAAGCCGCAGCACCTCAACAACCCGCACACCTCCACGGCTCCAAAGCTGCCGACTTACAGCACTTAAGGGAACTTTGCGCCGAAGGCTTGGCTTATCGCTACAGCACCATCACCGACGAAATCATCGCGCGCATCGAGATGGAACTCGAGATCATCGCAGAGAAAAACTACCTCTCTTATTTTCTCATTACCCATGACTTCACTTCCTATGCGCGGGGCAAAGGCTATTTTTACGTAGGGCGGGGCAGTGGCGCCAACAGCATTGTGGCTTATCTTTTGCGCATTACCGACGTCGACCCACTCGAACTCGACCTCTATTTTGAGCGCTTCATCAACCTTTACCGCAAAAATCCTCCCGATTTCGACATCGACTTCTCCTGGAAAGACCGCGACGACGTCGTGCGCTACATCTTTGAGCGCTACCCAAACGCCGCTTGGCTCTGCACCTACAGCACCTTTCAATACCGCGCTTGCGTCCACGAACTCAGCAAGGTTTTTGGTCTGCCCGCTGGCGCCAGCAAAATACTCAGTAGGGGCAGTGGCAGTATCTCGGAGTTCACCGAACTCGGGGTGCTCATTTTGCGCTATGCCAAATACATCGAAGGACTGCCTGCGCACCTGAGCGTACACGCCGGCGGCATTGTCATTAGCGAGCAACCGCTCGCCGCATTTGCCGCCTGTTTTTTGCCGCCAAAAGGTTATCCCTGCACCCAATTCTCGATGCTAGAAGCAGAAGACGTCGGGCTCTATAAATTCGATGTCTTGAGTCAGCGCGGCTTGGGCAAAATCTCCGAAGCACTAGATATCATTCTACAAAGCCAGCCCACACAAGAGTTGCCAGATATCCACAATATTACCGTCTTAAAGCAAGATCCAAAAATTGCACAATTCCTGCGCAACGGTTGGGCCTTGGGTTGTTTTTACGTAGAGTCGCCTGCCATGCGCATGCTGCTCATCAAGCTGCAGGTAGACAACTACCTCGCCCTTGTGGCCGCGAGCTCGATTATCCGGCCGGGTGTTGCTCAATCTGGCATGATGCGCCAATATGTCTTGCGCCACCGCGAGCCCGAGCGCCGCAAAGAAATCCATCCGCTGCTCTTGGCGATCATGCCCGAAACCTATGGTGTTATGGTTTACCAAGAAGACGTCATCAAAGTAGCGCATTACCTCGCGGGGCTGAGTTTGGCAGAGGCCGATGTCTTGCGCCGCGGGATGTCCGGAAAGTTTCGCTCGCGCGCCGAATTTTTACAAGTCAAGACCCGCTTTTTAGAGGCTTGCGCACAGCGCGGCCACGACACCCAATTTGCTTCAGATATTTGGCGACAAATCGAAAGCTTTGCGGGTTATGCCTTCTCCAAAGGCCACTCCGCCTCTTATGCCGTAGAAAGCTACCAAAGCTTGTATCTCAAAGCACACCATCCTTTGGCTTACCTCACAGCCTGCATCAATAACTTTGGCGGCTATTACCGCACCGAAATCTACGTGCACGAAGCCCGGCGCTTTGGGGCACACATAGAAGCGCCTTGCATCAATGAGGGCGCCTACAGTTGTACTTTAAAAGAAAACAGACTGATCCTCGGATTCAACTTAGTGCTGGGCATAGAAGCCGCCCTCATTGAAAAACTCCTTGTAGAACGCGTGCAAAACGGCATTTTCTTCAGCCTCGAAAACCTCCTCAAAAGGATCGCTATTCCGCTTGAACAACTCAGCCTCCTGATCCGAATAGACGCGCTGCGCAGTTTTCAAAAAGCCCGTAAACCCCTCTTATGGCAAGCTTATTTCTACCACAACAAAGCTTTTAAAGGGCAGCAAAAACCAGCTTTGTTTGAAGTCGTGCAAAAGCAACAACACTTGCCTGAACTAGAAGAACACCCCCTCGAAATCACCTTTGAGCAATTCGAACTACTCGGCTTTCCACTCTGCGACCCTTTTTCTATTTTAAAAGAAAAAATCCAAGGGCCCTTTAGCTACGCCAAAGATTTCTGCCAACACACAGGCCAAATCGTGCTGAGTTATGGGTATTTAGTCAGCATCAAGCAAACCAAGACCAGCAAAGGCGACACCATGAACTTCGGGACCTTCCTAGACCCAAACGGCGACTTCATCGACACCGTCCATTTTCCACAAATTGTCTTGACTTATCCGTTTTACGGCAAGGGCATTTACCGCATTGAAGGCAAAATTACTGCCGAATACGACTATTATACTTTAGAGGTCAGGAACATGAGCAAGTTGCCTTTCATGGAAGACATCCGCATCAGTTTAAATCAAGAAGATACCCAGCGAAAAGCACCTCAAGAAGCGCCGACATGAACACCTGCCGCAAGCGCAATCGGGTAGTGCAGCGCAGTGCTGCCAAATTGGTTATGATAAGCAGAAAAAATAGGGGGGAGGGCACTTGAAGGCTCAAATTCAGCACTTGCCAAAACCAACAAACAACCGCCAAAACCGCCGCCCATCATGCGTGCGCCATAAACCCCAGGAGACTTAGTGATTTGGTCTTGGAGAAAATCTAATTCATTACAGCTCACTTCGTAAAGAACGCTAAGCCCTATATGCGTCTGCGACAAGCAAGCGCCTAATTGCTCAAGTAATCCTTCGGTTTTACTTGATTCAGCTTCTACTGATAAAGCGATGGCAAGTTTCTGAAGCGCTTCTACACGCTGAATCTCTTCTAAAACGTATTGTAAACGCTTTTGCGTCTCCACATTCAATTTTTCAAAAAGTTGCGCTGCATTTGCCGTATTTAAATCTCGCCAGCTCTCTAAATCAGGAAATAATTCTTGAGCTAGGGACCAAGCCTGCTCCATACTTGCTCTTCTTTGGTTGTAAGCCGACTCCGCAAGGTTGTGCTTGACTTTTGAATCGATCAAAAAGAGCTGCGCACCGTGCAAAGGCAATTCAAAAGGTGTGATGTCATGGCTAATGCAATCAAAAGCGAGCAGGTGGTTTGCTTTTCCAAACAAAGAGGCGACCTGATCCATGAGCCCGCATTTCACTCCCGCAAATTGGTGTTCGGTTTGTTGGGCAAGTAAAGCCAGCTCTAGGCGTGTTTTGCCAAGGTCGTAAAATTCATTGAGACCAAAAGCCAAGCCACAGCAAAGCGCTGCAGAAGAAGAAAGCCCAGCGCCAATAGGAATATTGCTTGTGAAGCGGATGTGCAGACCTGCGGGTTGGTGGGAATCTAGGCCCATTAGAAGCAAAACACCCTTCACATAGTTTTTCCAACCACTTGTTGCTGAATCACTTAGCTCAGCCCACAAAAACTCCCACTGTTCATTCAAGTCCAGTGCTTCGATCAAGATCAATGAAGACTGACGCGCCTGGATTTCAAATTCAAAATGGCGGTCAATAGCAGCGGGCAGCACAATACCGTGATTGTAGTCGAGGTGCTCACCCAATAAATTGATGCGACCAGGAGCTATGACGCGCAGTCGCTTTAGGGTTGGGGTTTCCAAATCAGCGTTTCTTTGAGGTTCAATTCGGGAATACTCACCTTTATTTGAATGGGGTGCGTTGGCGTTTCGGTACGCAAGAGTGCACTGGCAATACCTGCTTCAAAAAGTTGTATAGCTGGCGACACCAAACCTGCATCTTCGGCCAAACAACTAAAGGTAGCTTTGTAATTGTTGGTCGGGACTACCGTGCCGTTGGCATCGCGTAATTTAGCGCGGATAAAAATCAAATCTGCTTGCTGAAGATCAATACCCCTGTTTAAGGTATCTAATTCCAATACAACTTGCGTAGGTTTCCCTGGGGTCTGAACTTGAGCAGCAGCAACACGAATTTGACGCTGATCGAGGCCATATGCAGTGAGTTTACCCGGCTCAAATTGGGGAATTACAAAGGTATAAGGAGGCGCAGTTAAATGCGTAGACGCCTCTTTCTTGGACTGTTTTTGCAGGGAGATTTGCTTGTCATTTAAAATCAAAGATACACTTGGGCAATTGGAGTAAACTGTAACGGTAGTACTTGAATTGGCGTCCCATCGAGAGGCAATCGATACATACGGTTGTTTTGAAAACGAAAGACCTTGGCTTTTATAAAAGTCTGTAGCATATTTTGGCAAACGCGTGATGTCGTATATTCCCGATGCTTCTAAATCAGGGCTATAGCCGCGATTGTAGTCGAAACAAACCCAATTGGCTTCTCCGATGCTATTTGCTCCTTTGCGGTTAGAATTAGAAGCCTCTTGAAAGTTGTAGGCTTGTTGCAAGAGCGCTTGTTCGGAGGCAGCCCGCAAATGCCTTGAATTTCTTTCGCTTGGGGCCAAATCGGCAAATTGCGTTTGATTGAAGCCTGCATTTTGCGCATAATATTCCCAGTCTCCGTATTCGGCAATGAACAGCGCTTTTGCTTTGGGCTTGTAGTTAGCCCAGTAGTCGGGGGCCTTGGCGTGCTGGCGAGCAGGCATGAAAACATCGTAGCTTGGGTGGTCGAGCCAACCGGCAGAAAAACCATTGTCGAGAAGTAAATTATGCGCAATTTGATTCATTTCAATCATGAAATTTTCGGACATTTCGGTTTCGTTCAGCGAGTTTTCCCAGAAAATGACACTGGGGTGATTGCGGTCTCTTAGGATCAGCGCTTCGAGGTCAGTTTTGCATCTTTGTTCAAAAGGAGCAGGGCCAAAATACTGCCAGCCAGGAATGGCGTCCATAACAATAATGCCGAGTGCATCACAGGCCTCGTAAAATGCGGGCGCCTGAGGATAATGCGACAAGCGCACAAAATTGAAACCCGCTTGCTTGATCAGATACGCATCGCGCCACTGTGCATCGTCGGGCACCGCATACCCAACATAGGGGTACTCTTGGTGCCGATTGGTACCGCTCAAAAACAACTTTAATCCATTCAAGTAAAAACCGTCAGCTTTCAATTCAGGCTTGCGAATGCCCACTTTTAAAACATGTCTTGCAATAGTATCTTGTGCATAAATGACAACAATTTTCAAGTCATAGAGATTCGGATCGGATGGCGACCATAATTGAGGTGATTTTAAGTTTGTTTTACCGATATATGAAAAGACATTTGTAGAATCTACGTATGATTCATTAGTCAGTATGATTGCGAGCTCTCCTAATCTTGCCTCCACTTGAAGCGGTAATTTGCTCCAATCGGGTTGAAACTTTAATTCGAAATCAAGTTGAATTGTAGCCGATGAAGCATTGGCGTCTATAGTTCGAAAATAAGGGTTGAGTAATTCTATACCGCCGATTTCTTGAAGCCACACATTGCGGTATAAACCGGCGTGGTAATAAAAATCGAGGTCTTTAAGTGGCTTTCCGGGCGGAACAGTTGGATCTTCGCGGTTGTCTAGAAATACTTCCAACACATTGGCTGAATCTTTGAGTGCTTCAGTTAAATCAATATTGAAGGGCAAGTAACCTCCAACATGTTGCCCTACGTTTTTGCCATTTAGCATGACTTTTGCGGTGTGCATGGCACCTTCAAATTCTACGATCAGGCGTTTTCCTTTATCCAAATGATAATTAAAATACTTGCGGTAAAGCACCTCTCCTGTGAACTGACCTTTCATCACCAAAGGTTCTAACTTGGGCGTATGTGGCAGATTGATCACCGAAACGGGATCGGAAGGCTTTGCTTGAAATTCCCAATTTTCGTTGAAAAGGGTTCGCTTCAGTTGCCCAAAGGAAAACGAACAAAACAGAATAAAAATGCAGGAAAAAAGAAGGTTTTTCATGAGCACCAAGAAATGAGCTTAGTATAAAAATGCGTCGAGGGCAGGCGAGGGGCGGCCGTTGTCTTGCCAACAATTGAGTTGGTAGCCACTCCAAGGTTTGGCACCTTGTGGTTCCCAGTAAAAAACACCCAAGCAGCCGTTGTTGGGCACATCTTTGGCCGCTCCGATGGTCGCAATCAATAGGTCTTTAGAATTCTCGACCTGCCAGTAATCGCCACCGACTTCAACTACCATTACGGGTTTGTTGTAGCGCGTAACCATGTCTTTGAGGTTGAGGCCGAGGTCGGCAATTGTAACGGTGTAGTCTGTGCCCAGCCAATGCGGATAATACGAAGCGCCTATGATGTCAAACTGCGCACCGTTTTGCGCCATGAGGTCGTAGAACCAACGAAAACGAGCGTTGTCATTACCTTGATCGATGTGAACAATCGTTTGAATATTCGTGTCGATGTCCTTCACCGCCTGATGCCCTTTGTTGATCAACTGCGCGAGTTGCTGCGGATTGTCGATATGACCTTGTGGCCAGAGCATGCCGCTCGGAATTTCGTTGCCAATTTGCACCCACTTTGGTGTAACGCCCGCTTGCTTGAGCAAATTGAGCGTGTATTGGGTGTGCGCATACACGGAATCTTGGAGTGCGGCGAAAGAAACATTGGCCCAGGTCGCTGGCTTGGTTTGGTGCGCGGGGTCGGCCCAGGTGTCTGAGTAATGGAAGTCGATCATGACGTCGAGCCCTTTATCTTTGGCTCGCAGTGCCATTTGTGTGGTTTCTTCAGGACTGCAGTGCCCACTGATTTTGTCGTTGCTCGGATGCACAAAAACGCGCAAGCGAACCGCATTGATTCCGCGTGCCATCAGTAAATCTAGACAATCCGATGGCACGCCATTTTCATCGTAGAATACATAACCTGTGGCCTCCATTTGAGCCAGCCAACTGATGTCTGCACCTTTAAAAAAAGTTGTAGCCGCAGGTGGTGTGGGTGGCTTGGGTTTTGGCTTTTCTTTGCAAGCGAATAAAGACAGCGCTGAGAAGAGTAAAACGAGTAGGTGGAATTGCTTGGTCATTGTTCAAATTGAATGGTGAGCGAATTGATTTTCGAGTGGCCTTTGGACAAGTAAATATCGTTAAAATTTGGGTGATGAGGCGCGTCTGGTTCAGCTTGTTGCTCTAAGCAAATCCCTGAATGCGCGCGATAAACCGTCTTTTCTTTGCCTTCAAAAGGCGTTTGCCCGCCGATATACACCTGAAAAATTGGTTGATTCGTCGAAAACTGTAACTGAAAGCCATCTGCGGCTATTAATCGAGCCTGACGCTGTTTTTTATTTAGCACAAAAGCAGTGTCTAAATGAGGATAATGTTCAAACTCAGATAGAAGCAGGGGTTCGTTTGGGTCTCTATTTTCTGAGGTTTTTAAAAGTACACCGGAAGGTAGTTTTTCTCGGTTGAGTTCTAAGTATTTTTCTGTGAAGACAAAAGTTTGCGTATCTAAAACACTGCCCTGATGCCCATTCGGATTGAAATAACCGTGCTGGGTAGGGTTTACAATGGTATCTTCTATGGCGATGGATTCAATCTGGATGTCTAATTCAGTGTCTTTTAAGGTGTAGGTCACCAAGCAGTTTAAGATCCCGGGCAAATTGAACTTTTCTTTTTCTTGCAGTTCGAAGGTAACGCTCGGATACGGTTGATGCTGGGTTGCTTTGATTTTCCAATTGTGGTTAGAGAAACAATGCTTTCCGCCGTGCAATAAATGCTGACCTTCATTGGCTTCAAATGACCAAGAATCTTCTCGCCAAGGAATAGTTGCATGGGCGACCCTTCCTGCAATTGGGCCCACGATATGTCCCATGTATGCGTTTGAAGGAAAATCGAACGTTCTGCGATAGGTTTTCCAATCTGGATAGCCCAACACAACATCTCTTTTAGCGAAACCAGGTAAGTCTATTTCAAAGCTTTGAAGGGTAGCACCAAAAGAGAACAAAGAAATCTTGGCGCAGGCATTGGATAAAATCACCTGACAAACCGGCTGACCATCAAGCAGCTCATTCAAATCAATCAGTTGCAGCCCTGAGCACATTTTATTTTTGCAGCCAATTTTTAAACAAACCGTGCCACTTTGGTAAAAAAGCGCCCATTAATGGCACTAAAATAAGCGTAAGGGTCAGTGTTTTTAGCAATTGGTGCCATTCTTTCATGAGTGGAAAAAGCAAGAAAAAAAGGATATTGATAAGTGGGTAGATAAATAGCCATGTAAGCAACATGAGCTTCCACTTGGGAGCTTGTTTTTGATTCATTTTCAAATATAAGAAGATTACGCTATCTAAAGTTTTTTAGTTACCACTCAACGCAGCTTCTAAATCTAAGATCA
>JBIIZO010000108.1:0-7834 GCA_044346245.1 Crocinitomicaceae bacterium
CGCCCGACCTGCCCATAAAAACGCACTTTTTGCCATGCTTTTGTGCTTTCTAATTCGGCTTGTAAGAGCGGGTCATCGAAAGTGCCCGCTAAGTGTAAGACCGCATCGAGGTCTTTCATGGCCAAAACCACCTCGCGAATTCCCCTCGACTCATAAAGCCCACCGATATAACAAAAATGCTTGCTATTTTTTTGGCTCCAATTTGGAATTGGGAATTCAGCTTGCAGCGGAAAATTGCGCACTAGGGCCACCTTTTGATTCATTTTTGAAAAACGCGCACAGATGCCTGGCGTAACCGAAATGATGCCATCGAGTTGTCGGACGCTTCTTTTTTCATAGCGTGCATACACCATGGAAATCAGTTTTCTAAAAACCCAAGGAATCCAGAATTTATCCATGATTTGTTTAGGGACGTCCTCGTGAGAATCGAAAATGACTTTGGCACCTGCTCGTTGTAGTTGTGGGGCTATTCTGAGCAGTTCGGGATCGTGGAGTTGATAAATATCAGCTTTAATGCTCAATCCAACTTTGAGCACTTCATTCACTGTATCCTTCATCCTTTTGCTGCGGACCTGTGTTTCTGCAATGAAGCTATGAATGTGAACGCCGTCTTGCTGACGTGTTGTGGTATTGGGTACTACTAAATGCAGCTCAAAATCTTGGGCCATGGTTTTGGCCATCTTGTGAAAGATGCGGATATCGCCATCCGGGTGGACGCTAGTTAGGTGACAAATACGCAATTGTTTAGGCATGAGCGCTCTCCTTTGTTGGGCTTGATAATAAAAGCAGTAAGATCAGGCCCCAACCACCGCTGAAAAGCAAGGTGAGTAAGGATCCAGAACTGAGCAAAAGTAGCGGGAAAATCTGCAAGCTAAACGCTAACACAGCATTGGTTTTCCTGTGTAGAATGTTCAAAAGCTGAAAGAAAAAGGCGAGCAGTACAGCAGCAAACGGAAGGCCCCACCAGCCAAAATTGGTGTAAGTGCGCATAAAATGAGCGGTATTAACGCTCCCTTGAACGCCTTGATTGGCATAGTCCGGGTAGAAAAGCGCATAGAGTTCAAGGTTGTAGTCTGCCGTTTTTTGACCTGTGAGTTTGGCGTAAGGGCCAAAATCTTTCCCATACAGAAATGGTTTGTCTTTGGGCACATGCACAAACCACATACTCATGGTTTTACCAGGCACAATAAATATCCGTTTAAAGATGCCTTCCGATACGACATGAGCGCTGCCTTTTTTCGCTAAAGTTGGTTGGAGGTCGTGCTGTCCGCCGTGCAATTGCGGATTGTTAGCAAATACGGCAACAACAAACAAAACGCCCATCACAAGCGTACTGAATATACCGGCCCACCATTTTCTGTTCAAGAAAAAGTAAACAAGTACAGGAAACCCAACCCAAAAGATCAAACTTTTTTGCAGCAGGGCAAGTCCATAAAAAAAGCCCAGGCCCATGCTCAAGAAAAATCCGAGGTAATTTTTACGATAGAGAAAGAACAAAGCGCTAGCAGGTAACAAGGCGCGAATAGACCACGTACTGGCATAATGCAGCCATTTAGGTAGGTCAGCAGAACTGAGTTTGCGAATCGAATTGGCATCCGACAGTTTAGCCGCTTGCCAGGCTTCGATAAACGGTATTTTCCCCAACCACAATAGGTGAAGCACAATGATCAGCAGCGCAAATATGAAAAGATACTTTTCTAAATGCTTGATGTTTCGTTCAGGGAAGGCAAACGGAAAGTTCAGTTTGGAAAAGACGCCATAGAGCGCCAGTAAGGGCAGAAAAAAGAGAAAGAAGAGGGGTGTTGCGTAGGTGAGTCCGGAACTGTAGATGAGCCCTACTTGCAACAAAGCATACACAAACAAATAGGTTGTCAAGTAGGGGTGGGCTTTCACCAAAGCGCTCAATTGTTTCATGCGCGCAGTTTTTCGTAGTGTTTGACACGGTTGTAGATCAGTCCGTAATAACAGCTGTAGGCCATAAGGTCGACAAGGCAGTAACGCCAAACAAATGCTTGGATATCCTGACCCGGATTCAAGTAAAGCCATAGCATGGACGCAAAGTAAAGAATTTGCCAAAGGGCACTGAAGCGCACTTCTTGGAGTGCAACTAAAGTTGAGCTCAAGGGTGAAACCACAAATTTGAGGGTCTGACCAAAAATCAGTACGCCGGTGAGTTGGCCCGCGAGGCGCCATTCAGCTCCGAAAACAAAGGCAAAGAGCGGTGAGGCAAAAAATAATAAAAAGACCGCGAGTGGTAAACTCAAGAGCAGTAGGGTCAGGCTCACTTTTTTGAAGTCGGGGACAATAGCTTCTTGTTTGCGAATGCGCTCGGCTTGGTGTTGCAAATAAACTTGAGAAAGCGAAATGGAAATGAGAGCCATGGGCAAGGAAAGCACCATTCGGCTGAGGTCAAATTGCCCGGTTTGTGCTTTGCCAAAAGCAGCATTCACAATAAATACGGGAAGGGTGAGGCTGATGGTGTTGAGCAAAGACGGAAAGGCGTGGTAAATCGGAAAGCGCCAATACTTTTTGAGGGTCGGGATGGTATTTTGGAGTCGAAAGGCAAAATTGAGCCCGATTTTTTTTGCCTGCCAAAATCCACCAAAAAAATTGATGACATCGCCTACTAGGTTGCCAAAAAGCAAACCAGTACTGTTGCCAAAATAGCCACTTGCGCTCTGTGCAGCGGCTTCGGTTGTTCGGCGATACACTTTGTTTTTAGCGGCATCTTTAAATGCTTTTTTTCGAATTAAGTATAAATTAAAGCACTGAAAACTGCTCACCAAAAAAACACTTATTGGCAACAAATACAGGTACCAAGATTCTTGGTCGTTCAAGGAAAACCGCCTGACAATCCAGGATTCATTTACAAACAAAACAATCCAAATAAGAAAGGCTATCACAGCCGTAATCAAGACACCACCGGCTACTAAATGATCGGCTTCTCGGTCTTCTTCTGGTAAAACAATAGCGCTTTCATACTTCAGATTGGCAATGGCCACGAGCATCCCAACAGCAGTGACGTAAAGTGCGGCCGTTCCAAATTCTTCGGCGCTGAACATTCTGCGCAGCACAGGTTGAAATAGAATGGGAATAAGTTGAGCAAGCACCGTACCGACAATCAGTGTCGCTGAATTGCGAAGTAGTCCTGAGTTGGTAAAGTATTGGCGAATGCGTTGGTACATAAGTGAGCTCACACTACAAAGATAATCAAATCAAAATGTATTCATTTTTAGCGCAAATAACATAGGAGCAGTATATTTGTGCAAACTTTCAAAAAATGAAAAACGTAGCAGTAATTGGTGCAGGCACCATGGGAAATGGCATCGCACACGTCTTTGCCCAATTTGGATACAACGTCAACCTCATCGATGTTTCGGAAGCTGCTCTAGAGCGCGCCATCGGCACAATTGCTAAAAACCTCGACCGCCAAGTGGCCAAAGGCAGCCTCAGCGAGGAGCAGAAAGCCCAAACACTACAAAACCTCAAGACCTTTTCCAACATGGCCGAAGGTGTCAAAGGTGTGGAACTTGTGGTAGAAGCTGCTACAGAAAATGTCGATCTCAAACTTAAAATATTCAAAGACCTCGATGCCTTTACAGCTCCTGAGGTCATCCTCGCCACTAATACATCGTCAATCTCGATCACCAAAATTGCTGCGGTAACCAATCGCCCAGACAAAGTTATTGGCATGCACTTCATGAATCCTGTACCGGTCATGAAACTAGTCGAAATCATTCGTGGTTATTCTACTTCAGACGAGGTTACAGCGCTCATTATGGAAACCTCGCGCAGCTTGTCGAAAGTACCAGTTGAGGTCAATGACTACCCAGGTTTTGTGGCCAATCGCATCTTAATGCCTATGATCAACGAAGCTATTTACACTTTGTTTGAGGGCGTTGCTGGCGTTGAAGAAATCGACACCGTCATGAAACTCGGTATGGCACACCCAATGGGGCCGCTGCAACTTGCCGACTTCATTGGATTAGATGTTTGTTTGGCTATTCTAGAAGTCTTGCACGACGGTTTTGGCAATCCAAAATACGCACCGTGTCCGTTACTTGTCAATATGGTAATGGCCGGTAAAAAAGGTGTGAAGTCAGGTGAAGGATTCTATTCTTGGACGCACGGTACTAAAGATTTAGTAGTTGCTGCCAACTTTAAGAAATAATGGCACTTTAATAGAACTATTCATCACTACATTGTGATGTAAGGATTACTTTTGAGCTCTTTATTGATTTCTATGCACCTTTAACTTTTCAATTACCACCTTGTCAATCGGAAAGGTAAGTGCACAGGCTTCTAATTCTGAAAGCGGTACCCAACGTTGCTTTTCTTGCTCGGTTTTAAATGGGATTGTATACTTTTCATCAAAAGGAAGTGCTGCGCGTTTGAGTTTCACGAGGTAGTAAAAAGCCACTAAATTGCTTTGATCGAAAGCCGATAACTGATGAAATTCATTGACGTAGAAAAACTCAGCGGCTGTACATTCTAGTTCAAGTTCTTCTCGGAGTTCTCTAAATAGCGCATCTTTAATACCTTCGCCAGGTTCTACACCTCCGCCAGGAAACTTCGTGAAAAAAGTACCAAAACGACATTCATCTGAGAGCAGTATTTCACCGAACTCATTGATGATTAAAGCGTAAACACGCAGGTTGAATCGAGTCAATTAGCGAATAAACTTGAAGTTTCTTCCTGGATAAACTGCAGCTTCTTCGAGTTCTTCCTCTATGCGCAGTAATTGGTTGTATTTGGACATGCGGTCTGAACGCGAGGCTGAACCCGTTTTGATTTGACCACAATTAAGCGCTACGGCAAGATCAGCGATGGTGTTGTCTTCGGTTTCACCACTGCGGTGACTCATGACTGAAGAATAACCGTTGCGTGTAGCCAAATTAACGGCTTCGATGGTTTCTGTAAGTGTACCGATTTGGTTGACCTTCACAAGAATGGAATTGGCTACGCCTTGTTCGATGCCTTGTTGTAGCCGTTTGGAATTGGTCACAAAAAGATCGTCGCCCACTAATTGGATTTTGTGTCCTAATTTTTCCGTAGCGAGTTTCCAACCTGCCCAGTCGTCTTCGGCTAAGCCGTCTTCTATGGAGATGATTGGGTAGCGCTCGCACCAATCTGACCAGAATGCAACCATTTCTGCTGAAGTCCTGGATTCTCCTGTTGAGGTAAAATTATATTTACCAGTTGCTTCATCATAAAATTCAGATGCTGCAGCGTCTAGCGCAATGTACATGTCAACGCCAGGTTTGAATCCAGCTTTTTCGATGGCTTCCATGACAACTTGCAGCGCTTCTTCATTGGATCCTAAGCTAGGGGCAAAACCACCTTCGTCACCTACGTTGGTAGACATCCCTCTGGATTTGAGGACTGCTTTTAAATGATGAAATACTTCTGTTCCCCAACGCAAACCTTCCGAAAAGCTTTTGGCGCCAAATGGCATGACCATAAATTCTTGGATGTCGATGAGGTTATCGGCATGAGAACCACCATTGAGGATGTTCATCATGGGCACAGGCATGGTTACTGCACCTACACCACCAATATATTGAAACAAACTAAGTCCAGCCTCGGCAGCAGCAGCTTTGGCAATAGCCAAAGAAGTTCCGAGAATGGCGTTGGCACCTAAATTGGATTTATTGGGGGTGTTGTCTAGGGCGAGTAGGAGGTAGTCGATTTTCTTTTGTTCAAAGATGTCCATGCCAAGCAAGGCATTTTGAATCGTTGTATTGACGTTTTCAACGGCTTTTCTAACGCCCTTGCCAAGGTATTCAGATTTATCGCCGTCGCGTAATTCTACAGCTTCGTGCACACCTGTAGATGCTCCGGAAGGGACTGCAGCCCGTCCGAGTACGCCATTTTCCGTGAGGACATCAACTTCAATGGTTGGGTTGCCGCGTGAATCTAAAATTTGACGGGCGTGGATGCTAGCGATAAAACTCATTTTGCTTGGTATTGTTGCATGTGTTGGATAAAGGTATCAAAAAGGTAACGTGAGTCGTGCGGACCTGCCGATGCTTCTGGATGGTATTGAACAGAGAATACGGGCTTGTCTTTAATGGCAATGCCTGCAACTGTGCGATCGTTAAGGTGTTCGTGTGTCACTTCAATAGCAGGATTCAAGGCTATACTTTCTTTGGTGATCACAAAACCGTGATTTTGCGAGGTGATTTCACCTTTTCCGGTCTTTAAATTCAAAATTGGATGGTTGATGCCACGGTGTCCGTTGAACATTTTCTCGGTTTTGAGCCCTTGACTGAGCCCGAGAATTTGGTGTCCTAAACAAATGCCGAATACAGGCTTGTCACCTGCCGCAATTTCCTTGACGAGCGCAATACTTTGCGACATCACAGAAGGGTCGCCTGGGCCGTTTGAAAGCATGTAGCCATCCGGTTCAAATGCGTCGAGTTCTGCCTTGGCGGCATGCATTGGAAACACTTTGACGTGACAGCCGCGCTCTACCAAGCAGCGCACAATATTTTTTTTCACACCGAAGTCAATCAAAGAGACACGGTATTGTGGATTTTCTGGGCAAACTTCATAGGCTTCAGTTGTGCTCACCCGCGAGGAGAGTTCAAGCCCATCCATGGATGGTATTTCTTTGAGTTGCTCTTGAAGGATAGCTAGGTCTAAAATTTCAGAAGAAATGATGGCATTCATGGCGCCTTTGTTGCGGATGTGACGCACAAGTGCACGGGTGTCGATGTCCGATATACCTACTGTGCCGTTCTTTTCCATAAGTTCTTGTAGCGATCCTGCTGCGGCTGTCCGCGAAAAGCCATTTGAAAACTTTTTTGTAATGAGCCCAGCTATTTTAATGGAATCTGATTCAATTTCGGCCGTATGCACGCCGTAATTGCCAATATGGGAAGAGGTCATGATCAATAGCTGACCGAGGTAAGAAGGATCGGTAAAAACCTCTTGATAGCCGGTCATGCCTGTATTGAAGGCGATTTCACCGCCGGTAGTTCCTATTTTGCCAATGGCAATGCCTTTGAATACTGTGCCATCTTCTAAAAGTAGAATAGCTGCTTGATTTTGCTGCATTTATAAATTTTCTCCAAAATTACGGACTTTGTTAAAATAGGAGGGGTATAAAAACAAAAAAGGCGGACATTGTCCGCCTTTTTTATCAACATAATGTCAATTTATTCTTCAGTTTTCTCTTCTTCAGTTGCAGTATCTGCTTCTTCAGTTGATTCTGTAGCTGGTGTTTCTTCAACAACCTCAGCGGCTGGTGCTTCCTCAACAACCTCAGCAGCTGGTGCTTCTTCAGCAACTTCTGCAACTGGTGCCTCTTCAACAACTTCTGCAGTTGTTGCCGCAACAGCTTCGCTAGCTTTACCACCACGACGTGAGCGACGCGTTGTTTTCTTGCTTTCGTTGTTGTTGTACAATTCGTTGAAGTCAACGATTTCGATCATACACATTTCTGCGTTATCACCTAAACGGTAACCTGTGCGAATGATGCGTGTATAACCACCTTCACGATTAGCAATTTTTGGCGCAACCTCTCTAAATAATTCGGTCACGGCTTCTTTACTTTGAAGGTAAGAGAAAACAACACGACGAGAGTGTGTAGAGTCGGTTTTTGATTTTGTGAGCAATGGCTCAACAAATACACGCAAAGACTTTGCTTTTGCAATAGTAGTTGTGATGCGTTTGTGTTCGATCAAAGAACAAGCCATGTTTTGAAGCATTGCTTTGCGGTGGCCAGTCTTTCTTCCTAAGTGATTTACTTTATTTCCGTGTCTCATGACTTAAAATCTTAATCTCTGTCTAATTTATATTTTGCGACATTCATCCCGAAAGTCAAGCCTTT
>JBIIZO010000012.1:0-24219 GCA_044346245.1 Crocinitomicaceae bacterium
AAACCCTCGTAAGCATCTAAAAAACTGCGGATTTTGAGCCAAGGTTGGCCGTGCGCCAAGATTTCTACGGGCTCGCCAAAGAGCAATTGCGTCACTTGTTGAGCGCTGTCTTTGGGTTCTTCTCTGACGGGCACAACCGATAGCGCGCAAAATGCATAGCGTTGCTGGGGTTCCAACCATTTGATTTTCTCACTCATTGCCTCAAATTTAGCATTTTCAAGGCGATATTTGACTAATTTTAGACCATGAATAACGGTCGTACACCTCAAATCCTCATCACCAACGACGACGGCATCAGCGCGAAAGGAATCGCCGCACTCATTGAGGTCGCCAAACCTTTTGGTCAAATTTATGTGCTGGCTCCAGATAAACCGCAGTCTGGCATGGGGCATGCCATCACTATTCACGACCCCATTCGCATGTTCAAAAGCGACTTGTATCCGGGTGTAGCGGCTTATGCCTGTAGCGGCACGCCCGTCGATTGCGTCAAACTCGGTATTGACGAGCTTCTCGGTACCAAACCAGATCTCATTTTGTCGGGTATCAACCACGGCGAAAACTCCTCCACCAATGTGCTCTACTCCGGCACTATGTCAGCGGCCATAGAAGGTGCCATGGAAGGGATCCCCTCGTTTGGTTTTTCACTTGCCGATTTCGCTGCCGACGCCGACTTCAGCGCCGCCCAACACTACATTCAAATTCTGCTCACGCAGTTCTTCGAAAAAGGCTTCGCGCCTTCGATTTGTCTGAACGTCAATATTCCGAAACTACCGCTTGCTGCCATCAAAGGCATTCGGGTTTGCAAGCAAGCACATGCCTATTGGGCCGATCGCTTTGAGAAACGTCAAGACCAATACGGTCGCGATTACTTTTGGCTCACAGGCGAATTCGCCGACCTCGACCAACGCCCCGACACCGACCTGCATGCGCTCAAAGAAGGTTATGTGAGTGTCGTCCCGACGCACTTCGATCTCACGGCCTATGCGCACCTCAATCATTTTAAATCTTGGGAACAATGAAAAACAACCTCAATTCATCCTTTTTCGTCGGACTTGCCATTGGCGTCTTCTCGCCACTGATTTTATTGCCAATCATTGTCTTTGTGCTCTCGCAGTCTTACGGTCAAAGTTTCAGTTATTTGTGGCACCAAACGCTGCATTTTCAAGAATTCATGAGTCGCTACCTTTCTTTGGGTCTGATCGGCAACTTAGCTTGGTTCTACTTTTTCTTGAACCGCGAGCAGTATTTCCATACCCGCGGCATCATTTTTGGCATGCTGCTTTATGCGCCCTACATGATTTACGTCAATCTCGAGCGCTTATTTTAAATTGAACATTTTGCAGCAAAATCCTTACGTCTACATTGTTTGCGGAGAAGCATCTGGCGATTTACATGCTGCCAATTTAGTGGCTGCCTGGAAAACGCTCCGTCCCCAAATGACCTTCAAGGCTTGGGGCGGCGATCGCTTGAGTGCACAAGGCGTCGAGCTCGAACAGCATATTAGCGCCATGAGTTTCATGGGCTTCATAGAAGTTCTACAGAATTTAGGCACCATTCGCAAACAGTTCAAGCAGCTGCAACAATCCCTATTGGCACAAAAACCAGATCTTTTGGTTTTGGTAGATTACCCTGGGTTCAATCTGCGGATGGCCAAATGGGCTCACGACCACGGCATCAAAGTTTTGTACTACATTTCGCCTACGGTTTGGGCCTGGAAACAAAATAGGGTCTTTACCATTCAAAAGTATGTCACTAAAATGTACTGCATCTTGCCTTTTGAACCTGCGTTTTACGACAAATTTGGCATAGAGGTCGCATATTTCGGCCACCCTTTACAAGACGAAATCCATCACTATAAAAACACAGCACACAGCCAGCTGCAGTTCGAAAAACCAATTCTGGCACTGCTTCCGGGGTCTAGGCGTCAAGAATTAGCGCAGAAACTTCCTCTGATGTTGGCCGCAGCTGCCAAATTCCAAGAGAGTCATCAAATTGTGGTGGCTTGCGCAAATACCATCCCAATGGCCGTTTACGAAAGTTATTGCAGTGCGCACAGCGTTTTTTTGAGCTGCTCGCACACCTATGATTTACTCTCTCAAGCAGAGCTCGCCTTAGTGACATCCGGTACCGCAACACTAGAAACCGCCTTGTTTGGCGTGCCACAAGTTGTATGTTACAAAGGATCTGCGCTCTCCATTTGGTTGGCCCGAAAGTTGGTCAAAATCAAATACATATCACTTGTTAACTTGATTTTAAATAGAAGTGCAGTTCCAGAGCTGATCCAAGAAGAATGCACCATTGAAAACATGCAAGTTGCACTTGCAGGTCTGTTGCCTGGGCAGCCCCAAAGAGCAGCACAATTAGCCAACTACACACAACTCCAAAATCTATTGAAACAATCGGGCGTAAGTGAACGTATCGCACATTCAATGAATTCCTATCTGCTCTCGTGAAACTTGTTCATACGCTTTTCTTTTTCATGTGCTTTTGGGGGCTTTCTTTTGCCCAAAACCTAAGAGTGGGCTTGTATACAGCAACGAGTGTCAAGGAATTTCAATTTGCGATTGGCAGTGGCGGCTACTTACTGACGGCTACCATGCCAGACGGCCATATAGAATCTCTTCCACTCGCTACCTTAGCGCAAGGACGCTTCAAATGCAGTGGTACCTTGGTACAGTTTTTTCAAGGTGGTGTTTTGCGCTTGCAGGCAAGCCAAATTGAATTGCTGCAATTGGCACACGAAGACTTCTGCAACTGGTCGGTGCCCGCGCTTTCTGCCAAAACACGTGCTTATGAAGGTGATTTTGAGTTGCGGGTGAGCAAAGGCAATTTGTCTTTAGTCAATACCGTTCCACTTGAAACTTACCTAGAGGGTGTGGTATCCTGCGAAGGAGGTCCGGGGCATCAAAAAGCATATTACCAAGCCCAGGCCGTCATTTCCAGAACGTATGCGCTGCACAACCAAACCAGACACCAAAAAGAAGGGTTTGACCTCTGTGACCGCGTCCATTGTCAGGCGTATTTACACAAACGAACGGGTTCTGCACTCATTGATACAGCGGTATTTCAGACGCAATCCGTTGTCCTGTTGGCTGCAACAGGGCAGTATTTCCCAACTTTTTTTCATGCGAATTGCGGAGGCCAAACATGTGAGCCTCAAGATGTATGGAACGAGCAAATCGACGGCTTGTCTTCTTTTCGAGACACCTTCTGTGTACACACCAAGCAAGCTACCTGGGTCAAAAGTGTTCCCTTGCAATCCTGGACCACCTTTTTAGCCAAACAATACGACTTTCCACTCACAGACTCCTTGAGTTATGCGCTTTTGCAGGAGTTCAGACAGCCAGCGAGAAGTGCTTTTTACTTGCATCCAGTATACGGCATACCCATGCGCGACTTACGCGAGCAATTCAAATTGAAATCGAGCTTTTTTGATGCAGTTGTGGTGGGTGAAGAAGTGATACTTTACGGCAAAGGATTTGGCCACGGGGTTGGGCTTTGTCAGGAAGGGGCAATGCAAATGGCCAAAAAAGGATACAGTTACGATCAGATTTTGCGTTTCTATTATCCAGGTGCAAGGTTGTCATCTCCGACAGATTGACCTTCGACAGCAATGCGTTTATTCTTAAGTGAATAGCTTACTTTTTAGTCACCACAAAGATTTCTTCGTCGTCTCGTTTGAAGAACTTTTCTGAGCGCGCATAGGCCTCTAGTTCATTGAGGTGGTGCAAGCGGTAAAGTGTTTTTTTTGTTTGCTTGAGCTGCTCACTCATTTGCGCATCTTGTTGTTCAATTTGAGAAAGCTTTCTTTTTTGGCGCACCAAAGTGAAGATATCCCAATCGTCTAAAAAGAGAAAGTAAATGCCAAACACCAAACTGGTGAGGATGTATTTGTTCTTTAACCAACTTGGGATGCGTTGCATAGAGATAGCTTATTGTTCTGAGAAGCTATTGTACTTTTTTTCGTAAAAAGCAATCCATTCTTTGTCGTACTCGAACCATTTTTCGGCTTTTTTGAGCATTGGTCTCGCATTCACCGTACTGTTATCTCTTTTCATGAGTGCTTGTGAGCTTAAGATCAGGCCAACGCGCAAAGCATCTTTATCGGCTTGTGTCCAGTTTTCAAAATCTTTGTCGGTGAGGTTCATGAGGTTTGGAAGCTCTGTTTTCCAAATTAAGTTGGCTGTTTTGGCATCGCGGTTGTTGTAGCGAATAGCCGCTTCAATAAATTTGATGCCTATTGGGTTTCTTGTAATGCTGCTGTAAGATTCGCAAGCATCTAAAATTTCAGAAAGTGTTTCGGCGGTTTTGTCTTTGTTTTCGTTGCTGTAAACAATTGGATAGCCGTCTTCTTCTTCAAGGATATAACGCACGCCGTTGTTGAGTAGTTCTAGTTGAAAGCCGTTGAGCCACATTTTGTGAATTGGCATTTTGAAGACACCGTTTTCGTCGCGCTCAATAGCTGTTGCACAAGCAGTAATGGCTTCTTCAAAAGGATCTTGGATCATCGGGTCTTTGAGGTCTTTGCGGTAAACGCCAAATAATCCTTTTGCCAAAAAGATATATGGGGTAGGGTCATTGGCGTATTTTTCTTTGACGGTGTAGTCTCCGGCGCGTTTTACCAATTTGATAAAGTTAGAATCTGCATGTAATTGCGTGAGTTCGTCGAGGTTGTTGGTCACCGTAATGAAGTTGTCGTTGTCTACAGAAATATCGAATTCTTCTTCTTCGACTTCACCATTTTTGAGTGTTTTTTTAACGGAGTAGGTAACGTTGAGTGACACGGAATAGTTCCCCACACGCTTGAAATTTATTTCGATGATGTCACTTTTTTCATCTCCTTTGGTGAAATCCCAGTCCTTGCCCTTAACCCCAGAAATGACCCAATCAGTGCTGACCTTTTTGGTTCCAGCCGGTGTAAACACACTGCGCATCTCAACGGCAGTGTTTCCTCCTTTTTCGTCGTCCAGTGTGATGACGCGCTTGGATTCTTTTAAGAGGAGTGTTGGCTTTTGTGCCAAGAGTGAACTACTGAAGATCAAACTAAAGAAGGATAGCAAAAAAAGTTTCATTGGTATTGGTTTTAACATGTCGAATCAAATGAATTCTGTTCGAAATTAATAAAATTTATTGATGGCTCTTGATCAAAAGGTGCAAGATTTCTTGGGCGGCCAATGCAATCTTTGTGCCAGGACCATAAATACCGAATACACCAGCCTTGAAAAGGTGTGCGTAATCTTGTTGTGGAATGACGCCGCCAGCTACAACCATGATGTCCGAACGCCCTTCGTTTTCTAAGGCTTCTATCACTGCAGGTACAAGCGTTTTGTGGCCAGCAGCAAGCGAAGAAACTCCTACGATATGCACGTCGTTTTCAATGGCTTGTTTGGCCGCTTCTTGAGGTGTTTGAAAGAGGGGCCCGATGTCTACATCAAAACCGATATCGGCAAACGAGCTGGCAATGACTTTAGCACCGCGGTCGTGCCCGTCTTGGCCCATTTTTGCAATCATGATGCGCGGTCGGCGTCCTTCTAGCTCGATAAATTCATCGAGTAGGGCCTTCGCTTGGATAAAATCTTTATCGTCCATAATTTCTTTTGCATAAACACCGCTAATGCTCCTGATTTTAGCTTGGTAGCGGCCAAATACTTCCTCCAAAGCATCCGAGATTTCACCAAGCGTACAGCGCGCTTTGGCACAACGAACCGCTATTTCGAGCAAATTCCCTTCGTCTTGCGCTGCCGTTTTCAATTCGCTCAACAACTGTGCGACTTCCTCTGTATTACGCTTTGCTTTAATGGCTTGGAGTCTAGCGATCTGAGATTTCCTTACTTCCGTGTTGTCGACCTCTCGAATTTCAATTTGGCTTTCTTCGGAAGTTTGATAGCGATTGACGCCAACTATAATTTCATATCCAGCATCGATGCGCGCCTGTTTTTTGGCAGCGGCCTCTTCGATGCGCATTTTGGGTAAACCTGTTTCGATGGCCTTAGCCATGCCACCTAAGTTTTCGATTTCTGTGATCAGTTCCCAAGCTTCTTCGATGAGTTCCTGCGTGCGTTTTTCAACGGCCTCACTACCTGCATACGGATCGATGAACTGCGTAATGCCCGTTTCTTTTTGCAAGAATATTTGTGTGTTGCGGGCAATTCTTGCCGAAAAATCGGTAGGAAGTGCAATGGCTTCATCTAAGGCATTGGTGTGTAAAGATTGCGTGCCACCTAAAGCAGCTGATAGTGCTTCAAGGCAGGTGCGCCCAACATTATTAAATGGATCTTGCTCCGTCAAAGACCAACCCGATGTTTGACAATGGGTGCGCAGTGCAAGTGATTTACTGCTCTGCGGATTGAATTGCGACACGAGTTTGGACCACAACACACGCCCTGCTCTTAGTTTAGCTACTTCGGTGAGGTGATCCATGCCAATTGCCCAGAAAAAACTGAGCCGTGGAGCGAAGTCGTCAATAGCGAGTCCGGCATTGAGCCCTGTGCGGATATACTCCAAGCCATCGGCTAGCGTGTAAGCCAACTCAATTGCAGCGGTGGCTCCAGCCTCGTGCATGTGATAACCCGAGATGGAGATGGAATTGAACTTAGGCATATGTGCCGACGTGTATGCAAAAATATCGGCAATGATGCGCATGGATGGCGCTGGCGGATAAATGTAGGTGTTGCGCACCATGAACTCCTTAAGGATATCATTTTGAATGGTACCACTCAATTGTTCGGTAGACACACCTTGCTCGTGGGCACTCGCAATGTAAAAGGCCATAATTGGCAATACGGCGCCGTTCATGGTCATCGAGACAGACATCTCTTGTAGCGGAATTTGGTCAAAGAGCATTTTCATGTCCTCGATGGAGTCTATGGCTACACCTGCTTTTCCGACATCGCCAAGAACGCGTTCGTGGTCGGAGTCATAGCCGCGGTGGGTAGCCAAGTCAAAGGCAACACTGAGTCCTTTTTGACCTGCTGCTAAATTGCGGCGGTAAAAAGCGTTGGAGGCTTCTGCTGTAGAAAAACCAGCGTATTGCCTGATGGTCCAGGGTTTTGAAAGATACATGGACGCGTATGGCCCGCCCAAAAAAGGTGCTAAACCTGAGCGATACGTTTGCGGTTCTGCCGGATGGGTCAGGGCAGACCAATCGAGGTTGCGGTAAGATTGGAGTTCTTTTCTTGGCATCAGTTGGCGCTTTTTTCAAATATTAAATACGGTAGCTCTAGGGCTGTTGGGGTCTCTGCCCAACTGATTTTGGGCGTCTCAAACTCGTTGGGGAAGGCATTGATGCCAATGAGTATTGTTTTCCCGGATTCAAAAAGCTCCGTGCGCATTTGGCGTGTTTGTAAGACCCGCGCACGCAATACAGCGTTTGCGTTTGCTCGCTCTGCGTCGAGCTCGCAAAGTAAGTTCCAGCTTTTTTCAGTGATTTGCAGGGTGAGTTGCTCAATGGCATAGGCATTTTGCAAGGGGTCTTGAGGGCTTGCAAGGTGTGCTTCTTCGCTCAAGAGATTGGCAATATTCAAGGCCATGCGCTGACCAAAAGCACTAGGGCCTTCTGTGCTCATGGTATCGTAAGGTTGAATGCACACAAAATGAGCGCCACCCATTACCGCGCTGAGCCCTTCTGTTGACATCCGAAGCAGGTTTGTATAAGGATCTTTCAGACTCTTATTGCAAAAGCCAGTTTTGGCTATAAGAATCAATTCAATTTGAACTTCGTGGATCTTAGCCAGTTGTGTAACGAGGTGCTGCAGCGCTCTGAATTTGGCGATTTCTACTAAGTATTCGCTGCCAACGCCTAGCTCAACGTATAGCGTGAGGTTTTGTCCTTGTTCCTCTAGTAATTGTTGTAACTCAAATAAGCCATAAGCAAGTTCTATACTGCAATTGGCGCCAATTTGTTGGATGTCAAAAGTGCTGATGAAATTTTTGACACTACCATAACGATGTAACGCAACACAGTGCGCTGCTGTTTGCTTTTCTACTGTTTGCTCAAAATGTGCATAGGCCTCCGCGCTATCAAAACAAATCAAACAACTAATGTATGCGACTTCTACGCCGGCTAACAATTGTTGATAGTTGGTTTGGGTAGTAGTGCGGTCAATATAAATAGCATCCGCACCCTGCATAAGTGCTTCGAGTAGGACGGCATTGCTTTGTATTTCGCTGTGCGCACTTACCGCCGCTATGCGCTTCCATGAATTTGGTCTACTTGTTCGCGTGCCTAGTTGGGGAGCTTCAAGTGAAGTCAGAGAAAAAGAGAGTTCTTCTATGGAAGAATGATATTGTAAAAGAGCAGTGTTTTCTTTGAGTTCTTTGTGCAATTGTGCTTGCCAAGCGCTCAAAGAATTGGCTGAAAAGGGGATGGATACTTTCGACATAAAAATAAGTGTCCTCAAATATACTGAATCTCTTGTTTAACTGCTGAATTTACTGAATGGGAAGTCGGGACACACCGCTAATTTTGGTTCATGTACAAGTCGCTGTTTCTGCTTTTTATATTTGTTGGTAGTCAAATGCGTGTCAAAGCGCAGATTTTTGCGGGTGCACAAAATTTTTTGCAGCCCAGCGGTTTACTCAACGCCATTGATCAAAATCAACAACAATTGAATCCGGCCGCAAGCTGCCCAAAAGCCCAAAAGGGTTTTTATTTTTATGCAAGTGTTCCTTTGCAAATCGCCAACCTCAATGGAGCACACTTCAGTGGCTTTTATACGCAAAATCGCTGGGCTATTTACCATGAGTTCAGTGGCGTATTTCACCCAGCTGGCCAATACCTTCAAGCTGCACATGCCCTTGCTTTTGCGCCCTATCCTGGGTTACACATTGGTTTGGGTTTACAAGTGCAGCTCTACACACAACCCAGCTATTACGGCAATTTGCTTGTTGCAAGTGCGCGTTTGGGTTTTCAGTATGAACTCAAAAAGCACCAGCATATCGCACTTGTGCTCCAAGATATCGGTCGCGTAGCGCAACAGCAAATTAGCATCGAACATTTGCTAGCACTAGATGAGCGCTTGTCTTTCGCACAAGGCCTTTCTTGGAATCCGCAATATAAACCTAATTTGTATCTCACCCTCACCCAAAAGCTGAGCACAGCCAAAATCCAATTCACTTGTGGTTTATTCCCTCAATCTTATGCCTTTTCAGTTGCGCTTTCTCAGCATAAGCATTTTGATTGGATGCTAGGGCAGCGCTGGCAAAGTGCACACGGCCTATGTTTTCAAATCGGACTCAAGCTACACTAATGCGCCTGTTCTACTGCTTTATTTTTGGTTTGTTACTGACAGATGCATGGGCTCAACTCCCAGGCTTTTCTGCTACTTTGGAGCAAAATCAGCTTCCTGTAGTGGCCTCAGAACTCGCAACGCTTGAGGCCAATCAAGTCCTCACATCCCAAGATGCACAACAACTCCTGCTTTTTTTTGAGCAGGGCGGTTCGGTTCAAAACTTATTTCAACTACAAGGCTTACTCCAAAGCGACTTATCAACTATTGTCAATAGTTGCGCCTTCATTTTTGCACCAATCCCCAAGCCAAAACATGCGCATTTTTCTTGGTCCACAACTGATTTGCGCTACGAACTACAATTCAATAGTCCGCAGCTCCTCAAAGATGCGACCGGTTTTGCTTTGCTGCGCGACACTACACACCTTGGGCCTGCATTTGCGTGTCAACAACGTCTTTCGCTGACGCATCAAAATTGGCGTTTTGCTGCACAATTCGCCAAAGATGCCGGTGAGCCCATTTGGCAGCAAAAACCTTCGGTTGGCATAGACTTCATGTCTGCATACGTAGCTTGGGACGCCCCCAATTCCAAAATAGTACTGCAAAAAATGATTGCAGGAGCTTATCAAGTGCAATGGGGGCAAGGTCTGCAGCTCTGGAGCTCAAGAGGTCTAGGCAAGAGTATTGATTTGCTTCAATTGGCTAAAAATCCACTTGGGATCAAACCTTATCAAGGTCGCGATGAACAGCGCTTCTTACAAGGCGTAGCAGGGTCACTGCACCTAGCAGATCATGAAATCCTCTATTTGGCTTCATTCAAACACACTGACTTTCGACCCCAATTAGATACCTTGCAAGAAGAAATCAATTTTTCTTATACCTCTGGCTTGCACCGAACACCCACAGAGATCTCCAAACGCAAACAGGGGCAGGAACAACTCTACGGAATAGGTATCCGCCGCAAGACCAATATGTGGCAATATGGTACGCTGCTGCTTTATCAGCAATTGCGCGCACGTTCTTTTTCTGATACCATGATATTCAATAGCTTGCCAAAAACCTTGTCTTTTTGGAGCGTAGGAGCTTATGCACAAGCCACTTGGCGACAATTTTATTTTTATACAGAATGGGCTACAGTGCTCTCTCATGAAACGCGTTTCTACAACGCTAGTGCTTTTAATGTAGCCTTTGTTTATTATTTGGCTCGGCAGTTAGAGTTTGGTCTGCATCTACGTAATTATGGACCCAATTACCAGGCCTTTTACGCCAATCCAATTGGCAACAGCACCAAAGGCGCCAATGAAAGGGGCTGTATCTTTCAATTGAAATGGCAAGCTCAAAAAGCGCTCGTCATTAAAATGTCCACGGAATATATAAAAATACCCCATTTGCTGAATGCGCAGCAATTGCCCAGGCAAAGCAATGAAACCCGAATTTTATTTCAATACCAAGCATCTAAAAAACGAAATTTCACTGGTCAATTGAGTTGGCGAAACAGTGCGCTTCAAACCACGCAACTCAGGTCCTCGCTCGCGGCACAAATCAAAATTTTGGAAAGTGAAACAATAAATGCATCAGCTCAATTAAGCATGTTTATATCAAGCAATAATTCAAGTAAAAACCTCGAGTTGTCTTGGCAACATGCCCCTTTGTCTTCACCCTTTCGCTTTGAGTTTATATATGGACTGTATCAAGTTCCGCCAAATGCGCCTTTGCTTTACAGTTACCCTTATTTGCTGGGCTTTGGGTCTCAAACCATGTTGCTGAGCGGTATTGGTTCCTATTTCAATGGCTCCATGAAATTCACATTTGCTACAGATTGGCAGCTAGGGTTTATGTGTGGTTTAAAGCAGATCCTGAGTTCAAGCAAGCAGCAAAAAATACAATGCGGGCTGCGCTTGCTCAAACAATTTTAATTTTTTTTTTCAAAAAGATGTACCAAAACAAAAATATGTGCGTTATCCCGAAAAGAGGACTGCAAGCCTCTTATGCTAAACTCCTTAAAACCAAAGACTATGCCTCTCCAACTCTCCCTTCAGCAGCAGTCTTTTCTTCTCGAAGAAGAAAGAACTCAAATTGAGCGCGCTCAACAAGATCCTCGCTTTTTTGCACCGCTCTACGAGCGTTATCACGAAGCTATTTTTCGCTATGTCTACCGCCGTGTAGATGAAGAAGAACAAGCCTACGACATCACCTCCTGTGTTTTTGTGAAAGCACTACAAGCTTTGCACAAATATGAATACCGCGGCTTGCCTTTTTCTGCTTGGTTATTTCGCATTGCCAAAAGCGAACTTTACCAAAGTTTCCGCGATCAAAAGGCGCAGCGCACTGTAAGTATCGACAAAGTTGTGCTCAAGCAAGTCATTGAAGACTGGACTGAAGACTACACCGAAGAAGACAAAGCCCGTTTGCTCGTCGCCCTTAAAGGCCTCAAAGAGCAGCAGCTTCAATTGATTGAAATGCGTTTTTTCGAAAAACGTTCTTTCAAAGAAATTGGTGAAATCTGTGGTTTGTCTGAAAACAATGCCAAAGTGAAGACTTTTCGTGCAGTGCTCAAACTCAAAGAATTTTTTCATCAAAAAGAATAGTTATGCTCAAAATTTTACTCGACCGAAAAGAACCGTGTAGTGATGAGGTGCGTCAACGTCAAAATTTCAATGAAATTTTGGCTGCCCACAACTACCAACAAAAAGTGAACAATCCCTGGCGTTACTGGTATTATCCAGTACTTACGGTTTGCCTACTGCTGTTGGTATAAGCGCTCAAACATGAAATAGTTTGTACATTTGTGTATGTACAAATTATTTCGTTTCGTTCTCTTTCAGTTTGATGCAGAAAAAGTGCACTATTTTGTGGTAGGGCTCTTGAATAAAATTCATCGTTTTGCGCCTGCACGCGCCATCTTCAGGATGCTGTATGTGGTGGAAAGCCCCAAATTAGCAACTTCTTTTCTCGGTCTCAATTTCCCCAATCCGGTTGGTTTGGCGGCAGGTTTTGATAAAAATGCACAAAACATCGATGCGCTTGCCGATTGCGGTTTTGGTTTCATCGAAATCGGGACCATCACGCCAAAAGCACAACCAGGAAACGACAAGCCACGTCTTTTCAGACTCAAAACCGATCAAGCCATTCTCAACCGAATGGGTTTCAATAATGACGGGGTAGAGGCAGCCATTGCACAACTCAAGGCCCGTCAAAACAAAAAACTCATCATTGGCGGCAACATCGGTAAAAACAAATGGACGCCCAATGAAGAAGCCGCCACAGATTACCTCTTGTCCTTCGAAGCGCTTTTTCCTTATGTAGATTATTTTGTGGTCAATGTTTCTTCGCCCAACACGCCCAATTTACGCGCGCTACAAGAAAAAGAGCCACTCCAAGACTTACTCCTGCGCTTGCAAGAACAGAATAACACCAAAGCAGTGCCCAAGCCCATTCTTTTGAAAATAGCCCCAGATCTCACCAATACACAAATCGATGAAATCATCGAAATTGTTGCGTTCACCAAAATTGCAGGGCTCATCGTTGCCAATACAACCATCTCCCGCGACCAACTCAAGACGCCTGCTAGCGAAGTAGAAAAATTAGGCGCAGGCGGTATCTCCGGTAAGCCCGTCACCACGCGCGCTACCGAACTGATCCATTATATCCATCAAAAAGCAGAAGGAAAAATACCGATGATTGCCGTTGGCGGTATTCACAGCGCACAAGACGCCTTAGATAAACTAGACGCAGGAGCCACCTTAGTTCAGTTATATACGGGCTTCATTTATGAAGGCCCTGCTTTGGTCAAGGCCATCAACAAAGCATTGCTTGAACGCGTTCAAAATTAAACATGAAAGCAGCGCAATTACAAATTACAGAATGTCCGCGCGATGCTATGCAAGGCATCAAAGACTGGATTCCAACCGAACAAAAGGCGCGCTACCTCAATGCGCTGCTCCAATGCGGATTCGATGTGCTCGATTTCGGCAGTTTTGTATCGCCCAAAGCCATTCCTCAAATGCAGGATACCGCTGCGGTTTTGGATCAATTGGCCGACAGCCCCACCAAATTATTGGCTATAATCGCCAATGCACGTGGTGCAATTAGTGCTGCAGCACACGAGCGCATTTCTATTTTAGGATATCCGTTTTCAATCTCAGAAACGTTTCAACTTAGAAATACCAATTCAAACTTAGATCAAGCTCTTTTTCAATTAGCCGAAATCGATGCAGTTTGTCGCCAACAAAACAAAGATTTACGCGTCTATCTATCCATGGGCTTCGGAAATCCTTACGGTGATGACTGGTCATCTGATTTAGTGGCGCAATGGGTCGAAAAGCTCAATCAACGCTTTGATATCTCCGAATTTGCGCTTTCCGACACCATCGGTTGTGCCACACCACAAACCGCTCAAACGCTCTTTGAAACCTTGACCACACAATACCGTGATTTGCGCTTTGCTGCACATCTTCATGTGGTGAAAGGCAAAGAACAAGCCCTTATTGAGGCCGTTATAGCAGGAGGTTGCCAACATTTTGATACGGCAATTGGCGGTTTTGGTGGCTGCCCAATGGCCAAAGATGAACTCACAGGTAATTTAGCGACAGAAGCGCTGCTCCATTTTGCGCAAGCCGCAAAACTTCATCATGCCATCGATAGCAATGCTTTTGAGGCTGCTCGTCAAATTTCAACTTCAATCTTTAACAAATGAGAAACAAAAAACTACTTTGGGTAATCGGGATTCTTTTTGCACTATTAGTAGTCCTTTATTTTGTCAACGACTCCCGTTATGAGATACAAGAACCTCAAAAGAAAAATGAGGAGATAGAAAAGGTAGAGGGCATTCAAGTGAGCACAGATTTCAATACGAATACCTTTGCAAGTAAGGCTGAACCAAAAGTGTTGAAAGACTTGAAATTGTGCGACAGCACCGTTCAGTGGAGTGATGATTTACTCAGGCCGTCTTGTACACCCAATTATTTTCGGGTCTTCCCGCTGAAAAAAGGACTCGATGTGGCGCAGGGTTGCATGGTGCTTTTGAAGGCAGGTGTCAATGGTTTTCCAGTGCGTCGTTTCGTTGTATATGAGCGAGAAGGCAAGCAGATGGTTCAGGCAAATGGTTTTATTGGCTACCCCATCGAATTTCGCCCGCAGGCCAATAATTATAATGACGTCGTGATCCGTTTTTTTGAGCGCTTTGAAGGCCAGAAATATTTTTACAATTGTCTGTTTACTTGGAAGCAAAACCGTTACCAGTATGTGCGTTGTGAGCAAATCAATGACGCGAATATCAAGCCCGAAAAACAAGCCGAGGTATCGGCTGAAATCTTACAAATCTTAAATGAAAAACAGCTGGTATTTTAGTTTGCTACTGCTTTTGTTGAGCGCGTGCATCAATGGAGAGCAAACCTTCCGTGCCGACCACACCCATTTTTTGAGTAGCGGCAACAGCAAAGTCTGGATGCTGAAAGGCACGCAGCAACAAGAGCAAGGCGAAGTGCACAAAAATGCTTGGGGAGAAATCCTCTTCGTTTTTTACGTGACGGGAGAAGTGCTCGTGGGCTCTTTTGGAGATTTTGACAAAGGCGCTTATGACAAAGGGCACTTCAATTTCAATGAGGATAAAGAGCAACTCACCATCCAGATCAATAAAGAAAAGTGGTCATTTAAAATACGTACACTAGAAGACGACGCGTTGGTACTCAAAACGCTAAAAGGTGCTGACCTCGCGTCTTATTTGCACCTTACACCCCTTACTTTACCGCGTTAGAATTTTTCGAAAGCACCTAAACCAAAAAGTGCAAAATCGTACTTGGCCGGATCTATCGGGTCAAATTCAAGTAGCTTTGCTTGGAGTTCGAGATTGGTTTGCCAATCATTTTGTTTGCGCGTGATCAGTCCAAGTTTTCGGGCAATGTTTCCAGTATGCACATCAAGGGGCACATGAAGTGCGTGGAGTGGAATGTGATCCCAGAGGCCAAAGTCTACGCCATTTTGCGGGCTCCTGACCATCCAGCGCAAGAACATCACAATTCTTTTAGCGGCAGATCCTTTGGAGGGGTCTGCAACATGTTTGTGGCTCCTGACTGCTAGAAAAGGAATGAACTGCGCTCTAAAATTGAGAATGTATTGATCTAAAAGTGGGCTGTTTGTTTGAAATGCTTTTTGCAGACCACCATTGAGGTAAAGACTTTTGAGGCCCAAAAGAAAACCATTTAAATCGACTTGATTAAAGGTGCGATGTATAAATGCGCCACAACTATCGTCATGGTAGTTCAGAACGTATTCATGCGGTGAGGGCCCTAAAATAGCGAGTAGTTTTTCACCGCTTTTGATGATGCTTTGGCGGTTTCCCCAAGCGATTGTCGCCATTAAAAATGCCACGATTTCGATGTCTTCTTTTTGTGAAAACCGGTGGGCAAGTGCAATGGGGTCCGTTGAAATAAAGTGGGCGGCTTCGTATTGTTGGGCCTTGAAGTCTAGAAATTCCTTCAGTTCAAGTGTTGATCCCTTAAATGAATTGTCCATCTTGCATGGTTAAACAGCGGTCGGCCATTTGGGCAAAGTTTGTGTTGTGGGTAACGATCACAAAAGTTTGCTTCATTTCTTCGCGTAGCGCCAGAAATAAGTTGTGCAACGCATTGGCATTTTCGGTGTCGAGGTTGCCAGATGGTTCGTCGGCAAAAACCAAAGCAGGTTCATTGATGAGGGCGCGGGCAACAGCAATTCGCTGCTGTTCGCCTCCCGATAGGGCTTCTGGTTTGTGTTGTGCGCGGCTTGCCAGACCAAAGCGATCTAGTAGAGATTGTGCTTTTTTGAAGGCGTCCGTTTGGTTGCTGCCACCAATGAGGGCAGGCAGCGCAATGTTTTCTAGCGCCGTAAATTCGGGAAGTAATTGGTGAAACTGAAAAACAAAGCCTAGTCTTTGGTTTCTGAAGTGCGCCAGCGCTTTTTCGTTGAGTGTAAAGGGATTTTTGCCTTCAATGAGCAGTTGTCCGTTTGTGGGGCTATCTAGCGTGCCTAAAATTTGTAGCAAAGTCGTTTTTCCGGCACCCGATGAGCCAACAATAGAAATGATTTCAGCCGGTGCTACTGAAAGATTGATGCTTTTCAGAATGGCTAATTCACCATAGTTTTTGACTATGCTTTTCGCTTCGAGCATTAGTGGTTCTGTTTGATGGTGTGCCCAGCTTTGTCGCGTTTGGTTTCTAGATAGCGTTCGTTGTGGATATTACTCTCAATTTCAAGTGGAATATTCTCAATGATTTCTAGTCCATAACCGATGAGGCCAGTGCGTTTTTTCGGATTGTTAGACATCAGTTTCATTTTGCGGATGCCAATAGCGCGCAGCATTTGCGCCCCGATGCCGTAGTCGCGTTCGTCTGGCTTGAAACCAAGTTTTTCATTGGCTTCATAGGTGTCTAAACCTTCTTCTTGGAGTTTGTAGGCCTTGAGTTTGTTCAGTAAACCAATGCCGCGGCCTTCTTGGTTCATGTATACAATGGCACCCTTGCCTTCTTGATTGATGAGTTTCATGGCTTTGTGGAGCTGCGGACCGCAGTCGCAACGGCAGCTGCCGAAGATGTCACCGGTGAGGCAAGAAGAGTGCACGCGCACCAACACAGCTTCGTCTTCGGTCCAGGTGCCTTTGGTGAGCACCAAATGGTCTTGATCGTTGCTTTGGTCTTTAAAGGCGCGCAACTGAAAATCGCCATAGGCTGTTGGCATTTCGACCTGAACTTGCTCTACAATTAAGGATTCGTGCGAAATGCGGTACTTAATGAGGTCTGCGATACTGATGATCTTGAGGTCGAATTTCTTGGCGATTTCCAATAATTGTGGAAGGCGTGCCATGGAGCCGTCTTCATTGAGGATTTCAACGATGATACCCGCTTCTTCAAAGCCTGCCAAACGCGATAAATCTACCGCTGCTTCGGTGTGTCCGGCACGGCGCAATACACCGCCTTTGCGCGCACGCAAAGGAAAGATGTGCCCTGGCTTGCCAAGTTCTTCTGGTCTGATAACCGGGTCGATCATGGCTAAAATGGTTTTGGCGCGGTCGCTTGCAGAAATGCCGGTGGTGCAACCGTGTCCGATGAGGTCTACGCTAATGGTAAAGGGCGTTTCGTAGGCGGCAGAATTATTGCGCACCATGAGTTCCAAGCCGAGTTGATCGCAGCGTTCTTCGCTAATTGGCGCACAAATCAGGCCGCGCCCGTGCGTTGCCATGAAGTTGATGAGCTCGGGTGTTGCATTTCTTGCAGCGGTTAAAAAATCGCCTTCGTTTTCGCGGTCTTCGTCGTCTACAACAATGACAACGCGTCCTTGTTGGATTTCGAGAATAGCTTCTTCTATTGTATGGAGCGTTTGAGACATAGTTGGTATTGCTTACGCGTTAGGAATTTGGGAAAGTGTTGCAAGAAGGTAAGACCAGAATTTTTGAACCGACGAAATTTGAACGCACTCGTCAGGGGAGTGGGCAGCGCGGATGTTCGGGCCAAATGAAATCATATCCACACCAGGGAGTTTTTCGCTCAGTAAGCCGCATTCCAAGCCGGCATGACACGCCTTGACCTTTGGCTCTTCGCCATAAAGTTCGGTGTAAAGTGCGCGCATTTTGGATAGAATTGGAGACTGCGCATTGGGTTTCCAACCTGGGTAGTCGCCGCTTTGCTCAACGGTTGCGCCCATGTTTTCAAAAGCGCAGCGCAGCGCCATGCTCACTTCCGTTTTGGTGCTTTCTACCGAACTGCGTTGGAGCGATTGCGTAGTGAAAAGGCCTTTTCCAATGATGACGCGCGCCAAAGAAGAAGATGTTTCTACAAGGCCTGCGATGTCTGGGCTCATGCGGTAAACGCCGTTGTGAACGCTACAAAGTGTCGCAACGATGCGTTTGAAGTCTGACGCACAAACTGCATTTAGATCGCTATTTGAAAGGCTTGATTCTATTTTGAAATATGGTTCAATGAGGTGGTATTCCGCACGTAGTGTTTGCTCAAAGGCAGCAATTGCTTCTTGTACTTGCGTTGCATTTTGAACGGCAATTAGCGCGGTAGCTTCTCTAGGAATGGCATTGCGCAAGCTGCCGCCATCAAAATAAAGCAATTGAATGGTTTGGTTCTGTTGGAGTTCCCATAATAAACGCGCCATCCATTTGTTGGCATTGCCGCGTCCTTTATCGATGTCCATGCCGGAGTGTCCGCCAAGTAGGCCCGAAATATTGATTTGCAGTGTTTCAAAACCACTTTGAATGGCTTCTTGCAAATAGCTATAAGTAGTGTTGGTGTCGATGCCGCCTGCACAACCCACAGAAAGTTCGTCGTCGTCTTCGGTATCGAGGTTCAAGAGAATGCTGCCGCTCAAAAGGCTGGCATCCATTTCTTTGGCTCCTGTCATGCCGGTTTCTTCGTCGATCGTGAAAAACGCTTCCAATGCGGGGTGTGGAATAGAGGTGCTGGCTAAAAGCGCCATGATAGCTGCTACGCCAATGCCGTTGTCGGCGCCGAGTGTAGTTCCTTTTGCGCGGATCCAGTCGCCGTCTTGAAACATGTCGATGCCTTGCTCATCGAAGTCAAAAACAGTTTGTGCATTTTTTTGGTGCACCATATCGAGGTGGCTCTGTAAAATGACGGTCTGACGTGCTTCCATGCCAATAGTTGCTGGCTTTTTGATGATGACGTTACCAATGCGGTCTACGGAAGTTTCTAGGCCCAGTGTTTCGCCAAAAGCTTTCATAAAGGCAATGACGCGTTCTTCTTTTTTAGAGGGACGTGGCACTGCGTTGAGCGCTCCAAAGTGTTGCCACAGCGCTTTTGGTTCGATATTGCTGAAATCCATGGTTACGGAAATTTGGGATATTGTTGGAAATTAGGATCGCGCTTTTCCAAAAAGGCATGTTTGCCTTCTTGCGCTTCTTCTGTGAGATAGTAGAGTAGGGTGGCATCGCCAGCGAGTTCCATGAGGCCGTGTTGCCCATCGAGCTCGGCGTTCATGGCGCGCTTGATCATGCGGATCGCGAGCGGACTTCTCATCATGATGGTTTTGGACCATTCCACAACGGTGTCTTCGAGTTGATCAAAAGGCACAACCTTGTTGACCATACCCATTTTTTCGGCTTCTTCGGCAGTATATTGGTTACACAAAAACCAGATTTCACGCGCTTTCTTTTGACCTACGTGGCGGGCCAAATAAGAGGAGCCAAAGCCGCCATCAAAGCTACCTACTTTAGGGCCGGTCTGACCAAAGCGGGCATTTTCAGAGGCAATAGTGAGGTCGCAAACAACGTGTAGTACGTGACCGCCGCCGATGGCATAACCATTGACCATAGCAATAACGGGTTTAGGCAGCGAGCGAATGGCTTTGTGTAAATCGAGTACGTTGAGACGCGGCACCCCGTTTTCTGAAATATAACCGCCCACGCCTTTGACGTTTTGGTCTCCGCCCGAACAAAAGGCTTTGTCGCCGGTACCTGTCAATACAACCACATTGATGTCTGGACGCTCACGGCAGATATCCATTGCGTCTAGCATTTCAAAATTGGTCTCTGGTCTGAACGCATTGTATACCTGCGGACGGTTGATGGAGATTTTTGCAATCCCTTCAAAGAATTCAAATTTGATGTCTTGGTAGTTTTTGATGCTTTGCCAATTTCTTTGCGACATGATGTGATTTTTATTTATGCTACAAAGATAGAACATCCCAAAGGACCTAAAGGTTTATTTGCCCAGAATTTCTATCCCATGCAACTTTTTTTAAAAGCTGTCCGTCAATCTACGGAAGCCAAATTCGGCAACTCATCTTACTTTAGCGTCATGAAACACCATTACTTGTATTAATCCTAAACCAGAGCCTTGGCTCTACTAAAATGCAAGTCGTATGAGTAATTATTTGGGTGCCCGCATTCGCGTGGCTTTTGTAGAATCTGATGTAATTTTTAGAACTGGTTTGCGAGCGCTTTTGGAGCCGCGCAACGATTTCGAATGGGTGGGCGAGTCGGCAAGTTTGAGCGATTTTCGAGCGAGGTATACCGGGGTTGGTATTCAAGTTATCATGATAGACGCCGAACTTTTACAAGAGCTCGACAAAGTATATATCAACTTTTGGATGTCGGCTTGGCCCAATGCCAAGTTTTTACTGCTCGTTCCCAATTTCAAGTCGGCGCTCATTCCACTTTATATCAAGTGGGGCTTTCATGGTGTGGTCAATAAATGGAACATGCAAGAGGAGGCTGTCGCCGCATTTCGACAGGTTTTTTTTCAGCAGTCTTACGTGCACCCCAATTCCAAGCGGATGCTCGATGCTGAGCGCCATACCATCCGAACCCTAGAGCGCATCACTGCCCGAGAAATTGACGTCATCCGCGGTATTTGTCAGGAGAAAACCTGTCGAGAAATTGCCCACGACCTCCAAATTTCGCCGCGCACGGTAGAAACACACAAAATGCGCATCATTGAAAAGCTAGACGTGCGCAATACTGCAGGCATCATTGTTCATGCCGTGCGCTTGGGTATCATTCCTTAGCGCACTTCAATTTCATCGATGAACAGCCACGGAACATTGCCAGCTCCTGGGTTTCCTGAAGGAATGTGTCCAATACCATACAAAACCACATGAATCGTTTTGGTTCTGTCATTGATGTTTTCAATCACAATCGTTTCTTCAGTTGAATAACCGTCCGCAATGCCATTGCCGACGCCTGTTTTGGCAAAAGAAATGTTATACGTTTGGGCTGCCCAAATCCAGCTGTTCGGGTCGTGAAGGGTGTGAATGCGCAATTCTTTGACTTTGATGGGTTTGTCAAACTCAATATCAAAAGAGACGCTATCGGAGTCAAAGCCCAGCCATTCGTTGCCTTTCCACGGGCGTGCAGCCAATTGGCCATCTACAATAGTAAGGTCGCCGTTGTCGTATTTCGGACTTGGTTTGGTGCTGAAATTGATTTTTGCACCTAGCGCTTTGTGCGCAATGATATTCATTTCTTTAGTAGGCAAGTTCGGGCCTTGATCTACTTTAATGAGAATGGTTTTGGTTTTTCTTTTCGCCGTCTTGATTTGTGCAAGTAATTCTGGATAAGCAATGATTCCTTTAGCGGCTGTTTTCTGAATAACGATGCCACCATTTTCAGATCTGGAAGTTTGCAAGTTGGGTTTCAGACAGCTTTTGGAGAAATTCACCTTTTGTGTTTCTAAAAAAGAAAAGTGGTAGTTCGTCAAGACGGAGAGGAAATTTTCATAAGGTGTTGGCGTCTCAGACCACAGCGCAGTACTCAAGGCGATGGCTCTTGGGTAGGCCATGTATTCCAGTTGTGCCATGTTGGGGATGTATTCGGTCCAGAGGTTGCCTTGTGCGCCCAGTACGTAAGCGGCCTCGGCGGTGCTCATGTCGGGTGGAATCGGGTTGAAGGACAGAACTTTTTCAAGAGAAGTAAAGCCGCCAATGGCAAGGGGTTCCTCGGCGCCGCGCCCTTGATAATGATCAAAATAACAATGAGAGCCCGGGCACATGACCACATAATGGCCTTGCGCGGCAGCGGCTTTTCCGCCTTCGTAGCCGCGCCACGACATCACAGTAGCGTTTGGCGAAAGCCCGCCTTCTAAGATTTCATCCCAGCCAATGAGTTTTTTGCCATTTTGCGTCAAAAATGCATCCATGCGGCCAATGAAATAGCTCTGAAGTTCATGTTCGTCGTGAAGGCCGTTTGCAGTCATGACCGCCTGACATTTCGGGCAGGATTCCCACCTGGTTTTCGGAGCTTCATCGCCACCCACATGAACGTAGGCACTCGGAAAAAGCGGGAGGACTTCCTTTAAGACGTCTTGCAGGAAAAGGATGCTTTCTTCTTTGGCACAAAATACATCGTCGAAAATGCCCCAGAGGCCTTCTACGCCTTGGACTTGGCCGCTACAAGAAAATTGCGGGTAGGCGGCAAGTGCAGCTCGGGCGTGGCCTGGCATCTCAATTTCAGGCACAACTTCAATGAAACGTGCGCCTGCATAAGCCACTACTTCTTTGATTTCTTCTTGGGTGTAAAAGCCGCCATAGCGCGTTTTGTCATAGGTGCGCGGCAGTGTGCTGTAGTGGTTTTCAACTGTGGAATCGCGCCAAGCGCCCACTTCGGTCAAAAGTGGATATTTTTTGATTTCGATGCGCCAACCTTGGTCATCAGTGAGGTGCCAATGCAGGGTGTTGAATTTATAATAGGCCATCAGATCAATAAAACGCTTGACTTCAGCTACCGTAAAAAAATGTCTTGACACATCTAAGTGCAGGCCGCGCCATTGAAATTTAGGGTAGTCTTTCACGAAGCATTTTGGAAAACTCAATTGACCCTCTTGCTGCGAACTCAATTGCAACAGAGAAACCCAAGCATAAAAGCAAGAGGCCTCACTCGAATACGAAATCGTGATGCGCTCTGCAATATTGATGCTGTAAGAGTCTTGCTTGACATTCGTGAGTTTTTTGAACTGCACCATCGGGTTCTGGACAAACGGGCTCACTTCAATCCCTTTTGACCACAGCGCATAACTTTTGAAGGCGTCTACCAAATTGGGTGTCAAATTGGACGGGTCAATGAGCAAATTACCACTGCTTACAAACTGACCATTAGTGGTTTGGTAAACGGCTGGTGTGGGCAAAATGGGACAGGTTTGACTGTTTGCATAAAGCGCAAACACGATCAAAAGGAGTGTAATTCTAAATTTTAACATGCCCTAAAATTAATGAATTCAAACAGATGACTAACTTTGTCCAAAGATCATTCATGAAAGTCTACAACAATATCCTCGAAACCATTGGCAATACGCCCCTGGTACGCCTCAACAAACTGACCCAACATATTCCGGCACAAGTACTGGCTAAAATAGAAACCACCAATCCGGGCAACTCCGTCAAAGACCGCATGGCTGTCAAAATGATCGAAGATGCCGAAAAGGCCGGAATTCTGAAGCCGGGCGGCACCGTCATCGAAGGCACATCAGGCAATACTGGTATGGGTTTGGCTTTGGCATGCATCATCAAAGGTTACAAACTTATCTGCGTACTCAACGACAAACAATCCAAAGAGAAAATGGATATTTTGCGCGCTGTTGGCGCCGAAGTAGTGGTTTGCCCTACGGCTGTTGAACCCACAGATCCTAGATCTTATTACTCGGTCTCGCGCCGTTTAGCTACTGAAATCCCGAACTCTTGGTATGTGAATCAGTACGATAACTTGTCCAATAGAACGGCACATTACGAGCAAACAGGTCCCGAAATTTGGGAGCAAACCGAAGGTAAAATCACGCACTTTGTTGTGGGTGTAGGGACGGGCGGTACCATTTCTGGTGTGGGTAAGTACCTCAAGGAAAAAAATCCGAATATCAAGATTTGGGGAATAGACACCTACGGATCTGTATTCAAGAAATACAAGGAAACCGGCATTTTTGACGAAAATGAAATCTATCCTTACATCACCGAAGGCATTGGCGAAGACATCTTGCCTGCCAACGTCGATTTTGATACCATTGACCATTTTGAAAAGGTCACCGATAAAGACGCCGCAGTATACACACGCAAATTGGCCCGTGAAGAGGGTATTTTTGTCGGCAATTCAGCAGGTTCTGCCATCAAAGGCTTGTTGCAAATGGCCGATAAGCTCACCAAAGATGATGTAGTAGTGGTCTTGTTCCACGACCACGGTAGCCGCTACATTGGCAAGATTTTCAATGACGACTGGATGCGCGAGCGCGGCTTTTTAGAAGAAGAACTCCTCACTGCAGGCGACCTCGTGGCCAAACACGCCAACAAACCATTGGTTTCTTTGTACGCCGAAGAATTGGTTTCACACGCCGTTGCCAAAATGCGCAATTTCGATATTTCGCAAATCCCATTTATGAAAGACGGGCAGTTTGTTGGTTCCATTGACGATAGCCACTTGTATCAATTATTGGTAGACGACCCTTCACTCAAAGATGCGCCCATCTCTACCATCATGAATCCTGCTTTTCCAGTTGTACAACAAAATACCAGC
>JBIIZO010000109.1:0-7623 GCA_044346245.1 Crocinitomicaceae bacterium
GCACAGTCTTCGCTTTACTTTTTCAATCCGCTGCACTTTAATCCAGCTTATGCAGGGAGCCGTGGTTCTTTGAACGCCACACTTGTGCACCGCGCACAATGGTTGGGTTGGGATGGCGCACCGCGCTCGCAGTTTTTATCCATTCACGCACCTATATACCGTAAAAATTTTGGTATTGGACTCACTGTAAATAACGATAAAATTGGTGTGCGTTCAAATGTTGCGGCGCTCGTCAATGCTTCTTATCATTTAAGGTTTAAAAACAGCCCATGGCGTCTTTCCTTTGGAATGTCTGGAGGTTGGATGAACAACCAAGCTGATTTCTCTTCGCTTTTGGCTACCGATCTCAACGATCCTAACATGGTGCAAGGTTACAACTTGAGCAAGCCCAATTTGGGAGCTGGCATTTACGCCTACCATAAAAAAGCGTATATCGGACTGAGCGTACCGCACCTCATCCAACGGAACCTCGACACCATCAGCAATTCTTACCTACAACGACACACCTACCTTACTGCTGGCATGGTCATACCTTACAACACAGTAATCGACATCAAACCAAGTATCTTGATCAAATACACGGCCAATGCACCATTGAGCCTAGATTTAAACGTCTCTGCATTCTTGTACAAGCAGTTTTGGCTAGGCGTGCTTTATCGCTACAATGAAGGCATTGGTTTCAATTGTGCTTATTCGCCTTCTGACCGCTGGTCTTTGGGCTACGCCTACGAGCTACCGCTTAACCGCCTACTCTACCGCAACTGGGGCAGTCACGAAATCTGCCTCTCTTTTGACCTCCGTTCTAAACTCAATGCTTTCATTAGCCCAAGATATTTTTAAGATGCGTTTATTATCTATTTTTACGTTTTTTGCACTGAGCAGCAGCTTCATGGCTCAATCCTACAAGCAGCAATATGCTGAAAAGCTATCGAAATCCTACAACTTCATTGAATCTTACCCGATTTGGCTTGAACTTGCACAAGAAAATACGCAAATCGACACCCATACGGTGCGTCAGCTCATTACCGCAGCCTACGAATCAGAACAATACGAGGCCGCACTCGAATGGTCTTTGAAGTTCACAAAAAATAGCAAGGACCTCAAGCCCAAAGACTTCATAACCCAACTTCAACTCTTGCAATTAACCAAAAATAGCGACAAACTCTCCCAAACACTAGACCTTGGCTTGAAGAAATTTGCACAAGATCCACAACTCCTGACTTGGCAAAAACACCTGCCCTTAATTACAGAGGCTAAGGCAATTCAGGCACCCTATACTGCCCAAATATTTAGAAGTTCAGAAACCGGTGAAGTGTTTGCAGCTGCAGACTACCCTGAAGGCGTTTTGTATGTCTCGACACAATACAATTCAGGTTTTGTCAACCGGACTTATGGCAAGACCGGCCAATATTTTACCGACATCATTTACGCCAAAGACGGCAGTAAAAAAGACCAAATTTGGAATGGAATCAAGCGCACCAATCCGCATGACGGCCCTGTAAGTTTTTCTAAGTCAAATCGCTATGCCTACATGACCAGTAACCATGAAGCCATCGATTTAGAAAACGAAGTCAAGTTCAACCGCCTTCAGTTGATCATCTACGAAAACACCCAAGGCGAATGGAACCCAACAACGCTATTCAAATGGAACAACCCGAGTTATTCTGTGGCACATGGGGTTGTTGACGACTCTCTGAACCTATACTTTTCTTCCGATATGCCCGGTGGCTTTGGCGGCGCAGATATTTACCGCTGCAAGTGGAACGGATCGGCTTATGAGGCCCCAGAAAATCTCGGTGCTAAAGTCAATACCCCAGGAGATGAGAACTTCCCGTTTGTATCGCTCGACGGCTATCTATATTTTTCCTCAAACGGTTGGCCGGGTCTTGGGGGCTTAGATGTTTTCCAATCAGACCTCATCCAAAATACTCCAAAAAACATTGGCAATCCTGTCAATTCCAACGCCGACGATTTCGCATTTTCGGTCAACGACCTCAGCGGCAAAGGCTATTTTTCTTCGAACCGCAACAACTGGAAAGACGAAGTCTACAGCATCAAGCTAAAAGGTCAAAAGCGCTACGTAGAGCTCGCACTTCAAGATTGTATTAAAAAACCATTGGCTAATGCCACTATCGACATTTACAACCAAGACGGCAGCTATTACAAAAAACTCACCACCGACGACTTCGGTAAAGACAATTTCATCGGGCTTATAGGCGAGCAATACATTGCTTGCTACCACAATACACAAACGGGCTTCAAAGACAGCGTGCGCTTCACCAACGAACTCGATCCGTATCAGACCATCCTACTCAAGGCTGCACCCGCCAACCAAACGCGCGTCCTGAACCTTGTATCCTACAAAGGTGAACCCCTCGACGGCGCATTGGTAAAACTCTATGCCAACGAAAAATTAGTCAGTAAAATGGTCACCAAAAAAGAAGGCAGTATCGATATCACCAACCTGCAGGTAGACTCATTGTGTATCACTGCCATCAACCACAAAGATCAGTACATCTCCATCAAAGACCGTCTTTCTTGTGAAGCAGTCGACCTCATCCAACTCCAAATGAAGCCCAACGCTTCGGCTACCTTCATTAATCTCGACCTCATTCTCTATGATTTCAACAAATGGGATTTGCGACCTGAGAGCATCAAGGAGCTAGACAAACTCATTGCCTACATGAAAACTACCGACTTTAAAGTTGAGCTCTCTTCACACACAGACTCCCGCGGAATAGACGCCTACAACGAATGGCTCTCTCAGCAACGCTCCAACAGCTGCGTCAATTACATCATCAGCAACGGCATCAGCCCAGACCGCATCATCGCAAAAGGCTACGGTGAATACAAACTCAAGAACCGCTGCGCCAACGACATCGAGTGCTCAGACGAAGAACACCAACAAAACCGCCGAACGGAATTGAAGATTGTGCAGTAGGTCAAGTAAATATTTTTTATTTACTTTTTGATTAGCAACCAAGTATGCTTGTTGGTCTCTCAAAAATACGCAATTGAGCCTTTCTTGCGTTTTAAGGTTTTATTACACAAAGATTGACTACGAATACCAATTCAATCATTGATTCTGTAACCATCTCCAAACTTTTCATTACAGGGTAGAGAAGCTGCTCCAAACTTTCTCACGAACCCTATAAACTAAAGCTCATGAAACGTTTGACTCGTACGGCGCGCTATCGTGCGGCCAACAAAGCACAAGAAAATCCGTATGGCACCGTGGTGGTGGCCTTGTTATTTCTGGGCGCGCTCTTGTTGAGTGCCCGCCCTGTTTTTGGGCGTACTACTGCTCAAAATAAACAATTTGGAACGATAGACGCATATGCGCGGGCCTGCCCTTCGGCTGCCAAGACGAGTTTGGATGAAGTGGCTACATACCTCCGGAAAGCGACCTTCAACGACATGGAGAAGGCGCGCAGCATTTACGTTTGGCTCACGGCACACATCAGTTACGACGACAAAAGCTACAATTCGGGCAACTACGGCGACAACAGTGCTGAGGGGGTGCTGCGCAGCAAGAAAGCGGTTTGTGCAGGTTTTGCCGACCTCTATACCGCGCTTGGCTTGCGCATGGGGCTGAACATCAGAACGGTGAGCGGTTATGCGAAAGGCTACGGCTATACGGAGGGAGATGATTTTGAAGATTCCAACCACGCCTGGAACGCCATCGAAATTGACGGCATCTGGCGCATTTTTGACGCTACTTGGGGCGAGGGATACGGGGTAACGGGCTCTAAAGGGCAGCTGGTATGCGTCAAGCAGTTCAATGCCGATTGGTTTGATGTCGAGCCGGAATACGCTATTTTCACGCACTTCCCTGAAAATCCTGCGGACGCCTTCCTAACGACCAAACTCAGCTTGGCTGAATACGTGCGTCTCCCCTACTACACCCCACGCGAGCTTTATGCACAAAACAAACAACCTTTTCAATTGATTGCGGATGTGAAGCGAACCAAAAAAATTCCTTAGCTTTAATTCTTCCAAAATCCAGCGCCCCCATGAACGAAATCAAGTGTCCTCATTGCCAAAAATCTTTCAACTTAGACGAAGCCGGATATGCTGATATCCTTCAACAGGTGCGCAATCATGAATTTGAAGTTGAGCTCCAGAAACGCGAGCAAGCACTCGAGCGTCAGCGCCTAGATGGCTTGAAAATAGCGCAGGCCGAGGCGAATGAAAAATTACAGACTGCCTTGCGTCAAAAAGATGCAGAACTTGCCGCTTTACAGGCCAAAGTTGGGACCGAACTCGCTGATTTGAAAGCACAACTCGGCACCTTTGAACTTCAAAAAAGCTTGGCGGTAAAAGAAGCGGTTGCCGTCATCGAACAAGACAAAAACAAACTGGCCTCCGAGCTCGAAACCGAGAAAAAACTCAAGGACATGGAGCTGCAGAACCAAAAGGCTGCGCTCGAGGAAAAGCTGCGCTCAGAGGTACAGCGCAAAAACGACGAACTGCGTCTCAAAGATGAAGCCATAGAGCGCCTGCGCGACTTCAAAGCCAAGCTCTCTACCAAAATGGTGGGCGAAAGCTTAGAGCAGCACTGCGAGATCGAATTCAATAAAATCAGGCCAACCGCCTTCAATAAAAACGTCTATTTCGAAAAAGACAACGACTCCTCTACCGGCACCAAAGGCGACTACATCTATCGTGAATCTGACGACAACGGCACCGAATTCATCTCGATCATGTTCGAAATGAAAAACGAACAAGAGGAAGGCAACACCAAGAAAAAGAACGAAGATTTCTTCAAAAAACTCCACGAAGACCGCCTCAAAAAAGGCTGCGAATACGCCATCTTGGTATCGCTACTGGAGCCCGAAAACGAACTCTACAACGCCGGCATTGTAGATGTCTCGTACAAATACCCCAAAATGTATGTGGTGCGCCCGCAAGCATTCATCCCGATCATTACCCTACTGCGCAACGCAGCCCTCAACTCCTTGCAATACCGCACCGAACTCGCTTTGGTCAAAGCCCAAAATATCGACGTCACCAATTTCGAAGACCGCCTCAATAAATTCAAGGACGGTTTTGCCAAGAATTACCAACTCGCTTCAGACAAATTCAACATGGCCATCAAAGAAATCGACAAAACCATCGAGCACCTGACGAAGGTCAGAGATAACCTACTGGGCTCCGAAAGAAACTTGCGTTTGGCCAACGACAAAGCAGAAGAAATCACGATCAAAAAACTGACGCACGGCAACCCAACCATGAAGGGGAAGTTTGATGAATTGGGGAAGATGGAGTAAGTGAAATCACGGACAACGGGAGGAGAAAATATTTGAAGCAATTGACATCAAACAAGACAAGATTTCTATTCGAAAAAAAGAAAATTACTGAATAGATAGGATCATTTCAAGTTCTTTATCATTGGGATAGAGCCCCGGGAAAAACAAAGGTGAAAGTTGAATAGAATAATTAACATAGTACATCATGTGAATACCTTCCTTTTCCTTGCGAAGTAAACCCATCTCTTCAAGTGTATCAGTCATTATTTTGGCTGTTTTGTCCGATAAATTGGACACACGTTCTGCATCGGACTTGGAGATTTTTCCTTTCATAAAAACATCGGCTAAAATATACCTAGCTTCGGATTTTAATTTCCTGCGTGAAACCATTAAATCGGTAAATGCCTGAATGCGCGCTAACATATGGTCTATATCCAAGACATTCAGCATGTAGTTCACTTGGTCAATTGCAGTTTGTAAAAAGAAAGTACAAAATTCAATAAGCATTTTGTTCGATAAATTTCCGCGTCCGTCGTAGTCATTAAAGCGGATTAAATCTGCATTGGCAAGCTTTACTTTGTAAGCTGAATTGTTTCTTGACAAACCTCTAGATATAGACCAAAGACCATTTGTATTTAAGTTTTCACTTAAAAAGCAAGCATCAGAAAAAAGGCGAACAACCCTGCCATTTCCATCGAGAAAGGGATGTATCCAGGCCAAACGGTGATGAGAGGCCGCAATTGAAATTACTTGTCGGACCTTAGCGTGCTGCACTACTGCACTTGGTTTATAATAAGTTACAAAGCGATCCATAAAAGAATCGATGCTCCCGGAATACGGGCCAATATGCCTCCCTACTTCAACCTCCTCCGTACGGTAAGCACCAGGAATTACCTCCCTTATCTGCCCTTCTTTTGAATAGACATATCTAAAATCAGTTGGTAAGTGCCGATAAAACTGTTCATGTATTCCTTTGATAAAGACCTCTGAAACAGGACAAGGAGCTGAGGCTGAATTGAATTGTTCAGTGATTTCGCGATGTAAATTAATATGGGCTAGCGCCTCTAATTGAAGATCCCGCTTGGTTTTATCAGTTGAATAATCGTTTTTGAGTGCTTTGGCAATTTCTATTGGATGCGTATCATGCCCCTCGATGAGATTTGAATAATAACTATTCATGGGCCTTAGAATCTCGGCAACAGCTTTCTTGGTAATCGGATGCATACACGACTCAAGCCTACCAGAGCGCTCAATTAGCTCAATAGCAAGATGCTCCAAAAGACGGATGTCACCTTCTGGAAACAATGGCTCCATTGCCTGAGGCGTCTTGTAAAACTCTCGTTTCGAATTCATGCTTCAAAACTACAAAGAAAAACAAGAAAAAACAAAACTAATTCCGGTGTTTATTCCGGTGTTTATAATATCAATTTAAACACTTAATATCAAACACTTAAGCCTTATTAAAAACGAATTATTTCGGATATATTTCCGGTGGTTGCTCCGGTGATCAGCCCCCCTACTTCACCACCTTCACCAACTCCAAACCACTTACCGTCTGCACTTCCAAAAAGTACACGCCGCTTTGCAATGAAGCTGTTTCTACATTCAACTTATTGCTATTCACTACTATAAGTTTGGGTTATCGGATCGAGCGCCGCACCCGTAGCACTGATAATAGACGATCCTCAAGTCGCATTTACCCTTATTTTGTGACAAAATTGGAGAAATTTTACCCTTATTTTGTGACACTATTTATAAATTTTACCCTTATTTTGTTACAAAAATAGAGATATTTTACCCTTATTATGTGACAAAATTTAGATATTTTACCCTTATTTTGTTACATTTGACCTCAAATAAGTTCGTGATGAATATCGATAGACATGTTTTTAGTGAGTTGTTGAGCTGGAAAAACAGTTCAGACCGAAAACCACTTATAGTAAGAGGCGCAAGACAGGTTGGCAAAACAACACTCATTAGAAAACTAGCGCAAACATACAAACACGCAGTCTTACTCAATCTTGAACTCAAAGAAGACCTCCGCTTCTTTACTGAGTACGGGCAAATCAAAACAATTATTGAAGCCCTCCTGATTTCTCGAAATATTGCTAGTTCTGAAAAAGCCGAAACACTCATCTTTATCGATGAAATTCAAGAATCACCAGAAGCCATTGCACTACTTCGCTATTTTTATGAATTCGAACCTGAAATACACGTTATTGCTGCCGGATCACTACTTGAACACGCACTTAAAAAAGTAAAGAGTTTTCCGGTTGGTCGGGTCAATATGCTCTACCTCTACCCCATTAATTTTGCAGAATTCCTGAATGCGTTGAACCAAGACGTCCCGCTAGACCAACTCAATTTAATCCCA
>JBIIZO010000110.1:0-7590 GCA_044346245.1 Crocinitomicaceae bacterium
CCTTATATCAAAGAATACTAAAACCCAAATAAAAAGACATGGCTGAAGTAGTATACATGCCCAAATTAAGCGACACCATGACAGAAGGTGTTGTTGCCGCCTGGACAAAAAACGTTGGTGATGCAGTGAAATCCGGTGAAGTACTCGCCGAGATCGAAACAGACAAAGCCACTATGGAATTTGAGTCTTTTTACGATGGTGTTCTGTTACACATTGGTGTAGAAACCGGAAAAACTGCGCCCGTCAATAGCGTGCTTGCCATTATCGGTGAAGCCGGTGAAGACATCTCTGGCATTTTAGCCAATGCAGGTGCGCCTGCTCCTGCTGCCACACCTGAAGCGGCCCCTGCTGCTGCAGCGCCTGTAGCCGCTCCTGTCAGCACTCCTGCACCGAGCCCAGCACCAGTTGCTGCGCCCGCACCAGCTCCTGTAGCTGTTGCCAACAACTCAGACCGTGTTTTTGCTTCTCCATTGGCCAAAAAGATGGCAGCAGAACGCGGCATCGATATCCATGCTGTGGGTGGCACCGGTGAAAACGGCCGCATCGTGAAGCGCGACGTCGATCATTATGTACCTTATACCCCTGCCGCAAACGCGCCAGCTTACAGCGCAGCTCCTATGGGAACTGTTTCGTATACTGACGAGCCCGTTTCGCAAATGCGCAAAACCATCGCGCGCCGCTTGGCAGAGAGCAAATTTACAGCACCTCACTTCTACCTCACTTTAGACATCGACATGGATGCCGCAATGGCGATCCGCAAAGGCCTCAACAGCCTCGATGGCGTCAAAGTATCTTTCAACGACATAGTGATCAAAGCTGTGGCCATGGCCTTGCGCAAGCACCCAGCTGTGAATAGCGCCTGGATGGGCGATTTCATTCGCCGCAATGACCACGTCAATATTGGTGTCGCAGTTGCCGTAGAAGATGGTCTACTTGTTCCTGTTGTGCGTTTTGCCGACGGCAAAGGCCTCACCCAAATTTCTGCTGAGGTCAGAGAATTTGCACAGAAAGCCAAAGACAAAAAATTACAACCGAGCGATTGGGAAGGCAACACCTTCACCATCTCTAACCTCGGTATGTTCGGCATTGAATCGTTTACAGCAATTGTGAACCCACCTGACGCTTGTATTTTAGCGATTGGAGGCATCAAAGCAGTACCAGTAGTGAAGAATGGTCAGGTTGTACCAGGAAACGTCATGAAAGTGACGCTATCTTGTGACCACCGCGCCGTAGATGGTGCTTCTGGAGCAGCCTTCTTACAAACCTTCAAGACCTACATGGAGCAACCAGCTGCCATGTTGCTATAAGCTACTGAGGTATTCACGCAATTAAGACAAGATCTTCTTGAAATACTAAAAGTACGTGCATCCACAAGTGCACGTATTTTTTTTGGCTATAAATCTTTGTGAATGGCATGGACGTCATTGTGGTTTTCCTCAATGCGGTCCTTAATGACCTGTATAGATTTAGCCAAAATAATCAATTCTGGGCTCGTGTTTTTTCGGAGCCAAAACCAGCTCTCTTGCTCGTGCTCTACCGCCATAGCGATTTGATACAACACATCGTAGCCAAATTGTTGCAACCATTTTTGCGCCTTCTCGTTTCCTTCTGCCGCACTGATCATGGCCATGAGCTCGGGGTAACCGTTTTTGAGCAACCATTGCCTTGCAGGGTCGTGTAGGCGTATGGCTTGGGTGGCCATCCAGAGTTCTGGGTAGCCATTTGCTTGCAACCAATTGTGCAGTTCGTCATGACCCTCCACTGCTTTAGCCCAAGCGAGGATCACGAGTGAAGGATAAGAAAGTGTGTTCGCCTTCATTGTTTAGAAAAACCAGAGTGCTACGCCAATAGCGGTGAGTACACAAATGAGATCCACCAAAAGCATGGTGCCGAGGGTATAGCGCGTGTTGCGCACTTGAATTGAGCCAAAATAGACGGCAATGACATAAAAAGTGGTTTCAGCCGAACACTGAAAAATAGAAGACAGCCTTCCAGCCAAACTATCTGGCCCAAACTGATTCATGGCATCGAGCATGAAACCTCTTGATCCAGAACTACTGAAAGGCCGCAATAAGGCCACTGGCAATGAGTCGGTGATTTCTTTACTCACGCCCACATACCTAAAAACTTCTGAAATACCACCTGCTATTACTTCGAATAAGCCAGAATTGCGGAAAACGGAAATGGCTACAAGCATGCCGAGCACATAGGGAAAAATCTTGACGCCGGTATCCAAACCTGAGCGCGCACCTTCTACAAATGCATCAAAAACAGTGGTGTCTTTTTCCTTGAAACGCGCTTCATTTTTAAATGCAAAAAGCAAAGTCAGTAAGATGATCGCAAAGAGTAAAATACCTGAAAAATTACCCGTGAAGTAATTCTTTTCGACCAAATTGAGGGAACCCACATAAAAAAGCAGGCCAAAAATAGCGCCGATAATGGCCATAATGACACCCAACAACAAACCGCTTTTGAAGGAAATGCGCTGGCGCAAACCAACTATAAAGAATGCCGCTAAAGTGCCAATAAAAGAAGTAATGATACACGGCAGCATGACATCTGCCGGATTGGCGGCGTTTGCGGCTGCGCGGTAACCAATTATGGAAGTAGGGATGAGGGTCAGCCCCGCAGCGTGTAGGCACAAAAACATGATTTGCGCATCAGAAGCCTTTTCTTTTTCTGTATTGAGTTCTTGTAAACTCTCCATGGCTTTGAGGCCAAACGGCGTGGCAGCGGAGTCTAGGCCGAGGAAATTAGCCGAAAAATTCATAGTCATGTAGGTGATCGACGGATGCCCTGCTGGCACTTGCGGAAACACTTTAGAGAAAAACGGACTCAGGCGTTTGGCCAAACGTTCGGTGGCGCCAGAATCGATGAGCAGTTGCATGATACCCGCAAAAAAGGCCAAATAGGCCATCAAGGGTAAAATCAGTTCAAATAAGCTATTCTTTGCCGTCACCAATAATCCGTCGGATTTCTGCACCCCGGAATAAACCATAACGGTCTTTTCCTTCATGACGTATGTGGTGTCTGGGTCTGAAGGATTTTTATCTACAATGTAAGTATCGTTATCGGCCCGAGCCATGTTTTCAACGTAGCTGTGAGGCAATTTCCAATGGTAGGTTTCTTTGATGAGAATGGGGTCGTCTTTTTTGCCGTTCAAGACGTAATCAATACTGTAAAACTGCCCTGAAAACACAGCAAAAAGGACAAATAAAATAGAGCTGATGAAAATGACCAGCCAAAAACGACTCAATACCATATAACGAAATTGCACAATTTCTACCAATGACCAACAACTCCCAACAAAAAGAATTAACATGTGTTATTGAATTAAGCACCGTTCTATCCTTTACTTTGCACAAAAAAACACCATGAAAACCGTATTTCATTCTGCTGCTTCTCGCGGACACGCCGACCACGGCTGGCTCAACGCCAAGCATTCATTTAGTTTTGCCTCTTGGTACAATCCGGAGCGCATTCATTTTGGCATGTTGCGCGTGCTCAACGACGACATCGTTGCAGGCGGAATGGGCTTTGGTAAGCACCCCCACGACAACATGGAAATCATTACCATTCCATTAAGTGGTGCCATTCAACACCAAGACAGCATGGGTTTTAGTGAAATCATCGAGACGGGCGAAGTGCAAGTGATGTCTGCAGGAACGGGTATCTACCACAGCGAATTCAACCCCAAACCAGACCAAGAACTCAATTTATTTCAGATCTGGATTTTTCCCAATCAAAAACAAGTGACGCCGCGCTATGCGCAAAGGAAATACGATATCAAATCAGGAGCTTTTACGGCGCTTGTTGGCCCACAAGAAAGTAATCTAGCAACCTGGATCCACCAAGACGCCTGGATTTCTTTAGGGGAGTTTAGTGCCCAAACCACCGCAAACTACGCCATCAACAAACAGAAAAACGGCATTTACCTAATGGTCATTGAAGGTGAAATTCTGATAGGAGACCAACGCCTACAAAGCAGAGATGCGCTAGGAATCAGCGAAACCGAACAGATCGACATCCAGATGGAACAAAACAGCAAAATACTTGTCATTGAAGTACCAATGAACTAAAGCCATGAAAGACCAACTTATCCAAGCACTCGAATGGCGCTATGCCACCAAAAAATTTGACGCGAACCAACAGCTAGACGCCAACGACAAAGAGACGATAGAACGCGTGCTGCAACTTACACCAACTAGTTACGGACTTCAGCCGCTACACTTTATCTGGATTGAAGACAGCGCCTTGCGCGACCAAATCAAGACGCTTGCCTGGAACCAACAACAAATTGTCGACGCCGCAGCAGTACTTGTGCTTTGCGCCAAAAACGACCTCGACATCACCTACCTAGACCAACATGCCGACAACATGCGCGACACCCGCGCAATGGCCGAGGAGCAAATCAAAGGATTTAGAAACCATTTGCATACCGCAATTGGTCAAAAGGCCGCGGCCGATATCAAAAGCTGGAACGGCAAGCAAGCTTACATTGCACTCGGCCAATTACTGACTGCCTGCGCCCTACTCAAACTCGACGCCACACCTATGGAAGGCTTTGACCCTGCAGCACTAGACCAGCTTCTCGACCTCCATGCGCAGGGCCTTCACAGCGTCTTGCTGTGCCCCATTGGCAAGCGCGCTGCAGACGACCATTACCAGACACTCAAAAAAGTCAGAAGACCTAAAAATTTGCTATTCAGCACGCGTTAAATAAAGGATTTTCCTTATATTTGAAGATGTCTCGAATTGTACTGTTTTTAACGCTCGCGCTCTGCTTATCAAGTTTTCAGGCGTGGTCGGCTCCAAAAATGAGCCAAGCAGACCAACACGAGCTCCAACAAATTCAAAACGAACTCTTGCGTCAAAAAGGCGCTGTTTCAGCCCAACTACAAGCAAACTATCCTATTTACAACATCGACGGGCGTTGGTATTTATCCATGCTCGGTCGCTGCAACACCCAATTCAAAGCAGAAGAACTGCAATGGCAGCGCATTTTGTTTCAAAAACCTATCGCAGGCCTGCTTTCACTCAAAGTTCCACTCCAAAAGCTAGCCGCCTTGGCTGCGCTCAAAGGCTTAGATTACCTTGAAATCGCGGGGCGCATCAATCCTAACCTGGACAAAGCCGTCAAAGACCTCCATGCCGACTCCGTTCACGCAGGCATTGGCCTTCCGCAAGGCTACGCAGGCAAAGATGTACTCATTGGCGTAACCGATTGGGGTTTTGACTACACACACCCCGTTTTTTACGATACCTTGCTACAGCAACATCGCATTTACGCCGCATGGGATCAATTCAAAACAAGTGGCCCCGCACCCAACGGCTTCAATTACGGAACCGAATACGCAGACACCCCTAGCCTTTTGGCAGCTGGCAGCGACACCTCCAATATTTACAGCTACGGCACGCATGGTACACACGTTGCTGGCATTGCCGGTGGCGCAGGCGCAACGAGTCCGTATCGCGGCGTGGCCTATGAAGCACAATTTTTGTTTGTCACGTTTTTGGTAGACGAAGGCGCTGTGCTAGACGCTTGGCAATGGATGTATCAAAAAGCGCTGGCTGCCGACAAACGTTTGGTGGTGAACATGAGTTGGGGGCTCTATCATTTTGGTACCCTAGATGGCACTTCTATTTTGAGTCAAGCTATTACGGCATTCAGCAACTTAGGGGTTGTGTTTGTCAATTCTGGAGGCAATAACGGCAACGTCAACTTCCACCTCAAAAAAACCTTCAACAACGACCAACTCAAGTCCAGAATCGAATTCTACGACTACGCAGCCAACCCCAATATGTGGGGCCAGAGCATTCATGCTTGGGGCGAGGCCAACCAAAGCTTTGCCAACGGCATTATTGTTACCAATAGCGCCAACGTCCAATTGGCAGAAAGCCCTTACTACAGCACCGCAAGCACGACCGGCTACATAGACACCTTTTTGGTCGTGAACCAAGACACCATCTGGTACAACATTTCTGCCGACGCAGCGCATCCGCTCAACGGCAAACCTCAAATGCGCTTGCGCATCAAAAACACGAATGCCAGCTTGCGCATTCAACTCAAATCGCAAGCGAGTAGCGGCACCGTTCATTATTGGAACGTCACCGAGCTCAGCACCGATGTGGGCAACTGGGGCATGGCCTTTTTGGCAGCAGGCAGCGGCACTACAGGCGGCGACAACCAAAATGGCATCAGCGAGCCTTCTTGTGCCGACGACGTCATTAGCGTTGGTGCTTACGCCTCCCAATACGCCACCAGCTCCGGCTCTTTGGTGGGCGGTGCATTGGCCTCGTTTTCGAGTAAAGGTCCGCGCTATGATGGCGCCATGAAGCCCGACATCGCCGCGCCAGGCGTTGCCATTGCCTCTGCCATTTCATCCTTCACCACCGGCAACTACACCAGCGTAGCTAATACAAGTTTCAACGGCAGCACTTATCATTTTGCCAAATTCTCAGGCACCTCAATGGCTTCACCAATGGTGGCTGGCGTGGTGGCCCTCATGCTAGAAGCCAATCCGTATTTATCTGCAGCACAGGTCAAGGAAATCATCATGCAAACTGCGCGTCAAGACAACTACACCGGCGTGATCCCAACAGAAGGGAGCCCGCAGTGGGGCGCTGGCAAGATCAATGCCTACGCTGCCGTTCAGCTCGCTGTGCAAACACTTGGTTTGTTAGAAGCTGCGCCTATCTTAGAGTGGTCGGTCTATCCCAACCCCGTCCAACACTACCTGCATTTTACCATTGTTGAGCTACCCGAATTTGCTGAAATCGTAGGGCTAGATGGCAAACGCTTTTGGGTTGCTATTGAAAACGGCAAAATGTCTGTTCAAGACCTACCTACCGGCACCTACTACGTGCGTTTGCAGCAGAACGGACGCATCCAGCAAGCACCTTTCGTCAAAATCTAACATGGACATCCGACTGGCGAGCACAAACGAACTTCCAATTCTAGAAAGTTTAGCACGGCAGATTTGGCCTCAGGCCTACGCCAATATCATTAGCCCAGCTCAAATTGACTTCATGCTCAACTGGATGTACAGCGCTGAGACGCTTCAAAAGCAACAAACAGTAGGACACGAATTTTACATCTTAGCAAGCGATGGCCAAGACATCGGGTTTATGGCGTTGGAATGGGTCAATGGGGCGCATGCGGTGTTCAAACGGCAGCTGAAAATCAATAAACTGTATGTACTGACCGATTTCCAAGGCAAAGGAGCTGGCCGCGCTTTGGTTCAAAAAGCAAAGGAACGCGCAGCAACAACTCGGTGCAAGGCTATTTTTCTGCAGGTCAACAAAGTAAATCCGGCCAAAAATTTCTATCTCCAATTGGGTTTTCAGGTAAGAGAAGAAGCGGTTTTTGACATCGGCAACGGTTTTGTCATGGACGACTATATCATGGAAGTACAGCTCTGAGCTTTTTTGTATCTTCGTAAACCTAAAAAAATCACCCATGCTCAAAATCGATATGCACAGCCATATTTTGCCGCAAACCATGCCCAATTGGACGCAAAAATTTGGTTACGGTAAATTCATTCACCTCGAACCCAATACCGATGGCAGCGCCAACATGATGCAAGGCGG
>JBIIZO010000111.1:0-7588 GCA_044346245.1 Crocinitomicaceae bacterium
CCAAGCTGTCTGCCTATTTGTCAAGAGGCGTCATCTCTACCCGCCAAGTATACGAACGCTTGCGCGAGAGGGGATTTACGCTATATGAAATGGAGGCCTTTCTCATGGAACTTTGCTGGCGAGACCATTCCCAAAGGGTTTGGCAGCACCACGACCCACAACTTGAAGCGCGCGCTGCGCAACATTATATCCACAACGACCAACAACTGCCAACAGCCATTTTAGAGGCCAACACCGGTATTCAGGCCATTGACGACGCGCTGCGCGAACTCAGAGCAACCGGTTACATGCACAATCACCTGCGCATGTATTTGGCTGCGCTCGTCTGCAACCATTACGGTGCACATTGGCGCACCGCTGCCAAATGGTTCTTTGGCCAACTCTGCGACGCCGATGCAGCGAGCAATCACCTCAGTTGGCAATGGGTTTGCGGCGCCAACGCACCCAAAGTATATTACGCCAACCAAGACAACATCAACAAATACACCGGCAGCACCCAAAAAGGGAGTCCGCTCGATAATTCCTATGAAGAGCTACCCGCCCTCCGCATTGCTGCTACTTGGCAGACACCCAATTATCTATTCGAACCAAACCGAACAAATACGGCGTTGATAGACACCACCCTTCCTACGCATCTTTACACGCCATATCACCTTGACCCGAATTGGAGAAACACAACAACTGCCAACAACATTTTATTCTGGGACCTCCAACACTGGGACAACTACCCTTTTAGCGAGGCTATATTCAACTGGATCAACGACCTCGCAAAGGTCCTAATTCCAAATATACAGCTGGTAGTGGGCACGTGGGATGAACTGCAATCAAGACTCAACTTACAAAATACATTTACAAAGGAACACCCCCTGACTGCGTCCTATGGCGTCAATGTAGATCAGAGAGCTTGGCTGTGGCCTCTGAGCGAAGAAAAACCGGGGTCTTTTTTCAATTACTGGAAAAAAGTTCAAAAACACCTGCGCCGTGAAAACTGAAATAGGTGTGGTTTGGTTCAAGCGAGACTTGCGCCTCCAAGACCACGCCGCATTGTGCGCAGCAGAGCAAAGTAACTTAGCACTCCTCTACATTTGGCTTCTTGAGCCCCAAGAATGGGCGGCTCCTGAAAACGCCTTGCGCCATTGGCAATTTCAGTATGCATCTGTACTGCAAATCAACAAAGAATTGGCTCAAATTGGTAGAAAAATCCACATTTGCATGGGCGAGGCCACTGATGTTTTTGAACGTTTGCACAGCGAATTTGACATCAAAGCCGTCTGGAGCTACCAAGAGTCTGGGCCGCCAAGAACCTTTACCCGAGACCGCGCGCTGCAAGCTTTTTTCAAGCAAGAGCAGATCGCTTGGACAGAATTTCAGCGAGACGGTATTGTACGCGGTCTCAAAAACCGCAAAAACTGGGACAAATCTTGGTTTGCCTATGTGAACAGCCCCATCTTGCATTTTACACCAAACCCCGCAAACAAAATCGCGGCTTGGGAGCACCCCTTTCAACCGTCAGAGGCCCTTTTAGCGCAACTTGAAGCTTACCCCGAAAGCTTTCAAAAAGCGGGGCCTTACTATGCCCATCGTTACCTTGCTGATTTCTTAGAGAAAAGAAGTTGGTTCTACCAAAAAGGCATCTCCAAACCAGCTATGAGCAGAAAGAGTTGCAGCCGCCTCTCCCCTTTTTTAGCCTGGGGCAATCTATCGATTCGCCAAGTGGTACGGGCCAGCTCTGCTTACCTCAAAGAGCCTCAAAACAAACAAAACCTCGACGCTTTCCTGACCCGCCTGCATTGGCATTGTCATTTTATTCAAAAGTTTGAAACCGATTGTACTTATGCCACGCACTGCATCAACAAAGCGTATGAAGGATTGAGCTATTCGAAAGACGACGCCTTACTCGCCGCCTGGAAAACCGGAACAACTGGCTTTCCGCTGGTAGATGCCAACATGCGCTGTTTGCAGCAAACGGGCTGGATCAATTTTCGGATGCGGGCCCTGGTGGTCTCTTTTTTGTGTCATCATTTACTGCAAAACTGGCAAGATGGCGTCAATCATTTGGCCAATCTCTTTTTGGATTTTGAACCGGGCATACATTACCCGCAATTTCAGATGCAGGCCGGCACCACTGGCGTCAACACCATCCGAGTGTACAATCCTGTGCACAATAGCTACAAACACGATCCAGATGCGGTTTTCATCAAACAATGGGTTCCTGAACTCGCTGAACTTCCGCTGCCGTATATTCATGAGCCGTGGAAAATGACTGAAATGGATATGGGCCTCTACAAGTTTAAATTGGGGCGAGACTACCCCTTGCCTGTCGTAGATCCGAAAGATGCGAGAAAAGAGGAACGCAAATTTCTTTGGGACATCCGCAAAAGTGCGAAAGGAAAAAGCGAAGGTCAGAAAATCATTGAGACTTTAGTGCGGCCCTCAAAGGCGCGCCAAGAACCAAAACGCAAGCAGACCCAAAGTAAGCGAAACAAAGATATTGAGTCCAAACAAGGCCAGTTGCCCTTGTTGTAGGAGCTGATAATTCTCAAAGGAAAACGTACTAAACGTAGACAAACCTCCGCAGAAACCCACTACAATGAGCGGTTGTAGGCTTGTCCATTTCGGATGGTCCTTGAATTGAAAAATGAGCACAGCCAATAGCAAACTTGCGATGACATTACTCAGCAAAGTAGACCACGGAAAAATAGTTTTGTCAATCGGCAACACGCGCGCCAAAAACCAACGCAAAATGCTGCCCAAGCCACCTCCTACAAAAACCAATAATACTGTTTTTAGTCCCATTTGGCTATCAATTGAGCAAATAAATATCGCCTAAATAGCCAACCGATAAATGCGCCTAACAAAGCGCCGCAAAACACATCAGCTGGAAAATGCACACCGAGGTACACGCGACTGTAGGCCACCAAAAAAACGTAAATACAAAGTACATAAATCGAAAAGGGATACTTTTTCAGATAAGGCAAGGTAAAGGCAAACATAGCGGCTAAATTAGCTGCATGTGACGACACAAAGCCAAACTGCCCACCCAAATAAGGATCATTGGGGCCTATCATATAAAAATGCAAGTAGTCGTGTACAATTGGGTCGTGCGAAGGACGCAATCTTTCAAAATAATCTTTGAAAAGTTGGGTAGAAATGACATCCGTCAAGGATACCACTACGAGCGCTAATAAAAAGATAAGGCTCGTTTTTTTCCAAGAAAACTGACTTTTGAGCAACAACAAGATGCAAAGAGCCAAAGGAAAATTGATCCATTTGGAAGAAAGCACCCACATGATTTCGTCGAGCCAAGGCGCATGCAGCGCATTGATGCGCAACAACAAGCCATAATCAAGACGAAATAGAAATTCAGTCATGATTGAGGTGCTTCCAGATCAAGTCTTTGAGCTCCGTGAGGCCTTGTTGGGCAACGGAAGAAATAAATACATGTGGAATGGCAGGTAGGTCTTTGCTGATTTCTGCCTTGAGTTCGTCGTCGAGCATATCGGATTTGGTGATGGCCAACAAGCGTTCTTTGTGCAATAGCTCAGGGTTGTATTGCTTGAGTTCATTCAAGAGAATGTTGTATTCTTTTTGGATGTCGTCGGAATCTGCTGGCAGCATGAAGAGCAATAGTGAATTGCGTTCGATATGGCGCAAAAAGCGCAAGCCTAGGCCTTTACCTGCGTGCGCCCCCTCGATGATACCCGGAATATCGGCCATAATGAACGAGCGAAAATCGCGGTAAGAAACAATTCCTAAATTGGGGCGCAAAGTCGTAAACGGATAGTCGCCGATTTCGGGTTTAGCCGAAGAAAGCACAGATAGCAAAGTACTTTTACCTGCATTTGGGAAGCCCACCAATCCGACGTCAGCCAAGATTTTGAGCTCGAGGATTTTCCAGCTTTCAATGCCCTCTTCGCCTGGTTGGGCGTGGCGCGGCGTTTGATTGGTTGGAGATTTGAAATGGTTATTGCCCATGCCACCGCGGCCACCGCGCTGAATGATGCGCTCTTCGCCGTCTTCGGTAATTTCAAAGAGGACTTCACCGGTTTCACCGTCTTTGGCTAGGGTGCCAAGCGGCACGTCGATGTAGACGTCTTCACCTTGCGAACCCGTTTTGAGGTTGCCTGAGCCATGAGCGCCGTGTCCGGCCTTGATGTGTTTTTTAAACTTGAGATGCAGGAGCGTCCAGAGTTGTTTGTTGCCACGCAAATAGACGTGTCCGCCACGGCCGCCATCACCTCCATCAGGACCTCCTTTTGGAATGTATTTTTCGCGTCTGAAGTGGGTAGAACCGCCACCACCGTTACCGGAGGTACAGTGAATTTTTACGTAATCAACAAAGTTATCTGAAGCCATTTAGTTGTTTGTATCTATGGCAGAGAATAAACGTTGAGTGATTTCGTCGATGCTACCAATGCCATCGATGGCAACAAATTTGTGTTGAGCTTGGTAAAATGCCTTTACTGGGGCGGTCTCGTTATTGTATACGGTAATGCGTTTTTCAATGACTGCCGGGTCAGCGTCGTCCGGACGGCCAGAGAATTCTGCTCTTTTGAGCAAACGTGTTTTGAGTTCGTTTTCTTCGACTTCGAGGGCCAACATCAATGAAATTTCAGTTTGAAGACTTGCCAAAAATTCGTCGAGGGCTTGCGCTTGGGCGTTGGTGCGCGGAAAGCCGTCGAAGATAAAGCCTTTTGGGGCGTCGTGCTTGACAACTTCTGAGCGCAGCATATTGATCGTAACCTCATCGGGTACGAGCTGGCCTGCGTCCATGTAGCTTTTGGCTAGCTTGCCGAGTTCGGTTTCGCCTTTGATATTGGCGCGAAAGACATCGCCGGTGGATAAATGTACAAGACCATATTTTTCGATGAGTCTTTCGGATTGGGTTCCTTTACCTGCTCCTGGAGGGCCAAAAAGTACAATATTTAACATAACTAATTGATTAATTGATAAACAGCTGGAAGTTCACGACCGTGTTCTTTGTAGTCGAGGCCATAACCGACCACAAAGCGATCTTCTATCTCAAAGCCAATATATTGGGGTTGATGTTTTCCTTTATAAGAATCTGGCTTCAGTAAAAGCGCACAAACAGCCATTGAAGCGGGTTGTTCGGTCTGAAGCAAGGTAAAAATTTTGTCCATGGTGACGCCGGTGTCGAGGATGTCTTCGATGATGATGACATGGCGGTCTTTGAGGGCGGTTTGCAAGCCGATGAGCTCGTCTACCCTTCCACTAGACTGCGTGCCGACATAAGAACTCACCTTTACAAAAGTAAGCTCCGGCTTGCACTGCAATTGCTTGAACAAATCAGAGGCAAACATAAACGCACCATTGAGCACCGCTAAGAATATAGGATCCTTGCCTGTGTAGTCAGTATCCAACTGACTTACCAATTCTTTAATGCGCGTTTGTATTGTCGTTTCCGAAATGAAGGGCGCGAAAGAAAGGCCGTGTATGTGAACCACTGTACGCATCGTCGTACAAAGGTACAATTTTAAACGTATCTTTGCGGCATGACAAAAACATGGTACGGTAGGGAACTACAAATTGGCGTGCTCGGCGGTGGTCAGTTGGGGCGCATGCTCATCCAAGCAGCCAATAGTTTGGACATTCAATTGCATATGCTCGACCCCGACCCAACAGCTCCCTGCGCTGCTATTGCCTACAGTTTTGAAGTTGGTTCACTCACCGATTACAACACCGTAATGGCTTTTGGTCAAAACAAAGACCTCCTCACCGTAGAAATCGAAAACGTCAATACCGATGCCCTGCGCGAACTCGAAAAGCAAGGCGTTAAAGTTTTTCCGCAGCCGCACATCCTCGAACTCATCCGAGACAAAGGCCTGCAAAAACAATTTTACCTAGACAACAATATCCCAACGGCACCTTTTGTGTTTTGCGATCCCGCTGCACCTTTCATTAATCCGTTTGGTTTACCGGTCGTGCACAAGCTCCGAACAGGTGGCTACGACGGCAAAGGTGTCAACATCATTCAAGAAACGAGTCAATTCAGTACGAGTTTTACTGAACCTTCCATATTCGAGCAGTGCATTCCTTTCGCCAAAGAATTATCGGTCATTGTTGCGCGCAACGAGGCTGGCCAAACCAACTGTTTCCCGCTGGTTGAGTGCGAGTTCAACCCCGAGGCCAATCTGGTAGAATTTTTATTTTCACCTGCTGCAGTTTCTGAACAAATTGAAGCGAAAGCACAGCAAATTGCCACCGACATCATTGAAAAACTCGATATGGTGGGGCTGCTCGCCGTTGAGTTATTCCTGACCAAAGAAGGCGAACTCCTCGTCAATGAAATTGCACCAAGGCCGCACAACAGCGGGCATCATACCATAGAAATTGCACGTTGTTCCCAATTTGAGCAGCATTTACGCGCTATTCTCAACTTACCGCTCGGCGCTACCCAACTCCATAGTGCGGGCGCTATGCTCAACCTCGTTGGCGAAAAAGGCCATGAAGGCCCCGTTTATTACCAAGGGCTCGAAGAAATCTTGAAATTGCCTGGTGTGCATCCACATTTATACGGCAAGAGCCACACCAAACCTTTTCGCAAGATGGGGCACGTTACGATCAGTGCGGCCCACATGGACGACGTCCGCCGGACCGCCGAAAAGGTAAAAGCAAGCATCAAAGTGATTACTGTAAAATAAAAAGAGCCGCTAATTGCGGCTCTTTTTTTGAATCTATTGGAGTAGTCAGCTTATCTGATAACCAATTTCTTTTGAACGCGTTGGCCATTCATTTGCAGCTCTACAATGTAAAGACCTGGTGCATAGTTACTCGTGTTGAATCCGATTTCGAAATCGCCCTGAAGACTGCCAAACTGGCGCGCTTGCAAAATGCCACCTTTTGCGTCGAGTACAACTACACTCACGGGCGCAGCTGTAGGAATGTGCAGCGTGATGTTTGCAAAATCAGTTGCAGGGTTTGGCGCAACCGTGAGCATTTGCTCTAAGTTAACCGAACCAATGAGTTCGCTCAGACCAACATAACCATTCTGAACAGCTTCATTGATGTTGGTATAACCAGCGTTGTCAATTTTTCCTTGTGGATCGATGAGCATACCCACGATGTGCATTTGGGTTTCATCCCAAGTTGCAGGTAAGGTAAAGCTGAAGTTTGCGGTGTAGTTGTCGCCAACTGTTGTTGTGGCAGCAATCACGCCTGTTTGCCCGGTAAAGCTAGGTGCAATAGCGCGCGCCACATGATCGTAAACCATTTGTGCAGCGGGAACTGGGCTTGGCAAGCTCTCAAAACCGCCCATTGCGCCATTGTTGCCGCCAGCATAAGCATTCGATTGATTGTACCCTGATCCTGTGCCTGTCACGCCGTCTTCTGTCAAGACACAGGCTACTTTGTAAGCACCTGTAGTGGCTTGCAGCATTTCGGTGCTCACTGAAACGTTGAGAACGCGCGTTGCTGGATCCCAGGTTGCGCCATTGGTAAGCACGCCTTTTGGAGCGGTTTGCAAACGGGTAAAGAAATCAGAACTCATTTGTGATGGATCGACATCGCCCACGCGGTCTACAAGTGCACTTGGATAACCGCCGATCAAAGCGCCGATACCAGCATCGTA
>JBIIZO010000013.1:0-23292 GCA_044346245.1 Crocinitomicaceae bacterium
ATGCGGCCCAAGGCAAGACCATTGGTATTGTCGACCTCACAGAAGGTGAACTCGGCACGCGTGGCACCGTAGAAAGCAGGTATGAAGAAGCGGCCGCAGCGGCCACCATTTTAGGTGTCCAGCACCGCTGCAATTTGCGCCTTGCCGACGGTTTCTTCGAAAACAACCAAGCCGCAAAGCTTCAAATTATTGAGCAAATCCGTTTGTACCAACCCCAAATTGTGCTGGCCAATGCGCTCGCAGATCGCCACCCAGACCACGCCAGAGCTGGCCACATGGTGGCCGAGGCTTGCTTTTTAGCCGGCCTGCGCAAAATCCATACGTCGCACAACGGCACCCCACAAACCGCGCATCGTCCTCAATTGGTATTGCACTACATCCAAGATTATTTGCAAACGCCTTCGTTTGTCCACGATGTTTCGCCTTATCTCGATCAAAAAATTGCCGCTATCAAAGCTTATCGCACGCAGTTTTTTGATCCGAACTCAGCCGAACCCAATACCCCCATTTCAGGAGAACTCTTCTTTGATTTCTTGAAAGGGCGCATGCTCGAAATGGGCCGCCCTGCTGGCTATAATTACGCCGAGGGTTTTGTCGTCAACCGTTGGTTCGGTATCGACGATATCTTCTCCATAAAGTAAAACAAGTCAGGCCAATGCCGACGCCCATGCTGTTGGCCAGTAAGTCGTAGGCAGAAACTTCTCTGCCCGGCACAAATCCTTGTAAAATTTCCATCAAAAGGCCGTAGCCGACTAAAGTCAGGACGAGCCAGAAAATGTGTTTCTTTTTTTGAAATTGAAAAAAGGCCAAGGCATGTATGCTCAGTACGGCATAAGCAATAAAATGGCCGATTTTATCATTGATCCGAATGGGGCTTGAATGGCTCGCGCTCTTCAATGACAAATAAGTGATGGCAATCCACACCACAAGCAAGGAGAGCAAAGTGAAGCGTTGGTAAAACTTACTCATAGCCAAGGGTTTGTCCTTTTTGTGTAGCCGGAATACCTGTGGTCATCCAGGTCGGAGCGGGTGCATTCATGAGGTAGTGGTCAAAGAACTGACGCATGCGAATTGAGAGGTCGTATTTGTTGGCGAGTTTGGTGAGGTTGTGGTCGTCTTCGTTGTAATTGAGCATCCAGCAAGGCTTGTTCAGGCGCCGTAGACCATTGTAGAGTTCGATGCCTTGGTACCATGGTACAGCGCCGTCTTTGTCATTGGCCATGATCAAAAGTGGTGTTTGCACCTTTGGCAAATGGAACAAAGGCGAGTTTTCTACGTATAAGTCCGGCTTTTGCCAGATAGTAGCGCCAATCCGACTTTGGGTACTTTCGTACTGAAACTGACGGTTGAGCCCGCTGCCCCAGCGAATGCCACCGTAAGCTGAAATCATATTGCTCACCGGAGCACCGGCCATGGCTGCGGCAAAACGCGTGGTCATGGTAATGAGCATCGCGCTTTGGTAGCCGCCCCAACTTTGGCCTTGCAAGCCCATGCGCTTGTCGTCGATGGGGTAGTTCTTGAGTAGGTAATCTGCCGCACTCATGATGCTGTTGTAGGCGCCCTGCGCAGGCTTGCCCGCTTGGTAGCGAATGTCTGGAACAAACACCAAGTAACCACCGCTGGCATATTCTGTAGGATTGATGATGCTCGCCGAAGGTTTTGGCGCTTGGTAATTGTGTAGGTTGTCTGAGTTGAGTTCGTAGTAATAAAACAGCAATGGATATTTTTGATTGGGGTTGTAGTTTTCGGGTTTGTAGAGCAGTCCTTCGAGCATTTGCCCGTCGTAGGCTTTCCATTTGACGCATTCCACAGTGGCCCAATTGTACTCAATTTGCTGCGGATTGGCTACTGAAATTTGTGCGCCGTTAGTGAAGTCTGAGCCATGCAACCAAAGGTCTGGGTAGGTGCGCACATCCATTTTGCGCAAGAGGAATTGGTCTTGGCTTTCCGCTTTTTGAAGTCCAGAAATGCGCTGCGCTACTTCCATTTTTGGTTGGATTTGCCCCTTGTCAAAGAAATAGAGTAACTCATTTTTATTGGATTTGCGCAAGCCAATAAAGTAGCCCTCCTGGAAATTGAGCCAGGCTGAATCTTGGTTGTAACGCGTAAAGCGCAGTTCAATTTGGTCTTTTGTAGCTGCTTCATTGGAGACACTTTGCAGTGTTTTGATAGCGACGTCGTAAGTCCAGAAGTCGAATTCAGACTGCAAACAAACCGTTTTGGCGTCTTTGGTATAACCTACAAAACCCACAGGCCCTGCCGCCATGGGTTGGCCATTCAGGTCTTCGGTCCAAACGAGGTCTTTGCGACTGCAATTCATGCAAGTGCGGCTTTCTTTTTCGATGTCGAGGAGCATCCATTGTTGTTTGTCCGAGATAAAATAGCTAAAAAAGCGCCCGTCGGCAGAGAGTTCGCCAGTGTAGCTCAAGCCTTTGCCTAACAAGACTTTTTGCCCCGTCTCTACTGAAATTCTGTAGTAATCTGCTTTGGATGGCGCTTCCCATTGGGCTTGAATTGCATACGGATCGGAATTGGTCGCCACTAAATACGGAGCAGTCATGTGGAGGTCGAGCGCAACGTTAAGGGTGTCGTTTTCGAGTGGGGTCAGTCGGTCATTTTGCAAGTCGTAAACGCAGAGCAAACCTCTTTTCAAGGCTTGGTCTTTTTGCAGGAGTTGCTGTGGCTGTATCTGAAGGTCTTGGTAGTGCCAGATGTCGATGTTTACTTTTTCGCGTTCGAGCAAGGTGTCTTTCTGGAAAATTTGACGCTCGCGAAGGCCAAAATAAAGGTAGCGGCTGTCGTCGCTGAATTGTGGTTTGCGGCCGTTTGCCACAGCCTGATACACACCATTTGCGTTTTTGTCGAAATCGGTGGAGTCGCCGAAATCTTGTTGCTGCAATGTTTTCAAATCGAATAAGGTCAGGTGGAAATTTTTAACAGCGGCTGTGTCGGGGCTGTACAAAAAAGAGAGCACTTGGCTATTGGGGCTCCAGGTGAGCTCAGTTGCACTTGGTTGGGCCTCAAATTCTTTGAGTAAGAGCAGGTCTTTGGTGGCGTATATACGCACCTGCATGGAGTCTAGCTTTACTTTGCGCTGCTTGATGACGGCCACTTTTGAACCGTCAGGGCTCAGGGCAAAGGACGTAATGCTGTCCAAAAATGGAAAGGCGCTTTCACCCGATGTGTAAACAACTAAACGTTGACCATCGGTCTTGAAAGGATTCACTTTTGGCGTGGGTGCAGGTTTTTTCCAGAACAAGTATTTTTCATATTTCTTAACGGCGACGGGCTCCACTTTTTTAGGGCTCACTTCATGTAAAAACGCCAGTACAGGAGCATTTTCAGCTTGTTGTACCTGCTTGAGTTTAGCGAATTTGTAAATGGTATCTTGAGCGAAATGCTGGATAAAGAGCGAGTCTTTGTCCCACTTTTTTTTATCGAGTTTATCGAGTTCTTGCGCTCGAAGCGAGTCATAGTCTGGGCTCATTTTCCAGGCAATGTAGGATTCATCCAATGCAATGAGTGCATTGTTTGCTCTCGTAATGGAATCATGTTTTTGGGTCTGCTGATTGAAAATATGTAGTATCGAATTCGCCCTCAAAAAGGTCAATTCGTAAGTGATGAGGTTTCCGTTTTTGGATATTTGTTCCTTTTCGAGGCGTTTCCACGTGTCGTAGGCCTTGAAGTCAAGGGCTGGTTTTTGGGCAAAAAGCGAGTGGGCACAAGCGAGCAAGAAAAGAAGAAATGTGATTTTCATTTTTGGGCTTTGTAGAAAGAAACTAAATAAACACCTGTAAAAATAAACAACATATACAACAATCGTTCGGCTGTAATGGTGTGGGTGTAGTCTGCTGCCCAACCGAGCGCTGAAAACAAGACCGCAAAGCCCATGACCATGACCGGTTGCGTGTAAATATAAGCTGCAGAAACCGTTGCACTCACATATTTGAGTCCAAAAATGGTGAGTAAGTAGGTCAGGAAGGTCACGCCGATGATCACGTAAGTAATTTTGTACCAAGCGCTAGCCGGAATTTGTTTGAAATCGACATTAGATAGGTTGGACCAAGTAGGCGGGAAGAGTAAAAGTAATATCAGGCCAATGGTAAACACATATGTGATTACTTGGATGGGGCTGTATTTGAGTAAGAGCGGCTTGGAGAGCACTAAATACAACGCGTAGCTGAGGGCATTGATCAATAAGTATAGGTCGCCCAACGATGATGCGCCAGGTAGCTTTCCCGAACTCAGGGTGAGTAAAATGGCGCCAACCGCTCCAATGGCGATACCGGTGTATTTTGGAACAGTAAATTTTTCTCTCGTAACAAACGCGGCAAGTACCACAACCATTATGGGGTTGAGCGCCATAATGATGCCAGCATTGAGCGCCGAAGACAAATTGAGCCCGTGAAAGAAGAAGAGCTGATTGATGGCCACGCCAAACAAACCCGCTGCAAGAAAACGCCAGTAGTCGGAGCGGTCTACGGGCTTTCTTTTTTGCGACAATAGCAAGACCCAGAACAGTAAAACGGCTCCGCTCACGCGCAATAAAATGAAGGTGTTGGGGTCTAGGTACTGTGGCATCACGCCCTTTGCCAAAACGTGGTTGGCTCCATAAAAGAGATTCACCACTAGCAACGCCAAATGCGCTCGGATTATTTGGGATCGCGTCATGAGGCAAAGGTAGTTATTCCGTATCTTTGTTTCATGCACCTTTCGCACTTGCATCTGGTCAATTACAAGAACTACCCCGATCTCGAACTCGACTTCGTGCCGGGCATCAACGGCATTGTTGGCCCCAATGGCGCCGGCAAGACCAACATCCTAGATGCAGTCTACTACCTGAGCATGTGCAAAAGCTATCTCAACGTCAATGACCGCCACAATTTGCGCTTCGATCAAGCCTTTTTTGCCATTTCCAGCCAATGGGAGCTCGATCAGAAAGCCTGCGAGGTGCAAATTGCCTACAAGGCAGGTGTCAAAAAACAAGTGAAGTGGAACAAAAAAGCCTACGAAAAACTCACGGCTCACATCGGCAAATTGCCAGTGGTTTTCATTTCTCCCTATGATGGCGACCTCATTGCTGAAGGTTCTGAGCTGCGCCGCAAATGGATGGACGGCATTTTAGCTCAACTCGATAAAACCTATTTAGAAGAAATCCAGCGCTACGCGCGCTTGTTGGAGCAGCGCCATGCGGTCTTGCGCAACATGCACGAGCACCGCTTATTCGACCCCGACGCCATTGAGGTATGGGACGCCCAGCTCATTCCGAGCGGCAATTACATCCACGCGCAGCGCAAGGCCTTTTTAGCAGAGTTCATCCCGGTTTTCAAGCGCTTTTACCAAGAAATTGGCCAAAACGCAGAAGAAGTCGACATCGCTTACCGCTCTCAACTGTCAGAAGGCTCGTTTGCCGATTTGCTGCAGGCTTCGGCCAAAAAAGATGCGCTTACGCAATACACCAATGTGGGTATCCACAAAGACGACTTACTTTTCAGTATCAAAGGCCACCCCGTAAAAAAATTCGGCTCCCAAGGCCAGCAAAAATCATTTATTATTGCGCTGCGCCTTTCGCAATTTGATTGGCTCAAGCAGCACAAAGGCCAAAAACCGGTGCTCCTGTTAGACGACATCTTCGATAAACTAGACAACGAACGCGTGGCACGCCTCATTGCGCTCGTGAGTGCAGACTACTTTGGCCAAGTGCTCATCACCGATACCGACCCCGCGCGCATGCAAGCACTTTTTGCCCAATTGCCTGGCGAAACCAAACTTTTCCAAATCAAAGACCAACAAGCCCTCGCTCTATGAATCCCGACAACAAACGCGAACAAGAAGAAAAGCCGCTCTCGACGCTCGTGAGCCGGATCATGAAAGCCTATGGCTTACAAGACAAAATGAAGGCCTATGACCTCATCGCGGCCTGGCCCGAACTCATGGGCCCAGCAGTAGCCAAGCGTACCACTGATATCCGCATCGAAAACAACACCCTCTACCTCAAAATTGATTCGAGCGTCATGCGTGACGAGCTTTTTCATGGCAAGCAAATCATTATAGGGCGCTGCAATCAGTTTATTGGCGAAGAGCTCATTCGCGACATCTGGTTCAGTTAAGATGCTGACCTGCCTTACCTTCTTGCATGCCAAGTTTTTGTAAATTTGTTCCACTAATTCATCATTCATATGTCAAACGCATTTTTTAAGGTCCCGGTGGCCGTCAACGAACCCGTTAAATCTTATGCGCCAGGCTCTCCGGAGCGCGCTTCTTTAATGGCCAAATACCAAGAATTCAAGGACCGCAGTCCAATAGATGTGCCGATGTACATTGGCGCCAATAAAGTCACTACTGCCAATAAGAAAGCACTGACCATGCCCCACGACCACCAGCAGGTGTTGGGCTATTTCAATCAGGGCGATGCATCGCACGTAGCGGCCGCCATCGACGCAGCTTTGGCAGCGAAGTCTGCTTGGGCGGCGCTCCCATGGCAAGACCGCGCAGCTGTTTTCTTGCGCGCAGCAGACCTCTTGGCAGGCCCGTTTCGCGACCGCATCAATGCAGCTACAATGCTCGCGCAGTCTAAAAATGTATTCCAAGCCGAAATCGATGCAGCCTGTGAGCTCATCGACTTTTTCCGTTTCAATGTCCAGTACCTGACCCAGATCTACAGCGAGCAGCCTGATTCGCTGCCCGGTATGTGGAATCGTCTCGAATACCGCCCTTTAGAAGGCTTTATTTTTGCCCTCACGCCATTCAACTTTACCTCAATTGCGGCCAATCTCTGTGCGGCGCCTGCCATGATGGGCAATGTAGTGGTCTGGAAGCCAGCAGACAGCCAAATTTATTCTGCACAAGTCATCATGGAGCTTTTTGAGGCAGCCGGCTTGCCAGCAGGTGTGGTCAATATGGTGACCGTAGATGGCCCAGAAGCTGGCAAAGTTATCTTTGCACACAAAGCCTTTGCAGGCCTTCATTTTACGGGTTCTACAGGCGTATTCCGTCAGCTCTGGAAAAACATTGCGCACAACATCGAAAACTACCGCTCTTACCCACGCATCGTGGGTGAAACCGGTGGCAAAGACTTCGTTATGGTTCACAACAGCGCCAATGCAGCAGAAGTAGCCACAGCGCTTTCTCGCGGTGCCTTTGAATTCCAAGGTCAAAAATGTTCGGCAGCTTCTAGAGCATACATTCCGGAAAGCCTCTGGCCAGCGGTCAAAGAAATTTTAGTGACGCAAGTCAACTCCTTCAAGCAAGGTAGTCCAGAAGACCCATCCAATTTTGTCAACGCGGTGATAGACGAGCGCGCTTTCGACAAAATTGCGACCTACATCGATTACGTGAAAACGCAGCCAGACGCCGAAATCATCACTGGCGGTACCTACGACAAATCTGTGGGTTACTACATTGCACCAACCACTGTTGTGACCACCAATCCTCAATTCCGAACCATGGTTGAAGAAATATTCGGTCCTGTGCTCACTATTTACGTGTATCCAGATGCGCACTTCTCCGAAACACTCGACCTCGTCGATCAAACTTCGGAATACGCGCTCACGGGTTCTATCATTGCCACAGACCGCTATGCGATCCAATTGGCCAATGAAAAACTCATGCATGCAGCCGGTAATTTCTACATCAACGACAAACCAACTGGTGCAGTGGTAGGCCAACAGCCTTTTGGCGGCGCGCGCGGATCGGGTACCAACGACAAAGCAGGTGCAGCCATGAACCTCATGCGCTGGACTTCAGCCCGTACCATCAAAGAAACCTTTGTGCCGCCGGCCGATTACCGTTATCCGTTTTTAGGTTAAGACATGCGTGCGGTAGTCTCGTTTTGTCTTTTTACAATCCTTGCCTTTAGTACCAGCGCCCAATGGCGTTGGTATCTTCAGGCAGAAGTTGGCGCCAATAAGCAAGAAATTCAGGCGGCAAGCCAATTGGCTGCCCAGCCTTTTGATCCGGTCTCGTTTTGGCGCGGCACTGCCGGTGGCGAAGTTCAGTTTGGGTATACAGCCCTAAAAGTCCTGACCCTTTACAGCGGCTTAGGGTACGCACATCAAAATCAAGCGTATCAAAGCACCGAATGGGCAACTGATTTGTCTGGAACATCCTTTTTGTTGCAATGTAATAAAACCGTCACAGGCGAACTGCTCACCCTTCCGCTCGGACTCGAGCTCAAAATCTTGAGTCTGCACTTAGGTGGCGGCATGCAATACCGTTATCGCCTCCAAGGCCAAATGCAAAAAGAGTTCTACGCATATTATCCGAATGCCATTGGCACCGAGCTCTTGTCTACAGAAGTGGGCGAAAACACCCAAGCCAAGCTGGACATGGGTTATTTTGCGTACTTCCAATGGAATGCCACCAAAAGAATTGGCGTCAGGGCCAGTGCTTACCGCGGTTTTCGCGACCTCAGCAACGGTTTAGAAGTAGGTGCCTACAACGAATGGCAGCAGCTGTTCAACAATGAATCTTTTAATCTTAAGAACCTACAATTCAATTTAGGGTTGAACATCCGCCTCTCCGAGTAAAATAGTGTCCATGACAAAATTATTATTTCCTTTTGCTTTCGGATTGCTTTTCTTTCTGACGTCTTTCCATCCAATGATAGAAACAAATTTTCCTGCGGCGACTTATGATTTGCGCATCGAGGTGTCCAATATTGCCAACAATAAAGGCCTCATTGAATTTGCACTCTACAAAAATCCGGATGTGTTTACACAGGCGGGTAAAACCCATCGTTTATATCGCTTGGATGCCCAAAAAGGCACGGTTAGCCACACATTTAAAGATCTAGAGGCTGGTAAATATGCTATTGTAGTGTACCACGACGAAAACCACAACAAAATCTGCGATAAAAACTTTTTTGGTATTCCAACCGAGGCTTATGCATTTTCAAATAACCTCCGCCCTAAACTAAGTGCGCCAAGCTTTGAAGAATGTGCCATCAAACTGCAGCAGGACCGCAGTATAGACATTAAGATGGTGTACTAAAAACGGTCAGTAATTTTTCAATTTGTAGCAATAATGGCCTGCCGTCATTGATGATGTGATGTGGCGTGAGTTCCATTTTTTTCGCGTCCGTCCATTGGTTGGCAATCCGCTTGAGTACCTCTTCCCGAGAGAGACTGTCTCTTTTTTGAACCCGTTCTATTCTTGTTTCAAGGGGAGCCATGACCAAAATGGTGGCATCAAATAACAGATAAGCACCGGTCTCGAACAGAATAGCCGCTTCATTGAAGACCAAATCGGACGTTTGTTGTTGGGCCCAATTTTCAAATTTACTTCTCACAATAGGATGTACGAGCGCTGAAACTTGCGCTTTCAATTCGGCATTCGAAAAGAGTTGTTCGGATAAAAATTGCTTGTTTAATTGGCCATCTCGATATACTTCTGGACCCAATAAATGCACCAATTGCTTTTGGAGCACGGGGTGTTCGTCGTAAAGTCTTTTGGCCACTTGATCCGAGTAGAAAACAGGATAGCCCATTTTTTCGAGCACCATAGCAATAGTGCTTTTTCCTGATCCAATACCGCCGCTCAGCCCAATCTGTAACATGTCCCGAAATTAGGAAAAGAAAGTTGTAAATTTGCAGCATGCCACAAAAAGAATGGTTCGCCACTTGGTTTGATTCCCCGTATTATCATTTGTTGTATCAGTACCGCGACGACAACGAAGCAAAGCTCTTTTTAGATCATTTAGTCCAAAAACTAGATTTGCCAAGTACCGCGCGTGTCCTTGATCTCGCCTGTGGTAAAGGCAGGCATTCGCTTACGCTGGCCCAAATGGGTTTTGAGGTAATAGGTGCCGACTTAGCCCCCAACAGCATTCTAGCAGCACAAGAACAAGCAGAAAAGTTAGGCGTCAAAAATGTCGCCTTTTGTGTGCACGACATGCGTCAAGCGATGGAAACTTCTCCTTTTGACGCGGTATTCAATTTGTTTACGAGTTTTGGTTATTTTGACACCTTAGCCGAGAACCAAGCGGTTTGCAAAGCACTTTCAATGATGCTGACTGCTAACGGCTTGCTAGTGATCGATTTTTTAAATGCCACAAAAGTTTGTGCCAATTTAAAACAGGCCGAGACCATCGAACGCGAAGGCGTGGTCTTTGATATCAAGCGCTGGCACAACGATACCCATATTTACAAGCAAATCGAAGTCCTTGCTGCACAAGATCAAACGCAAATTGGTGTTTTTACCGAACGCGTTCAGGCACTGTCTAAAAACGATTTTGAGTCTTTGCTTGCGGCAGATTTTGACATAATAGAAACCTTCGGGTCTTATCACTTGACACCTTTTGATAAAAACACAAGTGAGCGCCTGATCCTGATTGCAAAAAAGAAAGCATGAATTTTTACACTGTAGAGCTCCTTTTGATTGGTTCGGTAGTATTGGGTGGTGCCATTGTGAGTTACTTAAATGCGACCAACAAAAATCAATACATCAAACTGGCGCTGGCTTTCAGCGGTGGCTTTTTATTGGCTGTCATTTTCCAACACTTATTGCCTGAGTTGTATGGCGCGCATCAAGGGCACGCACACCATGCACACGAAGCCTTACCTGTTTTTCAGGTGGGCGTTTTCATATTATTGGGCTTTTTAGTCCAGTTGGTTTTGGAATATTTTTCTGGTGGTATCGAGCATGGGCATGTGCACGTACACAAAGGGCAGGCAATGCCTTGGACTTTATTTATTTCACTTTCTGTTCACTCGGTCATTGAAGGGATTCCACTCGGAAACATGCTGCAAATTGGGATTGACCCTGAGAGCCAGGTGCCGTTTAATGGTAGTTTCTTGTGGGGAATTATTTTTCATCAGGTGCCAGTGGCCATTGCGCTCATGACACTTTTATTGGCTACCAAAATCAAGCGTAGTGGGGCTTGGTTGATTTTATTGGCATTTGGTCTCATGACTCCAATTGGGGTTTTGTTGGGGCTTGTGATTACCACCGAACAGTTGGGCATGAATGTTCAATTGATTTTGGCGGTAGTGGTTGGAATGTTCTTACACATCTCAACCACTATAATTTTTGAAACCACCGAAAATCACAAATTCAATTTGCTCAAGCTGCTAAGTATTTTACTCGGAAGCGGCTTGGCTTTGGGCTTATTTTAGCAAGTTACTTAGAAAGGAAGGTCGTCTTCTTCTTCAGCTGCAGCGCTTGAGCTGGTGCCCGGAAGTGGCTCAGAACCCATGTTCATGGCGGAAGGCCCGTTGCTAGGCATTCCCATTGGTTGGCTTTGACCTTGTTTCTCGATGCGCCATGCTTCTATGGTATTGAAATACTTGACCTCACCTTGGGGGCTGGTCCATTCGCGGCCACGCAAATTAAAAGAAACCTCTACGTTGTCGTTGACTTGAAACTGATCTAGTAAGCTACATTTGTCTTGGGTAGTTTGAAAAATAATATCTTGTGGATACATCGAGGTGGTGTCGGTAACAACGAATTCGCGTTTTTGGAATTTTTCAGAAATGCGTTGTGTTTCTTGTATGACCTTAACGGTGCCGGTGAATTTAAACATGGACTTGTGGTTAGTTATTAAAAGATAAAAGGGTGAGCCACGCTTCTTCTAACTTATTATGAGCGAGGAGTTCGTGTGCACTGTGATGCAAGGCGGCTTCTAAGGCGCTGGCGTCGTGCTCAAGTTCGAGAAAAAGGGTGGAGAGTTCGAGTAATTTATATTCGTTGACATCGGTTTCGTTAGGCAGTTCTTCGATGCCTGCCAATTGGCCGAGGTCGTTGGCGCTCAGCACCTGACTGCTCTTGATGTCTTCGGGCAGCGCGTCGTAGCCAATGCCGCAAGTGGTGATGGGCTTTTTGATTTCAAACATAGATGCCGAATTGGCTCTGCAATACCAATCGCCGCCCATGCGCGCAACGAGATCGATTTTGTGTTGGTCGATGAGGCCGTTTTCGTTGAGAAGTTCTTCTTGGATATGAAGTTGTACAACTTCGCAAATGATGAGGTTGCCGGCGCCTCCTTCTTGGCCGAGCTCAATGATTTGATTGACTTTGCATTCAAACTGAACAGGCGCTTGCGCGACCCTATATGGCGCCACTTTTTCAGAGGCCAAAGGCGTAAAGCCAGCCTTAATGAATTCGTCTATACCTGGTGCGTAAGGAGAGCTCGCCAAGCTCATTTGGTGAACCATGTTGTAGTTCACGACGTTGATAACCACCTCTGGAACAGCTTTGGCGTTGTTGAAGGTGTCTTTGCTCTGACCTGTGCGCCCAGAGCGTGCTGGTGAAAACACCAAAATGGGTGGGTTGGCACTAAAGACATTGAAAAAACTAAAGGGAGCCAAGTTGGCGTTGCCGTCAGCGTCTAAGGTAGAGGCAAACGCAATAGGGCGCGGGCCAATAGCACCTAATAAAAGTTGGTGCAAACGCTGGACAGTGAGTTCTTTGGGATCTAGGCTGAGCATACAAGTTCAAAGTTAGCCAAAATTCGTAAATTGGCGTTGTGAAATTACGTACATCTCTCTGTTGTTTTTTACTTATTTGCAGCGCCACATTATGGGCGCAAAATAAACGCAATGCCAATGGGGAACACCATGGTAAATGGACTTTTACGGGTAAGGATTATCCTAATAAGAACATCCCCAAAACCCAGAAAGTCGAGGAGGGCAACTACGTCAACGGCCGCAAAGAAGGCACCTGGACCAAATTTTTTTCGGATGGCGGCGTTCAGCTCAAAGGAACCTACAATAACAACCGTCCGCAAGGAAGCTACACGCGCTATTATCCGAATGGTAAAATTGCCGAACAGGGTGATTTTCAGGCAAACGGTTACAAAGGGCTCCTCTTGCGCTACCACGAAAACGGTCAGTTGGCCTACCGCGCCAATTTCAATAACCAAGGACAGGAGAGTGGCAAAGTGAGTTACTACCATCCGAATGGCAAGTTGGCCCTGAGTTATACGGTCAAGAATGGTCAAGTTCAGGGTCAAGTAGCGCGCTACAACACAAGTGGGCAGCTGCAAAATTCTTTTGTGGTTGGTCCGGAAGGAAAAATTGGTGCACTTCAAAAAGCCAACACGCCTCAAAATACACCTGCACCAAAACCTGCCGCAGTGGCTAGTTCAATCGTATATCCGCCGCGCTTGTCTAATCCCAAAACAAAAGGCTTACGCTTTATACCCAACGGCTACAATAAAGTCTACAACGACAACGATGAAATCTGGATGGACGGCGAATTTAAAAATGGCCAACTTTACGACGGAAAGGTCTATGACTACGACCAAGACGGCATCCTTCAAAAGGTGCGGATCTACAAATTAGGCAAGTATCATTCCGATGGTCAGCTCTAATCTTGAGGTTTTCCGTAAATTTACCCCCAAATTAACGATATGAAAGCATATGTTTTTCCGGGCCAAGGAGCCCAATTCTCTGGAATGGGCAAAGACCTCTACGAGCAGTCAGAACTGGCACGTTCCCTATTTGCAAAAGCCAATGAAATCCTTGGTTTTGATATCCAAAGCATCATGTTTGAAGGCTCAGACGAGGCCCTCAAGCAAACGAATGTAACCCAGCCGGGCATCTTCTTACACAGTACAATCTTAGCGGCATGCCTTGGCGAGAGCTTTGCGCCAGATATGGTTGCGGGTCACTCTCTAGGCGAGTTTTCTGCTCTAGTTGCCAATAAGACACTCACTTTTGAAGACGGTTTGCGCCTTGTTGCCAAGCGTGCAGACGCCATGCAAAAAGCATGCGAATTGGCACCAAGTACCATGGCCGCCATTCTCGGTCTTGAAGACGAAGTTGTGGAGCGCATTTGCGCAGGTATAGATGGTGTTGTGGTTCCGGCGAATTACAATTGTCCGGGTCAGCTCGTGATTTCAGGCAGCCTTGCGGCCATAGAAGAAGCGTGTACACAACTGAGTGCTGCGGGCGCTAAACGCGCGTTGGTCTTGCAGGTAGGTGGTGCGTTTCACTCCCCCCTCATGGAACCTGCACGCGAAGAACTCGCTGCCGCCATTGAAGCTACACACTTTGCGCAGCCAATCTGCCCTGTTTATCAAAATGTCAATGCACAAGCGGTCACAGACCCAGCTCAAATCAAGGCCAATTTAGTTACACAACTTACTGGTGCTGTTCGCTGGACGCAAATCATGCAGAATATGCTTGCCGATGGTTGTGCCGAGGTCATTGAAGTAGGGCCAGGGAAAGTTTTGCAAGGTCTTTTCAAGAAAGTAGACCGCGAAATCGCTACGAGCAGCGCAACTTTATAAATTTTTATGGAATCTGAAAGTTCTGGGCATCTTGCTAGAAAACATGCTTATGAAGAACTTTATGATGGTGTGGATGCTCTTGGTAGCAGCAAGCACAGTAGCGCAGTCCGGAACTGGTGATGTCATCGGAACCTTTATGAATTTCAGTACCCAGCAACCTGTTGTAGGTGCCAAAGCCCTGATCCGTGAAAACGGTCACGTTTATTTAGCGCTTTCCAATGAAGAGGGTCGTTTTCGCATCGTTGGTGTTCCTGCCGGAACCTATCAGTTAATCGGTTGTTTTCAAAAAGACACCACTGCTAAAGTGACAGTAGAAGTCCCGATAGAAGCTTATGGCAATGCAGGTACGGTGTATTTTCAAAGCAAAACCCAAGATGTCAAAGCGGTTCGCGTTGGCGGAGGCCGTTATGAGCAAGCGCGCATTCGCGTTGGTGAAACGCCCGTGACGACCCTTACTGCCAAAGAAATCAAGAACCGTCCAGACAAATTCAGCGTCATCGATATGGTAGCCAATTCCAACTCTGATGTCAAAAAAGATGAAGACGGCGGCCTGATGTTTCGCGGAGCGCGCAAAGGAGATATGATTTACGTACTTGACGGCATCAAGTCCAATGAAGTATTCAATGTGCCGAGTTGTGCTATTGGCCGCGTAACAGTCTACACAGGTGGCTTACCAGCTAAATTCGGCGACACACTTGGCGGAGCGGTGATCCTAGAAACTAAAAGTTATTTTGACCTTTACCGCGAATGGGAAATCAATCAGCCCGATTGAGTTCAGGGGCTTTGTCATAAGAGATTGCCCATAAAAATAAGCCCTGTGCGGGTACCGATACAAACGCCTCCGAGCGGTCTTGAGCAGCAATGATGCCAGGCAGTTCGGAGGCTTTTATTTTGCCCAAACCCACCTCTACGAGCGTGCCTACAATGGCGCGCACCATGTTGCGCAAAAAGCGATTGGCACTGATCTCAAAGTAAATGCCGTCGTCGGTGGTTTGCCATTGCGCACTGAAAACTTCACAAATATTGGTCTTGACATCTGTATGCGCTTTGGCAAATGACGAAAAATCTTGCGTTCCCAATAAATGCTGGGCGGCTTCATTCATTTGGTCGATTTCTAGGGGGCTTTCTAAATGCCAACTTGAAGCGCGTACAAACGGATTTTTGCGCTGATGAATAAAATAGCGATAAGTGCGTTGGCTGGCGTCGAAGCGTGCGTGTAAGTCTGAAGAGACTTCCCAAGCTTGTTTAAAAGCGACATCAGGGGCAGTCATGCGGTTGAGCTTGAAAACGAGTTGCTGGGGGTCCCAACTTTGAGGCAGATCGGTGTGTAAAAAATAGTGCTGGGCATGTACGCCGGCGTCTGTACGGCCGCAGCCCACTACTTCAATGGCTTGGTTGCCGTGTAATTTGGAGAGCGCAGTTTGTATTTCTTCTTGTACACTGCGTGCGTTGGGCTGAATTTGCCAACCGTGATAAGCGCTGCCGTCGTAGGCAAGAGAAATGAAATAACGGGGCAAGTTTTTATTTTTCAGTAGTTTGTATCACGCCAATTGGCGCTTCAAATAAATTGTAGCTGAACAAACCATCGATTTCGCTGACACTCGCCCAAAGGATGCGAATTTGATCGGCAGCAATTTGAAAGTGTGTGTCATCGAGGGTTGTATTGATGGCCGCGCCCAGGTTTATTGGTGTGGACCATTCTTTGCCCTCGCGTTTGCAAACGAAGATGTCGTAGCCGCCCATCCCTTCGTGGCCATCTGAGGCAAAAAACAAGAATTGGCCATCTGGCGTCACATAAGGTGTTGTTTCTCGGCCTTCGGTATTGATGCTGCGCCCGAGCGCTTTGACCTCTGCTTGCCAAATGCCATTGATTCTTTGGGCAACATAAATGTCGGTCGCAAATTTCTCAGCTTCGCGGTCCGACACAAAATATAGTTCTTCCACGTATGTATATTCATCGATCCAAACCGTATCGGTTTTGGACGGTGAACCTTCAAAATAGCTGGTGTTCAAGCCTGGAATCTCATTGATGATGCGCTTGTCATCCCAAACGCCGTTCGCTTCGGCCGTTAATTCAAAAATATCGGATCCTTGCGTATTTGCTTCTTTGGAAGCGGTGGTGTTGAGCGTGCCGAGCGCAAGAAGCCCGTCTTTGGATACAAAAGAAAGCGCGTCAAATCCTTCGGTATTCAGGAGGTCGTTATAGCTGAAGAAGCGCGTCCATTTTCCGTTGTCGTCTAGGGCCGTACTGGCTTGATAGATGTCCTCAAAAAAGCGTTGGTCGTCGGGGTTGAGGTTGGCGCCTTTGGAGTCGGGGTTGCGGGTGGTGAAGTACAGTGTTTGCCCGTCAGCACTTAGAATGGGGCCGTATTCATCGTATTTGGTATTGAGTTCAGGTGCGAGTACTTGACCTTGAAAATCTGTTGCTTTGGCTTTTTGTGCCAAATAGAAGGCACATTGCTTTTCAAGTGCTGCAAAACCGAGCAATTCAAAATCTTTTTCTTTTTTGACCAGCGTTTTGGCCTTGGCGAGGTGCGTCATGGCTGTGTTTGCCTGACTTAGCGCCATTTCAATTTGACTTGCTAAATACAATTCATCGAGTGTGGCTGCGCTCGACAGCAGTTTGAGCGCTTGGTCGCTGTGTTCCTTTGCGTAGTTGTAAGAACGGAGGTCGTATTCGCTTGCGGCAAGCCAGTAAAAGGCATTGGCATTATTGGGGTCTAGTGCTACGGCTTGTTTGAGTAGCATGTAGGCATTGCTACTTTGGCCTTCATTGAGGAGCGTAACGGCGTTGGCGCAAATGCGTTTGGCCTTGAGTTGGTCTTTTTTGGGAGTGACTTGCGCAAAACTCAAAAATGGAAGGATTAGAATGACAAGTAGTGCTTTCATTTGTAGGGAATAGATTACAAAGTAAATAAAACTATTAAAATCCATAACTTTGAATAAAGAATATATGTCAAGCTTATTTCGCTTTTTTGCCCTTTGTTTCGTTACGCTGCTGCTACAGGCCTGTTCCTACGGCCAACCTGCGCCAGAAACAACTGTCCCAGATTATTCCAATTGGGTCACACTCACCAAAGGCATGGAGTACAGAGAAATCGCGGCACCTGTCAAATCTTTCATCGGCGACTCAAAATTGTCTATTTTGCGCATGGATCCGTCGCAGTTTCGCTTTGATTTATTCACTGCAACGCAATTCGATTCTGTGCCTAAAGACGTCTCCACTTGGGCAGATACCTTTGATTTATTGGTGGCCTTCAACGCCGGTATGTACAACTTAGCTAGGCCGCTGCAGAGCCGTGCCTACTTACAATCCGGCGACCATTACAACAACGCTAAACTTCTTGAAAACTTCAACCTCATGTTGGCGTTGGGCCCAAAACCCAACACCAACCGTTCTAACATAGAAGTCCTCGACCTCACTTGTGCCAATTGGGAGCAAGAAAAAAACAATTTCAATGGTTTTGCCCAAGGCTTGCGCATGATCGATTGCAATGCGAGCCCCATGAACTGGCAAAAGAAAGTGCAGTCTTGCAGTATGCTTGTCGCTGCCGAAGACGAAAAAGGTTGGTTTTACCTCATTTTTACGCGCTCGCCTTATACGCACAATCAAATGATTGGCTTTATGAAGCAGATGCCTGGCGGGCTCCACGATGCTATTTATTTAGAGGGTGGCCCGGAAACCAGTTTGCTCATCGATGTCAATGGTCATTGTATAGAAAAAGTAGGTTCTTGGGTTTCAACTACCTGGGAACGCGATGACAACAACCGTTTTTGGCGTCTACCCAATATTGTCGGGATCCGCAGAAACTGATATCTATCATGTTTTAGGACTGCGTTCACTCATACTTATTTTTCATGAGGTACTGCACCTTTGTAGTGTTCAACGGAACAACACTACTGCGTCTTACACATTCAACTACCGTAACTGGACAATTGACAGAGGATTCAATCAGAGCATGGGTTTAGTATCAATTTTTTCCTCTTCAAACAGTAGTATAAAGCCACCTTTCGAGGTGGCTTTTTTATTTTGTCAAAATGGACTTATGACATCCATAAAAAGATGTTATATTATTCCTACTATTTATAAATAGTGTTGCTATTATTTTTGCAACAAATTACTTTTATGGATCTAGTTGATCGTTTTCAGATTCCCGTCCTTGAAGCAATTGCACTGCGCAATCCACAAGCAACGCAATTAGGACAGCGCATCATTGAAGGCAGTATTTTTTTGATAGACGAACTCGGTTTTGAGCAGTTTACTTTCAAAAAGCTCGCGCAGTCGGTCGGTACTACCGAAGCATCGGTGTATCGCTATTTTGCCAGCAAGCAAAAGCTGCTTTTGTATTTGATCAATTGGTATTGGGGGCGCTTGGAGTGCCGCTTATTGTTGCAGACGCAAGGGGGCTCAGTAAAAGAGCGTCTAGAAAAAGCGCTCGAGTTAGTGCTTATTTTGAAGGCCACTTCTTTGTCTTTTTCCAGCGAGAAACGGCTGCAGCATATTGTCATTCACGAAGCGCCGAAAGTGTTTTTAACTAAGGCCGTAGACAGCGACCACCAAACTGGTTACCATTCCATTTACACTGAAATCGTGCGCTATATTTCGGACCTTGTGCGCGCGTATCAGCCGGCATGTAAGTATCCCGAAATGTTGGTCAGTACGCTACTAGAAGGCAGCTTGCAGCAGCGTTTTTTCAGTCAGCACCTGCCCGAAGTCACCAATGCCTCCGAACAAGAAGATGCGGTGGCTGTTTTTTATACACAATTATTTTTTAGCTTCCTCGACCATGAATAACGACGTCACCAAACCATTTGACCGCTTTTGGGCACTGCTCAAGCCCGACAGCAAAGACATCTCCGATATTTATTTGTTTGCCATCATTGGTGGTGTACTGAGTCTTGGCTTGCCCTTGGGCATTCAGGCGATCATCAATTTTATTCAGGCCGGAAAAGTGAGCACCTCTTGGTTTTTACTTGTTGGTCTGGTGGTTTCTGCCATCGGTTTTTCGGGTTATATGAATATTGCGCAGCTGCGCATCACAGAAAGCCTGCAACAGCGCATCTTTGCACGCTCGTCTTTGGAGTTTGCCACGCGCATTCCCAAAATTCAGCTGCGCGAACTATTGCTGCGCTATGCCCCAGAATGGACCAACCGCTTTTTTGACACCCTCACTATTCAAAAAGGCATCTCCAAATTGCTCATCGATTTTACGGCAGCTTCTTTGCAGATCCTCTTCGGTCTGATTTTGCTCTCGTTTTATCATCCGTTTTTCATCATTTTTGGATTTGCGCTCTTGCTTCTGCTTGTTTGGATTTTTCGCATGACCGCACGACGAGGTTTTGTTACGAGCTTAGATGAGTCGAAATACAAATATAAAGTGGCTAACTGGCTCGAGGAGATTGCGCGCAACCGCATGACTTTTAAGCATCTAGGTAGCGGCGGTATTTTATTGAAGCGCACCGATGACTACCTGCAGGGTTATCTCAAATCGAGAGATGCGCACTTCAAGGTATTGGTTCAGCAATACAAATACTTGATTGGCTTCAAAGTCCTGATTGCGTTGGCTTTGCTTATTATTGGTGGGCTGCTTGTCTTGAACCAACAAATGAATATTGGCCAGTTTGTAGCGGCAGAAATTATTATCGTTTTGGTTTTGAACTCCGTAGAAAAATTGATTGTGAGCCTCGAGATGGTGTATGATGTACTCACCGCCATTGAAAAAATTGGCGAAATCACTGATTTACCATTGGACACGCAAAAAGGCTTGGTTTTAGAACCAAAGACAGCGCTCCACATCGAAATTGACCAATTGGAATACCAAACAACTTGGAGCCGCACCCCGCTACTGAGCAATTTAACTTGTCGTTTTGAGGCAGGAAAGTTTTATCACATCCAAGATGTCAAAGGCAATCAGGCCCAGGGCTTATTTCTCATGATTGCCGCCATGGCACTTCCCAATAAAGGTCAAGTCCTGATCAATGGCGTCCCGACCAGTAATTTGCAACCCGAACATTTGCGCGCGCAGATTGCCAGCCTCTCCCACCACGACCAACTGATCTACGGAACGGTGTTGGAGAATATCGCGATGGGCCGCAATTATAGCATCGAAGAAGTACTCGCCGTTGCTACAGCCGTAGGATTAGATCGACATGTTTTAGCACTTACCGACGCGTACCAGACGGTACTCAATCCGGAAGCGAGTACCTTGGATAGACAGCTCATTACGTTAGTTATTTTGTGTCGTGCGTTGATCGCTCAACCCGCCATATTGCTTTGGGACACCCACAACCATTATTTACCCAACGACCAACTAGAAGTTGTGTTGAATTACTTACAGCAACATTTCAAAGGAACAGTACTCTTGGCCAGTATTCATGAAAATAACTTATCGCTCATCCACGAAAAATTGATTTTATGTTAAATCTCTCTCCACAAAATCGCAATCACATCGATGCAGAAGGTCTTGTGGCCACACAAATGCTCAACAAAGCCCCCAAAAAGTTGTTGCGTAATACCATCTATGCACTTTTAGTGTTAGGCCTCGTTATTCTCTTTTTGCCCTGGACACAAAACATTCGATCGAATGGTCAGGTGCTCACTTTGCGTCCGGAACAACGTCCGCAAACCATTAATGCGCTCATCGGGGGTCGGATCGAAAAGTGGTTCGTGAAAGAAGGCGACCTCGTGAAAGAAGGCGATACCATCATGTTTATTTCCGAAATCAAGGACGGTTATTTTGACCCCCAATTAGTGGGTCGCAGCGCAGATCAGCTCAAAAGCAAGGAGCTTAGTGTGGTTTCATACAGCGACAAAGTACAGGCGCTAGACGCGCGCATAGACGCGCTCATTGCAACCGGTAAATTAAAGGTCCAACAAGCACGTATCAAGGCCCAACAAGCTCAGCTCAAACTGAAGTCGGATAGCATTGAGAACCATGCTGCCAACCTCAATTACCAAATTGCCAAAGACCAATACGAACGCTTCGAAAAGCTTTACGAAAGAGACCTCAAGTCCAAAACAGAAGTAGAAACCAGAAAGGTTGCCATGCAGCGCGCACAGGCTTCCATGATTGGTGCGCAGCAGAAGTTTTTACAAAGCCGCAACGACATCATAGACGCCAAAGTAGAATTGTCTGCGGTAGAAACCAAATTTCAGGATGAGGTTTCCAAAGCTGAATCCGAAAAATTTACCGCGCTCTCGAGTATGTACGAGGCTGAAATTGACGTCAGTAAAATGCAAAGTCAAGTGGCAAACTACTCCATTCGTAACGGAATGTATTATATTTTGGCCCCGCAAGATGGCCGTATTGCCAAAACTTTATCCAGCGGCATCGGCGAAACCATCAAGCAAGGCGCAGCCATTGCGACCATCATGCCGACCAACTACGACCTCGCGGTAGAAATGTACATCAGGCCGATGGATTTGCCGTTGCTTCAGGTTGGGCAGCACGTACGTATTCAGTTCGACGGTTGGCCTGCGATTGTATTCTCTGGCTGGCCCAATACCAGCTACGGCACCTATGGCGGAACTGTTTTTGCGATCGATCAGTTTGCCAATGAAAATGGTGAGTTTCGCGTATTGGTGGCACCAGATTCGAAGGAGCATAAATGGCCAGAGGCCTTAAGAGTAGGCGGTGGTGCCTACGCCATGCTCTTGCTCAACGACGTGCGCATTTGGTACGAACTCTGGCGAAACGTGAACGGCTTCCCGCCAGATTACTACAAGGCCAAAGTTTCAGATACCAAATCCAAAACAAAATCAAGTAATCATGAGAAATAACTTCGGTATCCTCGGTTTATTCTTTTGTGCCCTCACGATTGTGTGGTCGCAGGAAAACATCATGCGCCCCGAAGCTTTTGTGTTGCAAGTACTCGAAGGGCATCCGCTCGCCAAGCAAGCCAAGCTCATTCCGGAATTTGCCCAAACTTATGTGCTCAAGGCACGCGGCGGCTTTGACCCAAAATTGGCTTATGACCTCTCCCAAAAATACTACGGAGATAAAATGTATTACAGCCTGTCCGATGCCCAGCTTAAGGTGCCCACTTGGTATGGTTTGAGCATACAAACGGGCTTGGAACAAAACAGGGGAGTATATTTAGATCCGCAAGGCCTCACGCCGCAAAACGGCTTATGGTATGGCGGACTCAGCGCGCAATTGGGCAATGGTTTGCTCATCGATGAGCGCCGGGCAGAATTACAGAAGGCTAATGTTTATTTGCAAAGCAGTCAGCTCGAACAGCGCTTGGCGCTCAATGAACTGGTCTTAGAGGCGGGCTACGCTTATTGGGATTGGTACTTGCAATACAACGCAGGTCAGGTGCTCAGAGAGGCGCTCGCTGTTGGGGCCGTTCGACTCGAAGCTATGCGCCAGATGGCAGAACTCGGCGATCGCCCCGTGATAGACACCGTCGAGGCTGCCATCCAATACCAAACCAGGGCTGCAGCACTCGCCGATCAAGAAGCCAAATTGGCCGTAGCTGCGGCGTTTTTGAATCGTTATTTATGGCAGCCCGACGGCACACCCCTCGAGCTCGATCCGGCCACTCAGCCACTTGCGGCTTCAACACTTGTTGGCCAAGCGCCAAAACCAATTTATACTGGTGCCGTCGATTCTTTGGTGGAACAGCATCCTTACTTAGGCATTCTTGACTATAAGCTCGATGTCTTAGCCATTGAAAAACGCTACAATCAAGAGCAACTCAAGCCGCAAATAGAATTGAAGTACAATTTTTTGAATGAACCCATTCAATACAACCCTCTCGCACAATTCTCTATCAACGATTACAAATGGGGCGTTTCGGCCCAAATGCCTTTGTTTTTGCGCAAGGAACGCGCTGCTGTTCAACAGACCAAATTGAAAATAGAGCAGACCACTTTCGAAAGACAAGACCGACTAGCCGAGCTCACGGCTAAAATGCTTTCCGCCCGTGCAGAATACCTCAATGCGCAAAAGCAATTAGTCATCTTTACGGAGAATGCTGCGAGCACGAAGAAACTTTTGGCTGCCGAACTCAATTTATTTGAGACCGGAGAAAGTTCACTCTTTATGGTCAATATGCGC
>JBIIZO010000117.1:0-6781 GCA_044346245.1 Crocinitomicaceae bacterium
TTGCTCAAGAATACCAAGAATAGTACGGCATTGGTAAGCAAAATCATGGTGAAGCCAAGGCTGTCGATAGAGAAGCGCACAAAACGCAGACCGAAATCAATGAGGATCTGCTCTTCGGGTTGAAAACAACAAACCGCTACAATACTCCAAGCAAGCGTCATACCAGTGGCAAGGAGACCAAATAGACGTGTGAATGCACTTGGAATGAACCAAGCCAGCAAACTAAAAACAAGAGGTAAAAGAATTAGTGCCAAACCGAAAGTTTTAAAATGTAATACGCAACAAAAATAATCAGACCAAATACCATCCAAAATAGATAGCTACTCAAGAAACCTGTTTGCCATTTGCGGGTCAGGTTGGCTGTATTGAGAATGCCGTCGGCTAATGCATAGACTCCATTGCGCAAAAGTTGGATGTCGAGTACTTTTCCTGCAAAATCAGAAAGTGCAAGCAATGGTTTTACAAAAAGGGTATGGTAGATTTCGTCCACGTAAAGTTTTTGTGCAGAGAGTTGCTCCCAACCTGAAAGTGCGTCGTCAGCTTTAGCTGTTGCGCCTTTTTTGGCATAATTGAGGTAAGCCCAAATCATTACGCCAATTGCAATGGCACTTGCAAAGACCATGAGGCCCATTGCTGTACTGAAATCGAGGTGCGCGTTGTGAACGGAAGAGAGTCCGAAAGTTCCGTGGCTCAGGTAGTGGTCAAACCAATGAGCGGTGCTCTTGATAAACAAACCTGGCAAGTTCAGCAAGCCACCAAAAACAGAAAGCAAGGCCAATACCAGGAGTGGAAGGGTCATGGACAAACCGCTTTCGTGCACTTTACTTTGTAAGGCAGCGCCACCTCTAAACTGACCTTGGAAAGTCAGAAAATAAAGACGGAACATGTAAATAGCGGTCATGGATACAGCAAGAACCAATACACCATAAACAACTGGGTTGTGGTGAAGGGCTTGCGCCATAATTTCGTCTTTGGAGAAGAATCCGGATAGGAAAGGAATTCCGGCAATCGCCATGGTGCCAATGAGGAAGGTAAAATGTGTGATGGGCATGAGTTTAGCCAGACCACCCATTTTGCGGATGTCTTGCTCTTCGTGCATACCGTGAATGACTGAACCAGAACCTAGGAACAAGAGCGCTTTGAAGAAGGCGTGTGTGGTGACGTGGAAGAGGGCAACGGTGTAAGCGCCAAAACCGAGTGCCACAAACATGAGACCCAACTGAGAAACGGTGGAGTAGGCCAATACTTTTTTGATGTCATTTTGACGCAAGGCCATGAACGCAGCAACCAGTGTTGTAGCCAAACCGACATAAAGGATGATGTCTTTGGTTGCCGGAGCAAGCTCAAATAAGAAATTCGAACGAACCGTGAGGTAAATACCAGCTGTAACCATGGTGGCAGCGTGGATCAGTGCCGAAACTGGTGTGGGCCCAGCCATAGCGTCTGGAAGCCAGGTGAACAAAGGAATTTGTGCGCTTTTACCTGTAGCGGCAATGAACAAACTGAGCGTGATGAAGAAAAGTGCGCCACCTTGTAAAGCGGGGTTGGCTTCAAGTGCTTTGCCAATTTGTAGAAATTCGAGCGTGTGGAACTGACCAAGGAGCATGAAGAGCGCAAGCAATAAGCCGACGTCTCCGATGCGGTTCATGATAAACGCTTTGCGTCCGGCCAAACTGTTCGCCAAGCCTTTCTCTGCGTCGTTGTAGTGAAAACTGATGAGCAAGTAAGAACACATCCCAACGCCTTCCCAACCGAAGAAAAGAACAAAGTAGTTTGAGCCCAGTACCAAAAGGAGCATGGAGAAGATGAACAAATTCAGGTAAGTAAAGAATTTGTGGTAGCCTTCGTCGTGGCTCATGTATCCCATTGAAAAGAGGTGGATGAGCGAACCAATACCCGTAATGATGAGGGTCATCCAAACGGATAGGGCGTCTATCTGGAAAGAAGCATTGATGCGCAATTGCTCAAAGTCGATGATGTTGAACAACTTGACAATTTGCGTTCCGTGCAGTCCGGAGAAAAGGGTAGTTGCCAAAATAAAAGCAGCGAAAACTACGCCTGTGGCCAAACCACCAACCAAAGTTTTGGGCAGTTTTTTACCAAAAAGCCCGTTGATTGCAAAACCAATTAAAGGCAGCGCAATGATGAGAAGAAGCGTCAGGTCTTTTGCCATTGTTAATTTTTAAGTTTGTTGTACATATCGATATCGATGGACTTCAGGTTGCGATAAGCCATAATAATGATCGAGAGGCCTACAGTGGCTTCTGCCGCAGCTACCACCATAGTGAAGAACACAAATATTTGTGCGTCGCCGTTGTTGTAGTAGGTAGAAAACGTGACAAGCATGAGGTTCACGGCATTGAGCATAAGTTCAATACACATGAGGAGCACAATCATGTTTTTGCGCGTCATGGCTCCGATAGCGCCTATAGTAAAGAGCGCAAAGGAGACAAATAAGTAAAAATCGAGGGAAGTCCCGATGCTAGAAGCTGCTTGCATATTATTCGATGATTTGATTTTCGCGCTTGGCCAACAAAATGGCACCAACCATAGCGGCGATAAAGAGAATTGACGTGAGCTCAAAAGCTACGATATACTTAGAAAATAAGAGGTTACCGAGTTCTTTTACCAAGCCGATTTGGCTGTGGTTTTCGCGGTAAGATTGCCCGAGAATGAGCGTGTCTTTGAGCGCGGTAATGAGCACTAAGAAAAGTGAGCCCCCAGCAATGAACGCCGCAAGTTGTGAGCCTCGGGTGGCTATAGGTTCCACTTCTTTGTTGAGATTGAGTAGCATCAGTACAAATAAGAACAAGACCATAATGGCACCTGCATAGACAATCATGTTCACGACCGCTAAAAATTGGGCGTTCATCATAATGTACATAGAAGTGATCAAAAAGAAGGTGATGACCAGATAAATAACGCTGCGAACAGGGTGCTTGCTGAGCACAACCATTAGCGCTGAAGCTAAGGTAAGGCTACCTAAAATGATGGAAATGATTTGTAAACTCATAATTGTGTACGTTTACCGGTGTGTTGTCTTTTGGTGATGTCGATGCGCTGATCAATAGCTTCAACGAGTTTGTCTTTACCGTAGGTGAAGTTGTCGCGCTCAAAGTAGGTGGGTACCAAGCGGTCTGTTAAGAATACCGCTTCTTTAGGACAGGCTTCTTCGCACAAACCACAGAAAATACAGCGAAGCATATTGATTTCGTAAGTAGCGGCGTATTTTTCTTCGCGATAGAGGTGTTCTTCTCCGCGCTCGCGCTCAGCTGAAGTCATGGTAATGGCCTCTGCAGGGCAAGCCACAGCACACAAACCACATGCGGTACAGTTTTCTCGGCCTTGTTCGTCTCTTTTCAAGACGTGCTGACCGCGGTAAACCGGTGCAAATTCACGGATTTCCTCAGGGTATTTAATGGTTTTGCGCTTGCGAAACATATGGCGCATCGTGGTGATCATGCCGCTGATGATGGCAGGAAGATAAATCTTCTCCCAAAGCGTCATGGGCTTGTCTGAAACGACTTTTTTGCGATTGGTTAAGCTTTCCATGTTATTTTCTTAATTAGAACCATCCATTTTTGTAGGCGATGACCAAACCAGTTACCAATAAATTGATGAGTGATAGTGGAAGTAATGATTTCCAGCCCAAGTGCATGAGTTGGTCAAAACGAAAACGCGGGATAGTCCAGCGGATCCACATGATCACGAAAATGAATAAAAAGATTTTGGTGGCAAAGGCAACGATGCCGAGAATAGCGAGCGTATTGCCACTGAAATGACTCATGCCAGGGAAATTGTAGCCGCCAAAGAAGAGGATGGCCATAATTGCCGAAGACACAAACATAGAGGTATACTCTGCAAAGAGATACAAACCGAGTTTCATGGAGCTGTATTCGGTGTGGTAACCGCCAACGAGCTCAGATTCACACTCTGGTAAGTCAAAAGGCGCGCGGTTGAGCTCTGCCAAGGCACAAATAAAGAAGATCAAAAAGGCGACAGGCTGATAAACGATGTTCCATACATCGCTTTGTCCTTCTACAATGGTGGTGAGGCTGAGTGAGCCAGATAACAAGACGATGGTGATGGCCGAAACGCCCATTGCCAATTCGTAAGAAATCATTTGAGAGCTCGCACGGATGGCACCGTAAAGCGAATATTTGTTGTTAGAGGCCCAACCACCGATCATGATGCCGTAGACACCAATGGAGATGACGCCAAATACATATAAGATACCAATGTTTATATCGGCAACTTGCAACACGATGTCGCGACCGAAGAGATGTAGTTTTGGACCCCAAGGAATCACAGCACTGGTAATGAGTGCAGTGAACATGGCAATACCAGGCCCTATGATAAAGAGCCATTTGTCGGCCTTGGCCGGAATGAAATCTTCTTTGAGGAACATTTTTACACCGTCGGCAATAGGTTGAAGGATGCCAAAAGGCCCTGCGCGGTCTGGTCCAACGCGGTCTTGGATCCAGGCGGCAAGTTTTCTTTCAAAGTAGGTCATGTAGGCTGCTGCACCCAGTGAAACCAGGAAGAGCAAAAGGACGAGTATCGATTTTTCGATGAGCATCGCGGTATCCATTAGCGAAGGAGTTTTGGATTGTTGTCGTTTTTAGTGGCGTATTTACCTTGAGAAATGACAGAATGACGGTCAATTTTGCGCGGGCCGATGAGGGTCCAGTTGCTTGGGTCTTTTTTGTCAAAGCGGCAATCGTTGCAAATCCAGGCGGTTTTGTCTTCGATGGTTTCCACTTCGCCGTATTTGTCTTTGCGGGCGGTAACGCGGAAAATTTCGTTGCCGAACATCCATACCACTGCTTTTCCTGAACATTTGTTGCAAGCACATTCTGCTTCGTAAGGTTTCAAGAACCAAACGCGAGACTTGAAACGGAACGTTTTATCGGTGAGGGCACCCACAGGGCAAACGTCGATCATGTTGCCAGAGAAGTCGTTGTCAATGGCGTTTTCGATGTAAGTAGAGATTTCGGCGTGTTCGCCACGGTGCAATACGCCATGAACGCGCGAATCGGTGAGCTGATTGGCCACAGCCACACAACGGTAACACAAAATGCAACGGTTCATGTGCAATTTGATTTTGTTGCCGATGTCGATGGGGCTAAACGTGCGGCGCTCTTCGCGGTAACGTGTTTTGGCAGAGCCGTGCTCGTAACCGAGGTCTTGGAGATGACATTCACCCGCTTGGTCACAGATAGGGCAGTCGAGCGGATGGTTGACCAATAAAAACTCAACCACACCACCGCGATTGGTTTGAACGCGTTCTGAGGTTTTGTTTTTGACAATCATGCCATCCATAACTGTTGTGGAGCAAGACGCCACCAATTTGGGCATCGGACGCGGATCAGCAGTAGAACCAGCAGCAACCTCTACCAAGCATGTGCGGCATTTGCCACCCGTGCCCGGAAGTTTGCTGTAGTAGCACATGGCCGGAGGCACGAGGTCTCCGCCAGCTTGTCGTGCAGCGTTCAGGATGGTCGTACCCGGTGCTACTTCAATTTCGACGTCGTCAATAGTTACTTTTATCATAGGACTAAGCTTCAAGCGGTGCTTGGATTAAACCATAATTTCTTGTTTGCGCCTCTTGTGGAGACTTCACGTGCCATTCAAATTCATCTCTGAAATGGCGAATAGCGGCGGCTACAGGCCAAGCGGCTGCGTCACCTAGTGGGCAAATGGTATTGCCTTCAATTTTCTTGTTGATTTCTTCGAGCAAGCTGATGTCTTCTAGCGTACCTGTTCCGTGTTCGAGGCGGTAGAGGACTTTTTCCATCCAGCCTGTGCCTTCTCTACATGGCGAGCATTGTCCGCAAGACTCATGCGCGTAGAAACGTGCAAAATTCCAGGTATTGCGCACAATACATTGGTCTTCGTCAAAAACGATAAAACCACCAGAACCGAGCATAGAGCCACTGGCAAAACCGCCATCGGCTAAGCTTTCGTAAGTCATGAGACGATCGGTGCCTGCTGCTGTTTTGGTCACGAGGTAATGCGGTAGAATCGGAACAGAGGAGCCGCCCGGAATACACGCTTTGAGTTTTTTGCCATTGGCAATACCGCGGCAGTAGTTGTCTCCGTAAATGAATTCTTCGACAGATAAGCCGAGTTCGATTTCGTAAACTCCTGGGCGCACTAGATTACCGCTAGCTGAAATGAGTTTGGTTCCGGTAGAGCGCTCGATACCAATTTTGGCATACGCTTCTCCGCCTTCATTGACGATAGGAACAACCGCCGCAATAGATTCTACGTTGTTCACCACCGTTGGATTGCCCCACAAACCTTTGACGGCAGGAAAGGGTGGTTTCATGCGCGGGTTGCCACGCTTGCCTTCCAAAGATTCGAGGAGTGCGGTTTCTTCACCGCAAATATAGGCGCCTCCACCTGGTGTGACCACGAGGTCGAGGTCGTAACCAGATCCGAGGATGTTTTTACCGAGCATGCCGTTGGCATAGGCTTCAGCAATTGCTTTTTCGAGAATGCGCAACACATACATGAACTCGCCACGGATGTAGATGTAAGAGCGACGCGCGCCCAAGGCATAGCTCGAGGTGATCATGCCTTCGATGAGCAAATGCGGGAGTTTTTCCATGAGGTAGCGGTCCTTGAAGGTACCGGGCTCGGATTCGTCGGCGTTGCAAACTAAGTGGCGTTCCACACCTTCTGGCTTGGCCAAAAACGACCATTTCATGCCGGTAGGGAAACCTGCGCCACCGCGGCCACGCAAACCTGATTTTTTGACCTCTTCGACAACGTCGTC
>JBIIZO010000112.1:0-7448 GCA_044346245.1 Crocinitomicaceae bacterium
TGTTGTCTTACAACGTCGCGGAGCAGGAGCTACCGAAACTTTCACTATCCGCAAAATGTCGGGCAATATCGGTGTTGAGCGTATCATACCTGTACACTCGCCATTTATCGACAGCATTACCATCGTCAAACGTGGTGCTGTTCGTAGAGCACGTATTTTCTACTTCCGTGAGCGCACTGGTAAATCAGCACGTATCCGCGAGAAAAAGAACTTTGCGAAATAAGCATTTGCAAAACACATATTTGAAAAGGAGCTTCGGCTCCTTTTTTTGTGCCTATTTTCGTCTTCCTTACGTACTAGAACTTTTGTGTCGTGCTACTTATTGAATAGAAATGATCTCAAACTCAGTTCTCCTGTTGAGCGCTCGATTGACCGCTGAGGAGTTGGCTACGCGTGGTTGTGCTTCGCCATAACCTTTGAATTGCATGCGCTCAGCAGCTACACCTTGGCCTTCTAAATAGGCTGCAACAGCTTTGGCGCGCTCCTCTGAGAGGACTTGGTTGCGAGCGGCATCACCGACGTCGTCTGTGTGTCCATTGATTTGAATGCGCAAACCGGCTTGTTTATTGAGATAGTTCGCAAAGCCTTGAAGCAAGAGCTCGGCATCTGGGCTTAAAAGTGAAGCATCGGTTTCAAATACAATCGCCTCAATGGCATAGGCGCTTCCTTCTTCAAGCGTGTCGATTTGCAGCGCTTTGGCTTCAATTTTTAAACTGGGTTTTTGGAGTTCCTCAACACTCAGTACTTGCGCCTGAAAACTGTAGTTTTCTTTACTGGCCTCGATGCTAACTTTTTGATCGACGTGTACAGCAATTGCATAACTGCCGTCTTCGTTGCTTTTCGCAATCGTTTGAGGCGTATTGGGATCTTGAGATCGGACGGTGATTTCAGCAGCGGCGACACTTCGACCATTTTTATCCTGTAGCGTACCACTTAAAATCCGTGTTTCTTTCGGTCGGGCCGCTTCATGAAGTTCAAAGCTAAAGATATCCCAATTTTGGGCTTGTTGGCTACTGAAATAAGCCTGTTTGCCGTCGGTAGAGACAAAAAGCCCGAGTTCGTCTGCGCTGGTATTGATCGGGTAGCCAATATTTTGAATAGGGCCCCAACCGTTGTTTTCTTTGCGCATCATAAAAATATCGAGCCCGCCCATTCCGGGTCTGAGCCTACTGCTCTCCGAGACAAAATAGAAGGTCTCGCCGTCCTGATGGAAGAATGGACTCTTGTCTTTACCTGCAGTATTGACTTCATGGAAAGGTTTTGCAATACCCCAGGTGCCATCGGCTTGCTTTTCGCTGTAGTAAATGTCGTTGTCTTGACTGCCCTTGCGAAGGGTTGTAAAATAGAGGATTTTGCCATCGGCAGAAAGCGAGGGCTGTGCTTCCCAGCCATCTTTGGTATTGATATTTGGCCCAAGATTGAGCAGGGGTGTCCATTCGTAGGTGTCGGTGCTGCCTTTTTTGAGTTGGTAGCGACTGCTGTAGAGGTCGCAATTGAGGTAGTCTTTGTTGTATACTTTTTCAGCCTTGCAGGCGCATAGAATCATTTCTCGGTTATCTGCTGCTAAACTTGCCGACCCATAATTGCTGAATTGCCCATCGTTAAAGGGCTTTGGTAAAGGGCGTCCGGAGTCAAACTGATTGGTAGTTGAGGCACTCGAAACAGTAAATTCTTCTTGCAGATACCCTGAGATATCACCAAGATTGGTTTTGTCTGCTTTTCGGGTATAAAAAATGAGCGCGTTGTCTGGGCTCAGCATCGGAAAGTATTCGTCTTGCTTGCTGCTGACTTGCGCCACGCGCGCTACCTCAAACGGAACAGGGCTTTGTTGGGCCTCAATCGGAAAACGCAACTCGCGGTAAACGGGTAGGATATCCGCCTTGAATTTTTCGTAATTACTGGCTTGTTCTCCTGGATAAATTGAGTCGAACTTCATGAAGGTTTCAAGGTAGGAAAGCGCGGCAGTTTTTTCGCTAAAGCTGTAGAGTAGTCGGGCGGCATAGAAATACGCATCTGAATGAAAGCTTGGGCATTTTTGAATGCTCGCTTGGTAAAAAAGCAAGGATTTTTGGAGTAGTTTTTCAGCTTCGGTTCGGTTTTGCGGCATGCTAGCCATTCCTTGTTGGTAATGAATGCGGCCCAAATAGAAGTAGGCCTGAACGTTGTCAGGGTACTTGCTCACTACGGCGGCCAAACCTTGCACGAGGTCTTCAAAGTTTGTGGCGTTGTTGGCCTCTTCTAAGGCCTTATTGATTTTTTTGTCAGAGGTGCTGCAATGACTCGTTTGCCCAAAGCTATTTGGTGCGGTGCAAAGCAAGTAGATTAAACAAAGGAATGTAACGAATTTCATCACCTGGGTTTAACGAACTTGGGCTAAAAAGTTACATTTTTTGCAGGGTTTCTACACAAAATGCGCAATCGTTTGCCGAGAAATCTAAATGCGTTACCATGCGGATCATACCTGGGCCAAAGGCCATGCAAAGGATGCCATGTTCCTTGAGTTTTTCAATGAAGGTGTCTCTTTCTGCTGCATCCTTTAACTGGGCTACGACAATATTGGTTTGAACGGGCAAAACGCTGTCAATAGAAGCACATTTTTGCAGCGCTTTTTCAAGTTGAAGGGCGTGCAGGTGGTCTTCTTGCAGGCGTTCTACGTTGTGTTCTAGTGCATACAAACCACCAGCTGCAATAATACCCGCTTGCCGCATGCCACCGCCAAATACCTTTCTGACCCGGCGGGCTTTTTCGATAAATGCAGCGCTGCCAATCAGCAAAGAACCTACAGGTGCGCCGAGACCTTTGGATAAACAGACAGAAATACTATCGTAAAAAGCGCCATAGGCAGCTGGTTGCATTTGGTTGACGGCCAATGCATTGAATACACGAGCGCCATCTAGGTGCAGCGGTAAATTTAGTTCTTTACAGAGCGCACTGATTTTTGCGAGTTCAGCGGTGTCGTAAACAGCACCGCCTCCGCGGTTGGCTGTATCTTCTAAAGAAACCAGTTGGGTGAGCGGAAAATGCACGTCGTGCGCTGGATTGATCCATTTTGAAATCGCGTCTGCAGTGAGCCTTCCGCGATCGCCGGGCAAAAGCCGCACAGATGCGCCAGAATTTTTGGCAATGCCACCGCCTTCGTATTTGTAAATATGACTTTCCTCATGGCAAATGACCTCGCCGCCGGGTTGCACATGCACGTTGATGGCAATTTGGTTGGTCTGCGTGCCGGAACTGCAAAAAAGCGCGGCTTCTTTGCCAAAAAGCCGAGCGCCGTATGCTTCGAGTGCAAGAACAGTGGGGTCTTCCTTGAAAACGTCGTCGCCTACAGCCGCATTGGCCATGGCGTGGCGCATTTCTTGACTCGGTTGGGTGACGGTATCGCTGCGTAAATCAATCATATTTGTACTTTTAACAAAAATACAATTTCACGTGGTTCTTTTTCTGCTTTTCGTAGCCCTCGTCTTTATAACGCCGTTTTTTGGTGCCCTTGCTACTTTTTTCACGGGTTTCGGTCTCAATACCATTTTGGTTCCTGTATTCATGATTTTTTGGGATACACCCCTTGCCGTGCTGATGGCGGGTATCGTTCACCTATGTAACAATATCTTAAAAGTAGCGCTCACAGCGCGGTCCATCAATTGGCACTTATTTCGAAATTTTGGCATTCCTGCCATACTTTTTGCCTTTTTAGGTGCCTTTCTTTTGAACAAACTCAATGAAGTGACAACTTTAAAGATGCGGCCCATTTTTGGCGCAATTCTGATGTTTTTTGCCCTCTTGGAGTTCTTTAAATGGAAACTACCTTTCCAAGGCCCTTGGGCCATGCGCTTTGGAGGTGTTTTGAGTGGTTTTTTTGGTGGATTTTCCGGGCACCAAGGCGCGCTAAGGGCCTTATTTCTATCGAAACTCAAAATTGAACCCTTGGTTTTTGTGGCTACAACCGCCATCATCTCCTTGCTCGTTGACCTCACCAGAGTGAGTGTTTATTTTTCAGGACCTTGGTTTTGGAATTACTATCCAACCTCTGTCATGTTTATTTGTGTGCCTTCTGCTTTGGCAGGTACATTGGTGGGTAGAAAGTACATTCAAAAGATCAACCACGCCAAAATGTCTAGAATTGTCGGGGTTGCGTTGTTTGCAATGGGTTTAGCCATGCTGCTCGGTTTGCTTACTCCTGTTCATTAGTTTTCGGGAATAACTGCTTCTTGACGCCATATTGGTCAATGACATACTCTTCTAGTTTTTCACCTTTGTTAGAGTAGGAGCAGGAATAGTTGAGTTTGCCATCGGCGTAGAAGGTCTGGTGCAAGCCAATAGGCAGTCCGGCAGCATATTTTTCAGTGCTCAGTGTTTTGCCCAATTCGTTGTAGCTGACAAACAGGCCGTTCTTTTTGCCGTCTTTCCAAGTTTCGGTACGGGCTATTTTTCCGCTGTCAAAATAATAGGTCCAGGTGCCATGTTTTTGTCCCGCTTTGAAATAGAGCTCACTTTCTTTTTGTCGGTTGGCGTTGTAAATGATTTGCGGCCCGTCGGCGAGTCCGTCTTTGTAGGTCGTGATTTTTCTCACTTGTCCGTTGGGTAAATAAGTGCGTTGCGCACCATCTAATTTTCCGTTTTTGTAGTTTTTATAGGTAAGGGTGTCTGAAGTCGCATTCCGGCTGTACTGGATAGACGGACCATGGAGTTGCCCAGCTAGGTACCAAATTTCAAACTGTACGCGGTTGGTGGAATCGTAAAAAACATAAGTGGGCCCGTCCTGCAGCCCTATTTGATAACTTTGAATCGATTGCAGGCAGCCACTTTGGTAAAACGAGGTATCTATACCTTGGCGCCTGCCGTTGACAAAATTCAGCTTCTCCTCGACGGTAAAACTTGGAAAGCAGCTCACACAGGTGCCGTTATAAGGGGTGGAGTAGTCTTTACGCAACAAATAAAGGTTGTGTTCTTCGTCAAATGCGACGCTTTCATGACAATACTTGACATTGCTTCTGGGGCAAACTTTTCGGGTAGATTGACAAGGTTCAGGAACTTGTGCGCGTGCAGTTGTGCTCAGCAAAACAAGCAACAACGTAAGCAACCCGCTCTTCATCTTTCTGGTTTTATTTTTGGGGCAAGAGCAAGAGCGCTTCACGCATGCGTGCAGGGATTTCAATACTCTGCTGTTTGTTGGAGTTGAAGCCTACAAGCGTACTGCTTCCGGTGGTTCTGAGCTGCTCATTTACGTAGAGTTCGTAGCTGAGGGTAAAGCTTTTGTTGCCTACTTTAGTGCAGAACATATGGATTTGCGGCGCATCGGCCAAAAACACCGGCAAGAGATACTGTACTTCGTTTTGAACCAACACAACCCCGTTTTCCATCCAGTCCCAATTGGGGCCAACTAACTGACTGAAGTAGTGGATGCGCGTCATTTCGAAATAGGTCAAGTAAATAGAGTTGTTGACATGGCCTAAAATATCGATATCGGTGAGTCTGACTTGAATGGCTGCTGGTTGGATCATTTGTCTAGTTTTTGAAAGGAGGAGTTGTTGGAGATGTATTCGGGAACAATTTGTTTCATTAGCCGCACACTAGCTTCGTTGTCTTGCTGCTCTGCAGTGGCAAGGAGCTGTGTAATCTGTTGCTTTTGCTCGGGATTTGTGGAGCGGGTTTGTGCAATTAAAATCTGCGGATGATAAGTCGGGATGGTATTTTCAGTATTAGCCAAGACTTCTTCATAGAGTTTCTCGCCGGGGCGCAAACCCGTTACTTGAATGTCGATATCTGCATACGGGCGCAGACCTGAAAGCTGGATCATTTTTTTGGCTAAGTCGAGTATTTTAACTGGAGCGCCCATATCAAAAACGAAGATCTCGCCGCCATGGCCCATTGTGGCGGCCTCCAATACCAATTGGCAAGCCTCCGGAATGGTCATGAAGAAGCGCGTGATGCGCTCGTCGGTAAGCGTAATGGGGCCGCCGCTCGCAATTTGTTTTTCAAAAAGCGGAATAACCGAACCATTTGAGCCCAAAACATTGCCAAAACGCGTGGTGATATACGCCGTTTGTTGATTTGAATTGAGTTCACTCACCAATATTTCTGCAATGCGCTTGGAGGCTCCCATGACGTTCGTAGGGTTGACTGCCTTATCGGTAGAAATCATGATGAATTGTTCGGCTTGGTTTTGAGCAGCTAATTGGGCAAGAAGTTGCGTACCGCCAATATTGTTGCGGATGGCTTCTGCGGGGTTTGCTTCCATGAGCGGTACGTGTTTGTAGGCCGCCGCATGAAAAACGACCTGAGGCTTGTACAAAGCAAAAAGACGCTGCATGCGCTGCGCATCGCAGATGTCACCTATCACATATTCGATTTCGATGCTGCTCTGAACTTGCTTGAATTGCTGTTCGAGTTCAAAAAGTGCCGACTCAGCTTGGTCTAGTAAAATGAGCTTTTTGGTTTTGTAGGGCAGTAATGCAGTAGCCAGGCCGCTGCCAATGCTGCCTGCAGCGCCGGTAATCAATATGGTTTTGTTTAAAAAATGCTCCTCAAGCTTCGGGTTATTTAGCGTGATTACTGCTCTGCCGAGCAAACTATTGATGTCGATTTTTTTGAGCTTGCGCACCTCAAAGGCACCGTTTACCCATGCGCGTGCCTCTGGCACACGCTTGATTTGTAAACCGAGATTGAGCGCAAGATCTGTCAGTTCTTGGAGTTTGTAGCGCTCAATATTTTGAACAGCAATGACAAGCGTGGCCACCTTGTATTTTTCTTTGAGCTGTTTAAGCGCGCTCAGTGGAAATACTTTTGCGCCTTCAATGCGCTTGCCTTTCAAATGTGCGGCTTCGTCGATAAAACCAATCACGTGCTGTAAATTGGCGGTGTCTTTTTCAATGAGGCGTTTCGTGAGTTGGCCCGAAACCCCTGCGCCGAATATAAGGATCGCCTCCTCCTCACCTTTGTCTCGGGTATACTCAAGGTACAATAGCTTGATCGCAAAACGCCCTGAAATCACAAATGCTGTACTGAAAATAAACTCCATGACCAACACAGAATTTGGGAACAAGAAGTAACCATCTAGCTGGTAATAGCGCACCATGCTGCCCAGAATAAAGAGCAAGGTAGCGCTAATTTCGGCCATGAAAATACGTTTAAAGTCAGCTGTTGAACTGTGTCTTACAATGCCTTGGTGGATCTGAAACGACGCAAATACTAGCATTTTTATCGCGATGTAATACCAAATAGATTTGGATAAGATAGCCCATTCAGTGGCAATCAAAGAAAAATCCGCCTTGAGGTCAAAGCGGATTAGATAGGCAAAAAATAAGGCAAAAAGATGGATGAGTAAGTCAATAGCGACAATTACCCATCTTGGTGTATTTTTCTTGAGTCCGAGCACACACAAAGATAGCAATTAATGCTATTCTCTTACGAGGTGCACTAGACCGTGTTTTTCTATTTCGTCGCCTGCGTTG
>JBIIZO010000114.1:0-7426 GCA_044346245.1 Crocinitomicaceae bacterium
TGGCGAATACCTCCAATACCACCAAAACCAAAGTCAAGAACTTTACGGGCATTCCGATTCACTTGTTTTCATCCTCAAAAACAGGTGCTGGGGCAAATACCGCGAAGATGTCACGAGCAATGCACTTTTTTTAAATGACACCAGCTCTTACTGTACCGATGGCAATGTCACCAATCCTGAATTGAAACCAAACGAACAAGCCAAGGCGCATGCTGGCTCTACGGTTTTGGCCCTTGACCTCGATCAGTCTGGGGTTTTAGATTTGGTGCTGGGCGATGTCGCTTACGGCAATCTAGTGCGCCTCATGAATGGTGGTACTGCACCCAATACCAATTCGCCAATGGTGAGCGCCGATTATAATTTTCCGAGCAATACAACGCCAGCCAATGTGCAGCTATTTCCTGCAGCATTTAGTCTAGATATCGACTTCGATCAAAAGAAAGATTTATTGGTTGCGCCCAATGCTAACAATGTATCAGAAAATGAGAATAGCGTGTGGTATTACAAAAATTTAGGCAGTAACCAAGCGCCTGTTTTTGTTTACCAAGACAACGATTGGCTACAAGGCGACATGATCGACCACGGTCTGGGTTCGGCACCACTTTTATTCGATGTCAATCAGGACGGCCTCACCGATCTGCTGGTGGCCAATTTCTTTGCCTACAAGCCGGTGCTCAACAAAGAGTCCAGAATTGCTTATTATCAGAATATCGGCTCGGCAACTGCGCCCTCTTTTGTATTGGTCGATCAAGACTTTTTAAACTTATCTGCCGCTAACTTAGGCCAGCGCTTGATTCCAACCATGGGCGACCTCAATGCCGACGGCAAGCCCGATTTGATCGTAGGTCGAGACAACGGGCAATTGGCTTATTTCATCAATACCAGTACGGGCACGAGTCCGAACTTTCAGTTGCAAACAAATGCACTTCCCGATGCCAACAATACTGCGATCCAAGTGCCACTTTTTTCAGCGCCGCAACTATTTGATTACAACCTAGATGGCTTACTAGATTTAATGATTGGTCATAAAGGAGGCTCCATTCAATATTACATAAATACGGGTTCAGCTGCTTCGCCCATTTTTGCGCTGGAAACGACTCAATTAGGCGGTGTAAACGTGCAAAGTAACGGCCCCGATGGTTATGCGGTGCCGCACTTCTTTCGTTTTCAAGATACAACCTATCTGATGGTGGGGGCGCTCGATGGCCGCATTCATTTTTACGACAGCATTTCCACAGATCCGAGTGTTGTTTTTCACGAGCGCAGCCCTGATTTCTTGGGTTTAAGTGCCCAAATTGGCGCTTACGCAGCCACTGCAATCGGAAACCTAGATAACGATGCGCATCTAGAGCTTATTGTGGGGCAAGATGCAGGTGGTTTATTTTTACTTGAGAACGAACCTGGTTCGGATCTCAGTATAGAAACTTTGGAGTTGCAACCATTGCATGTTTATCCGAACCCTACCGCCGCTCAGCTGACTATTTCAGGAGTACAAGGGCTTTGTAGCGGCGCTTTATTGACGCTGACGGGACAGGTTATCTATTCGCTCAATGAAGTCAGCGAAGGCTACACACTCGATCTTTCGACTTTGACAGTGGGCTCCTATTTTTTGCGTTTGGCAAATGGGCAAAACGCGCTGGTCATCAAAAAATAATCAACTGATTTTTAACTCGAGTAGCTGCTTGCCATTGAGCTCGGCTTGTAGTAAATCTCCAATTTGTATTGGTCCGACGCCTGCGGGTGTGCCGGTAAAAATGAGATCACCGGTTTTGAGCGTCACAAACTGCGATACATACGCGATAATGGTGTCGATGCTGAAAATGAAATCTTTGGGATGCCCAATTTGTCTGAGTTCACCGTTCTGAAACAACTTGAATTCAGTGTCCTCTAGATTGACCTCACTTTTCTCAATCCAGGTATTGGAAAGCGGTGCGCTGTGGTCAAAACCTTTGGCTTTTTCCCAGGGCAAGCCATTTTCTTTGCACTGTTGTTGGATGTCTCGGGCGGTAAAGTCGATGCCGAGCGTAAAATGTGTGTAGTATTTGTGGGCAAATTCAGCAGAGATGTGCTTGCCGACTTTTTCGATGCGCACCACGAGCTCGCATTCAAAATGCAAGTCTTTGGTGAAGGTGGGGTAATAAAAATCTCCTTCTCTGAGCAAGGCGGTATCTGGTTTGAGAAAATAGAGGGGCTCGGTAGGGAGCGCGGCTTTCATTTCTTTGGCATGGTCGGCATAGTTGCGACCAATACAGATGATTTTCATGGCTTTTTGAATTTATTTTTCAATAATTCGAGCTTGTCTTCGATTTGTTGGGAGCTATTGCCAGCTTTAATGCGCTCCATTTCTTTGCGCAATACTTGTTTGGTGTAGAGCGGAAAATCAGCCTCGAGCATCCAGCCGTAATAGCCTGGTTCGAGTTTGAGTACTTGCGCAACGGTTTTACCCTTGTGCTTGCCAAAATTGTAGCAGACCTCTTGGTTTTCGTCGAAGGCCAAGCGCCCTGCGAAGTCGGCTTGTTTGTTGCCTACGGTAGAAAACTTAGCCAGCCCAGCAATATCGCTGTCTAGATCTGGGTATTTTTCGGTTTGGGCTTGCAAGACTTCTAAAGTGGCTAGGGTGTCGTAAAGTGCGTTGTGCGCGTTTTCGATTTGTTTGCCACAATAGAACTGATAAGCTGCTGCTAGTGTGCGTTGTTCCATTTTGTGGAAGATGTTTTGCACATCTACAAAATGACGCGCCCCTAAATCAAAATCGATCCCGCAGCGCAAGAGTTCTTCTGAAAGCACAGGGATGTCGAATTTGTTGGAGTTGTAGCCAGCAAGGTCGGCATCGCCGATGAAGTCGAGTAGGCGTGGGGCCAAATCAGAAAAGGTAGGTGCTTCTGCAACCATTTCGTCGCTGATGCCGTGAATAGCGGTAATTTCTACAGGAATGGGCTGGCCAGGGTTGACCAATTCATTGAAGGTTTCGCTGCGCCCGTCTGGGAAAAGTTTGATGACTGCAACTTGAACAATGCGGTCTTTGGTGATTTGTAGGCCGGTTGTTTCGAGGTCAAAAACACAAAGCGGGCGGACGAGTTGTAGCGCCATGCTTAAATGGTGGTTTCCGGATCAAAACCTTCGAGGTAATCGGCAACGCGGCGTACAAACTGACCTCCGAGCGCTCCGTCTACCACGCGGTGGTCATAGGAGTGCGACAAGAACATTTTGTGACGGATGCCAATGAAGTCTCCTTCTGGTGTTTCAATAACCGCTGGCACCTTTCTGATGGCGCCAAGTGCGAGAATAGCAACTTGTGGCTGATTGATGATCGGGGTGCCCATGACGTTGCCGAAGGTTCCGACGTTGGTGACGGTGTAGGTGCCTCCTTGGATATCTTCAGGCTTGAGTTTGTTGTTGCGTGCGTTGTTGGCCAATTCATTGACGGCTTTTGCCAAGCCAACGAGGTTCATGCGGTCAGCGTTTTTGATGACAGGAACGATGAGGTTGCCACTCGGTAAGGCCGCAGCCATGCCGATGTTGATGTCTTTGCGCTTGATGATGTTCGTGCCAGAAACTGAGACGTTGATCATCGGGAAGTCTTTGATGGCTTTGGCCACGGCTTCTATGAAAATTGGCGTAAAGGTGAGGTTTTCACCTTCGCGTTTTTTGAATTCGTTTTTCATGCGCTCGCGCCATTTGACAATGGTAGTGACGTCGGCCTCTACATAAGAGGTGACGTGCGGAGAAACATGAACAGACATGATCATGTGCTCTGCAATGAGCTTGCGCATGCGGTCCATCTCGATGATTTCGTCACCGCTATTTGGCACAACCACTGGTGCTTTGATGGCAGGCATGTTGTTGCTGTTTGCTGCTGCTTGCGCTGCTGGTGCAGGTGCTGCTGGTGTGCTTGCTGCCGCAGCAGGCGCTGCTGTTGGCGCAGGCGCACTGCCTCTTGTTTCCAAGTAGCTGAGCATGTCTTTTTTGGTGACGCGGCCTTCTTGACCGGTACCTTGGATAGCGGCTAATTCTTGCGCGCTGATGTTTTCTTTTTGTGCAATGGTGCGAACGAGCGGCGAATAGAAACGGTCTGAACTACCTTTTGCAATTGGGGCGTTTGTATTTGCTGGCGCGCTGCTGGTCGTTTCAACAACTGGAGCGGCAGTTGGTGCTGGTGCAGTAGACGCTGGTGCAGCATCTGCAACGGCGCCACCATCTGTAGATAAAATGGCAATGACGTCGCCAACTTGTGCAACTTGGTCTTTTTCGAATAGGATTTGCACCAAGGTGCCGGCTGCTTCGGAAGGCAGTTCGTTGTCTACTTTGTCGGTGGCAACTTCAACGAGTGGTTCGTCCATGGCAACTGAATCGCCAATATTTTTAAGCCAATTGGTAATGGTTGCTTCTGTAACGCTTTCTCCCATTTTGGGAAGACGAATTTCTATTTGTGCCATGTGTTGAAAATTGATGTCGTTGATTTGCCTGCAAAATTAAGCAAATTCAGACAATTATTAGTGCGGTTCGTTGTCTAGCTGCCCGAGTTGCTTCCAGACCGATGTGAGGTCGTGCCACGGGGTGTAGGATTTTGTATATATAAATGCTTGTAGTTCAGTTGGTTGTTCGTTGTTTAGTTTGGGTTGCAGGATGCAAAGTTTGCCTTTTCTGACGGCGTCAGATTGAGGTTGAACGCCAACAAAAGAGTAGCGGCCTGCGAGCACTTGAAAAATATTAGTGAACAACTGTTTGGGCTTTCGGTACTTCCAGAACACGAGCGGCGTCAAAAGCAAGAATATACTGGCTAAAATGAGGTCGAGTAAGCGCTTGATGCGTTTGTTGGCCGGCAACTGAAGGGCGTCAAAATGAATGTTGTAGTAGGCACCAGCCTGATCGATAGAAGAACTGCCAATCAGGTAACTTGCGTTGGGCTGGGCAATTTTGTATTCGAGATCGAGGGTGGCGGTATCGGCCATATACTGAATGATTTTGGAGGCACCGACATCTTGGGCTGAGAAAATCATTTCATTGAGTTGGTGCACCCGAATGATGTCTTCGAGCTGCGCGCTTGAATTTGTCGGGAGTCTGCTCACTGAAATTTGTTCAATTTGTTCTATTTCGGGATACGTTGCTTTGAGCAAACCGGCTATGCGCTCAAACTCTTCCGGGTTGGCAACAATGCCGAAGCGTTTTTTGGGAAGCTTGCCAAAATCGATGCGGCCTTTGGTCAGGAGTTCTTTAGCCGACCGCGTAAGGTAGAATGACACCAAAAACCCAACGGCGCCCAGAAGAATAAAGAGCCTTGAAAACTGCCATTCTTTCGGAAACAACGCGTAAGCGACAAGAATGGTGATGGTGCCCAAAAAAGTGCTTTTCCAAATTTGTTGTACGCGTGTGCCGCGGTCGTAGAGGCCAAAAAGCCACGAACAAAAAATCCAAACGCCTACATAAAAAGGTATCAACACGTCATAGGCCCATTCAGGAAAGAGAATTTGGTTCTGTTTCCATTGTTGAGCCAATAGATACAAAAAACAAACGGAGATTGTGGCGTCTATTGCAGGCCACAAGAGGTTGGTCAGTAATCTTTTGAGGATAGAGGCACTGGCTCGCAAATAAATGGCCATGTGAATGGCAAACGAAAAGATGCTTGCGTAGCGTGCAGAAAAGTGCTTTTTGGCAAAGATGACCATTGCGTTGTAAAACACAAACACGTAGTTCAAAGAACCTTTTTTGGTGCTTTCCCCTTTGTAGTGAATGATTTTCGTTTCGGGAAAATAGACATTGCTATAGCCGCCGAGCTGAATGCGGTAAGACAAATCGATATCCTCGCCGTACATGAAGAAAGCTTCGTCGAGCAGACCTACTTTGTCGAGTGTTTCGCTGCGCATCAGCATAAAAGCACCACTCAATACGTCTACTTCGTGAATTTGGTGTTCGTCGAGAAACCCTAAGTGATACGTTCCAAATTTTTTGCTTTTCGGAAACAACTTAGAGAGGCCAAATATTTTATAAAACGATACCTCCGGTGTGGGGAGGCCGCGCTTCGATTCTGGTAAAAAGCGCCCTTTGCCATCGAGCATGCGCACGCCCATGCCTCCGGCTTTTGGGTGCGCATCCATGTAGGCGACGCATTTGTCGAAGGTGTCTTGCTCCACGACCGTGTCTGGGTTGAGCAGCAAAACGTAACGGGCCGAGCTCAGGTGAATGGCTTGGTTGTTGGCTTTAGAAAAGCCCACGTTATCTGTATTGGCGAGCAGCCGAACGGTCGGAAATTTTTCTCGAACCAACGCTACCGATCCGTCGACGCTATTGTTATCAACCACAAATACCTCGATGCGCAAGTGCTGGCTCGCGGCAAAAACACTATTCAAACACTGCTCGAGAAAGTTCACTACGTTGTAGTTGACGATCACGACACTTAGATCAAATTGGTGTGCAGTGGTCATTTTTGAGCGATGCAAGAGATTTCGATAGTCACGTCAAGGGGCAAGCGCGAAACCTGAACCGTTTGGCGTGCGGGTGCAGTGCCCTTAAAGTAGGCGGCATAGACTTGATTCATGGCTTGAAATTCATGGAGGTCTTTCATGAAAATACTGACCATCACGACGTCTTCTGCACACATGCCCGCTTCATTTAGTAAGGCGTCGATGTTTTGGAGCACGCGGGTAGTGGCCATTTCGATGTTGTCTAGCTCGAGTAAGCCCGTTCCCGGATTCAGTGGAATTTGACCGCTAATGTATAGGGTGTCGCCTTTTAAAATCGCTTGGCTGTAGGGGCCAACCGGTGCTGGAGCGTTGGGAATTTGTATGGGTTTTTTAGCTGCTGACATGCCGAGTCTATGAATTTACTACTTTTGCAAAGTAACAAAAAACAAGCTACGTGAGGGTTCTTTTGATCGATTTTTATGACTCCTTTACGTTCAATCTTGCCCATTGCCTCGAGGCAATGGACCTCCAGTTGAGCGTTGTGCGCTACGATCAGCTTTCACAAGAGACACTTATGGCAGCAGACGCCATCATTTTATCGCCAGGCCCGGGTCTTCCCAAAGAAAAAGCAGGTTTAGGTACACTTTTGGACCAATTTGTGGGTCGCACACCAATTTTGGGTGTCTGTTTGGGCATGCAAGCACTCGTGGAGCACCTCGGCGGTAGCTTAATGAATCAAGTCCAGGTCAAGCATGGCGTTCAGGAAACAATCGACATCAAGGACCATAATGGCTTGTTTCGAAATCTGCCTCCTCTAATTGAGGTAGGGCTCTATCACTCTTGGATGGTAAGTTGTCCAGAAAACTGGATTACCGCCAAAAGTTTAAGCGCTGTACCAATGGCCATGGAGCGTACTGATATCAAGGTGTATGGCGTGCAATTTCATCCAGAATCGGTCCTGACGCCGCTTGGAAAAGAAATTTTGCGCAATTTTATACAAATTGTTCAGCATGCTTAGGTATTTC
>JBIIZO010000014.1:0-23091 GCA_044346245.1 Crocinitomicaceae bacterium
TGAGTTTTTGTGGGGCATGTGACAGGTGGCACATTTGGCTTTAAATAGGCCTTCTCCTTGCGCTGAAGCAAAATTTGAGAATGCAGCAAAGCTGAAAATTAGTGCGGCAAAAGCCAAAGATTTGATGCGCTTAAGCGACTGAATGTTAGATATTTCCATGTAAAAAATTACTAATTCACTCTTTAAAATTGGGCGGAAAAACCGCTTTTTATCGGCAGCAAAATTAAAGCAAACAAGGCAGTTTATGACATTTTGATGACAAAAATTAGGGCCTTCATGTTAATTTAAAATGAATCTAAATAAGGATTTTGTGTTGCCAAATTTTCTCATTTACTTTGCAAGCATGAAAGGCCTACGCTCTATCGTTTTTATCAGCTTATTTTACAGCAATTTGCAGGCGCAAATCCAATTGATTGCCGATCCGCGTATCGACCAAAAGGTTGCCGCCAAGAACAGCAAACTCATGCCGGGCTACCGCGTTCAACTCTGTTTTGATTCCGATAAAAGTGTCATCGATCAAACCAGAGCACAATTTGTGAGTGAATACCCAAAAATCGATACATATGTGCGCTTCGAAGCACCCAACTTTAACCTGATGGTGGGCGATTTCAGGACCCAAAAAGAAGCAGAAGAATTAGTAGAACGCATCCGTGGGCGCTACCCGCTCACTATTGTTCACAAAGAGCTAATCAATTTACCACGCATCGACTAAATAGTCGTTACCGTGCAATTCAATCAAATTGCTTCCAACCCTGTGCACGCAAAGTAACGGCAGATCCTGAGCGATCGATATAATAAATACCGTCTGCCGCATTTGTGATGTGGCCAATGATACTGAAATTAGGATTGGACTGAATGAGCGCTAGGTCTTTCTGATCAATTGTGAAAAGCAACTCGTAATCTTCGCCACCATTTAAAGCACACATGCTCGGGTCCAAATTGAAATCAATGGCCACCATAGAGGTTTTGGCATCAATTGGCAATTTTTCATCATAAACATGGCAACCTACTTGGCTCGACTTGCACAAATGTAAGACTTCACTAGCCAAGCCATCAGACACATCAATCATTGAAGTCGGTTTGACACCCAGGTCTTTCAAAAAGCGAACGACATCCAAGCGTGCTTGCGGTTTGAGTTGTCTTTGGAGTATGTAATCGTGGCCGTCAAGGTCTGGTTGGATATTCGGGTTGGCTTTGAACACTTCTTTTTCTCGCTCCAAGACTTGCAAGCCCATGTAAGCGCCACCTAAATCGCCAGAAATTACCAAAAGGTCGTATTCCTTAGCGCCTGAACGGTAACTGATGTCTTCTTGCGCGGCTGTGCCAATTGCTGTAATGCTGATCATGAGACCACTCTGCGAAGATGTGGTATCGCCTCCGATCAAGTCGATGTTGTAGTCAGTGCATGCAGTTCTAATGCCAGCATATAATTCTTCGAGCGCTTCAACGGAGAACCGATTGGACACCGCTAGACCTACTGTAATTTGCTTAGGTGTTGCATTCATGGCGCAGATATCCGATGCATTAACTGCAACTGCTTTGTAACCTAAATGCTTTAATGGCATGTAACTCAAATCAAAATGAACTCCTTCTACCAAGAGATCAGTGCTGATCACATGACATTGCCCATTGCCTATGTCAATTACTGCAGCGTCATCTCCAACGCCGAGTAGTGTTTCGGGATGGTGTGTTGATAAGTCTTTGGTCAATAAATCGATGAGGCCAAATTCACCTAAATCGGAAAGTTCTGTGCGTGTGTCGGACATGGTCAGTATTTTTTCAAAGTTACTGCAAATAAAAAAAGCCCCCAAGCGGAGGCTTTTTTGTTGGCCCACTAGGGCTCGAACCTAGACTCTTCTGAACCAAAATCAGACGTGTTGCCAGTTACACCATGGGCCAATAAACGTGCATCTTGCAATGCGAGTGCAAAGTTAAGAAGTTTTTTCTTCTCGGCAAATAGCTCGAGAAAAATTTTTTAGTCCGATTATTCTTAAATTCGCGTCTACATTATTTACAATTAAATTGTGCGCATGACTTACTCTAAATGGAACACATACCTTGGCTGGCTCATCTTTGCAATTGCTTCGGCTGTTTACCTCATGACCATCGAATCCACTGCAAGTCTCTGGGACTGTGGAGAATACATTACTGCAGCATATAAATTAGAAGTTGGTCACCCGCCAGGTGCTCCACTATTTATGGTGCTCGGTCGCTTGTTCTCCTTTTTTGCTGCACCAGAGAATGTAGCGGTATATATCAATGCACTTTCTGCTATTTCTAGCTCTTTGACCATCTTATTTATGTTTTGGTCATTGACACTTTTGATTAAAAAAATTGTTTTAAAGCAAGGTGACGACCTTTCAGGCGGCACCCAAATCGCTATTTTCAGCGCAGCCGCTGTGGGTTCTTTGGCTTACACCTTCTCAGATTCATTCTGGTTTTCAGCCGTAGAAGGCGAGGTTTACGCCATGGCATCCCTATTTACAGCTGTAATTTTTTGGGCCATTCTCAAATGGGACGAAGAAATGGAAATCATTCAGCATGGTTCTAAGCTCTCTGATTTGCGTCCGAATCGTTGGTTGTTGTTGATATTCTTTATGTTGGGACTCGCAATTGGCGTCCACTTACTCGGCATCTTGGTTGTTCCGGCTATTGGTTACATGATTTACTTCCGTACACAAGAGCAAGTAAGTATCAAAGGACTAGTATTAACAGGCGTTATTTCCATTGTTGCACTCGGATTTATTCAAGAGGCAGTTATTCCGGGTAGCATCGCTATGGCTTCTAGTTTTGAGGTTTCCTTCGTCAATAGCCTAGGCCTGCCATTTTACAGCGGCACCATTTTCTTTTTTATATTACTCATCAGCGCTTGCCTTTATGTTGTTCGCTACGCACACCGCGCCGGCAAAACCATTCTGTACAACTCCATGATGGGCTTGGTGATGTTGCTCATTGGCTATGGTTCATTTGCTGTCATCGTGATCCGCTCAAACGCCAACACACCACTCGACGAAAACGACCCAGAAAACTTAGTGACACTTCACTCCTACCTCAAGCGCGAACAATACGGCTCTGCGCCTATTCTTTTTGGCCCATACTGGAATTCTTTCCGCAATGGCGAAGAAATGACCGAAGATGGCCCAAAAATCTTAGATCGTTCAGCTTGGAAAGACCTTTCTGCTTATTTCTTGCGTCGCTTTGTTGTCATCGAAAACGACGTAGAAGTAAAAGCTTTTGCAAGTGAAACAGAAGCTGAGGCTTGGGTAAATGCCAACAAAGGGGCCTACAGCATTGAAGAAAAGTATTACGAAAGTAACGCGAGCATCCGCGAGGGAGCAGTGGCGACCTATTCTCAAACTACGTTTTTCCCACGTATGTACAACGGTGAAGGATCGGGTGCGGCATTACACAGACAGCTCTATGCAAAATGGTCTGGCTATAACGAAAATGACGGCACGAGCACAGAAATTGGTCGCGATGGCAAACGCCTCCCTACTTTTGGCGAAAACCTCACCTACTTCTTCCGCTACCAGGTCAACTTTATGTACATGCGCTATTTCATGTGGAATTTTGCTGGTCGTCAAAACGACTTGCAAGGCCACGGCGACAACATGCACGGCAACTGGCTTTCTGGTATTTCTTTCCTAGATGAAGCACGCTTGGGTAGCCAAGAACACACACCGTATTACACGCAAGAAAACCCAGGGCGCAACACCTACTTTATGTTGCCGCTCATCCTAGCACTTCTTGGCCTCATTTTCCATTACCGTAAAATGCCAAAAGATGCTTTTATCTTGACCTTAGCCTTCTTATTTACAGGACTAGCTATCGTCGTTTACCTCAATCAAAAGCCCTACGAGCCGCGCGAGCGCGACTACGCTTACGCAGGTTCCTTCTACTTCTTTGCCATGTGGATTGGCATTGGCGTTTATGCCATTTTTGATTTGCTCAAAAAATACCTCAAAGAAAGCAAAGTGCGCGCAAGCATTGCCACAGCACTTGGTTTAATTGTGCCCGTTATCATGGGTACTCAAAACTGGGACGACCACGACCGCAGCGGCAAAACAAGCGCCCGCGACCTCGCCCACAACTACCTCGAGTCTTGCGGCAAAAACGGCATCCTCTTCACCAACGGCGACAACGATACCTTCCCGCTTTGGTATTTGCAAGAAGTAGAGGGCAAACGCACAGATGTACGCGTTTGTAACCTTTCTTTGATGGGCACCGACTGGTACACCAACCAAATGAAACTCAAAACTTATGAGTCTGATCCGCTGCCAATCAAATTTAGAGAAGATCAGATCCTAATGTATGCGGGCAACACCGACCAAGTCTATTTCATGCCTTTGCTGCAGTTGTTTTCTCAAAACTTATCGGATACTATTATCAAAAAAGTACTCGATCTGCGCTTAAAGCACAATCCATCTGAAGCCAAAATGGCTGCCGGTTACTTTGACCAACGCGCACAAGTCCTTTTTGCTGACGTAGTAGCCAAAACACCAGAAGCAGAGTTGCTCAAGTCGCAAATTGCCTCCACAGACTCTACCAACATGATTGCGGCTACCATCGACAAATACCAGAAAGTATTCCAACTCTTTGAAGCGGCAAGAAACGGCCAAGTTGAATTCAAAAACAACACTGGCCAAGACCTCCAAGAGCTACTTGAACAATACGAGCGCATTTGGTCTGCCGTAGATTTTGCTGACGCCATGGCCTTTGTACGCGACGACGCCAACATGATCACCGACGAGCAAAACAAATTCAGCTTCTTCCCTTCGTCTAAATTTGCTTTGAAGGTCAATCGCCAAAATGCAATTGCTTCAGGTGTCTTGAGTTCGAAAACCAAAGCAGCTAATGTGGCAGATGAAATCGTCTTTGAATTTGATCCAGAGCGAACACAAGCCCTCCCGCGCGACGAAGTCATGATGATGGACGTCGTGGCTAACAACGATTGGAAACGCGGTATCTACTTCTCTAGCAACCGTGGCTCTTCTTTCTCTATCGCGCTCTTAAGTGCTGGTTACATCAAGCAAGTCGGTATGGCTTATGCCCTAACGCCTGCTAAAAAAGAACCTGCGCTCATGGACGTCGATCAAATGGAGAAAAACATGCTCGAGACCTACATTTTTGGCGACATGGCCAACCCGAATGTACTCACCGACTACTACGCGCGCCGCCACACCATACAGTACCGCGCCAATTTCTTATTGCTCGCAGAACAGCTCTACGCACTTGGACGCAAGAACGAAGCCATCAAAGTGCTAGACCGCTCCATGCAAATCATGCCGGAAGAAACCGTCATGGACTACGGAGATATCAACCCAGTTGACCCCTTCAATTCTTTGAACTACAACAAAGCGCACAACCAATTCATGTTCCAAGGTCAAGATATCAGACCACTCAATGCAGGTATCTTACATGAATTTGTCCAGCTTTACTACTTGCTCGGGCAAACTAAAAAAGCCGAAGCATTGGGTCAAAAAATCCTCGAAAACTATCAAACGGTTGTTGCCTACTTTGAACACAGCGACGTCGAGATGGCCGGCAACGAAGAAAACGCAGAAGACCTCATTGCCGTTGCAGATGCACTATTAAAGATGCGCACAACAGTGAAAGAAACGAACAAAGCAGGCAACTCATCGGCCTTTACGCGTTCTCTTGAGAAAACCATTCAAGTGCTTTACAAAAAAGTCTTGCCACGCATCTACAGCGGTTTAGACGCCTTGGCCTCTGAAAATGGTGAGGCAGGCGATGGCCTTTACTCCAATCGCTTGGCCAACCTGCAGTTGTACATGGGCGCCCTAGCCGAACACCACGGCCTTGTCAAAGCACCTGTGGTGAATCGCAATACGCTGCCAAGTGAGCCATCCAATATCGACGTCAATTCCTTGGCCACGCCAGGGCAAGCCACCGACACCAATCGCATGATGCAATAATGAAAAACTAGCGCTCGTCATACACATCAATCAGCAACTCATGAATATCGATCTGCCAGCTTTTCAACTTCCGTTCTTTGCCGCATTGCTTCTCTTATTGGTCTTGGCGCGTTTTTTTGGTGAGCTTTTTGAACGCATGCGTCAACCTGCCATGATTGGTGAAATCATTGCAGGTATCATTTTAGGGCCTTCTGTCTTGAATTTCATTCACCGCACCGAAGAGCTGAAAGTGATTTCTGATTTAGGCGTATTTTTATTAGTGATCCTCGCTGGTCTTGAAATCAATTTTGACGACATCTTAAAGTCTATCAGGGGCCGCAATATTTTTGTGTCTATTTTAGCTTTTCTGATTCCCATTGGAAGTGGTTTTCTCGTTGGGCAGCTATTTGGCCAACCTGTCATGACAACCGTTTTTATTGGTTTGTGTGTTGCCATTACGGCTTTACCCGTCAGTATTCGAATTCTAATGGACCTAGGTAAATTGCACACCAATATTGGCCAAAAAATCATTTCTGTTGCTATTTTTGACGACGTCTTGGCCCTTACCATTCTCGGGATTTTACTCGACTTCAAGGACTTAGACTCCTCTTATTCTGAGGTCACCAAAATGACCATCTGGACCATTCTCAAGTTGCTTCTATTTGTGGGTGTAATTGTCGGCTCTTACAAACTCATCCAACATTTTGCCAAAAGAGAGAATTTCTTAGAAACCCAACTCGACAAACTGATTAGTGTGCTCAGAGGCAAAGAGTCCTTATTTGCGCTGCTTTTTGTGTTTATCTTGATTTTTGCTACCCTCACCGAAAGTATTGGTCTGCATTTCATTATTGGTTCTTTCTTCGCCTCTATGTTGCTTTCAAAAAAATTGATCGGCGAAAAAAACCTAGCTACTTTCCACAAAACCACCAACAGCATGGCCATGGGCTTTCTGGCGCCAATTTTCTTTGCAGGCATTGGGCTAGAGTTCAAACTCGGTTCAATAAATAATATCCTTTTATTGGTTGCCATTCTTGCGGTTTCCTTCCTATCCAAAATTATTGGAGGTTATATCGGCGGACGAATTTCACTACTCGGCCACAGACAATCCTTGACACTTGCCTATGGCATGAATGCGCGCGGCATCATGGAATTGGTGATTGCGAATATCGCATACCGTGAAGGGTTTATCAATGTAGAGGTCTTCTCGATGCTAGTCATTATGGGGCTCGTTACTACCTTATCTACCCCATTCCTCTTGAAATATTCATTTAAACGTTTAGAAAAAACGGAGGCCACTTGAAAAAAAGCAAATCGGCTTATTGGCTCTATTTTCTTGGTGCTTATGTCATTATCCAATTTATTTGGTGGGGCTATCACCTCATTCAGCTGAGTTCACACATTCCACAACAAGACGCGCAGCTCTCCAAGCGCGTAGGAATGGTATTTGGTGAAGGTGCTGTATTTTTGGTCATTCTCGCTTTTGGCATTTACCGCATCCGCAAGTCGATATCCAAGGAGCTCGCTTTTCAACAGCAACAGCAAAACTTTCTCTTGACCGTTACCCACGAACTCAAAACACCAATTGCCGCGCTCAAATTGTATATCCAAACCCTGCAAAAGCACAATTTACCCGAGGATAAAAAAGAAAAAATTCTCAACGGAGCCCTTCAAGAAAACGAACGCCTGAGTCAACTCATTGAAAACATTTTGAACGCTTCACGCGCCGAAAACAAGCTTTTTGCAATACAAAAACAAAAAACTGAGTTAGTGGCGCTTGTGCACTCCATCAAAGAGCGATACCAAGCAAGATACCACGTCGGTCTTATTGACTTCAAAGGACCCGAAGAACTTTTCGCAGCAGTTGACCTTCATATGCTGGACACCATTTTAGTGAACTTAATTGAAAACGCCATCAAATACGGAGGAACACAACAACGCATCAGCATCCAAATGGAGAAGCTCGATCGCTTTGTTGCGCTGAAAATAGCCGATGAAGGGCCAGGAATTGACCCAAGTGAGCGCCTGCACATATTTGAAAAATTCTATCGCATCGGTTCTGAAGAAACCAGAAAACAAGCTGGTAGTGGGCTTGGGCTTTATATTGTCGCGGAATATGTGCGATTACACAATGGCCAAATTCGCTGCATTGAAAATATCCCTACGGGCAGTGTTTTTGAGCTAATTTTACCCATATGAACAAAAAAGTAGGCCTGATTATCCTCGATGGCTGGGGACTCGGAGATCAAAGCAACTCAGATGCCATTTTCAACGCAAACACGCCGTTTTTCGACGCTTTGATGGCGCAATACCCTAATGCTACCCTACAGACCTCTGGCGAAGCCGTAGGCCTTCCTGAAGGGCAAATGGGAAATTCTGAAGTCGGGCACCTCAATATCGGCGCCGGACGCATCGTTTATCAAGAACTCACAAGAATCAATAAAAGCATCCGGGACGGCGAACTGCAAGAAAATCCGATACTCCTTGCCGCCTTTCAAAAAGCCAAAGAAGCTGGAAGGAAGCTCCACTTCATGGGCTTGGTCTCAGACGGGGGCGTGCACAGTTCACAGGCCCACCTGCACGCTTTATGCGAAATGGCCCATGCTCAAGGGCTCAGTTCTTATTATGTGCACGCCATTACCGACGGTCGCGACTGCGATCCGAAGAGTGGTTTGGGTTTTATCCGAGCACTCGAAGCCGTTCTTGCCAAAAATAACGGTAAAATGGCCAGCGTAATTGGACGTTATTTTGCGATGGACCGAGACAAGCGTTGGGAGCGCGTTGCCAAAGCCTACCACCTCATGGTGAATGGCACCGGAGAAAAAGCCGACAGCGCTAGTGCGGCACTTGAGGCTTCTTATGCCCAAGATGTCACCGATGAATTTTTATTGCCTCATCTTATTGATCCCGATGGCTGTATTGCTCCAGGTGATGTCGTGATCAGTTTCAATTTCAGAACGGACCGTCCGCGCGAAATCACTACCGTACTTACCCAAGAGGCTTTTCCCGAATACGACATGAGCCCGCTCGACCTGTATTTTTGCACCATGACCAATTACGACGAGCGCTTCAAAGGTTTGCATGTCTTGTTTGAAAAAGACAATCTTCAACTTACTTTGGGAGAAGTTGTTGCGAATGCAGGCTGTTCGCAAGTGCGTATCGCCGAAACTGAAAAGTATCCGCACGTGACCTTCTTTTTCAATGGCGGGCGCGAAGCAGCATTTGCTAAGGAAGCACGTTTACTGATTGCATCTCCTAAAGTGGCTACCTACGACCTCCAGCCTCAAATGAGTGCGCCGGAAGTAGCTAACGAGCTTATAGCGCATATGAAAGCCCAACAACCAGACTTCATCTGCCTGAATTTTGCCAATCCTGATATGGTTGGGCATACCGGTGTGTACGCTGCCATTCTAGAAGCGGTAGAAACCGTGGATATACAATTACAAAAAGTCGTTGAAGTAGGGCTTGAACTTGGCTATGAATTTTTGGTAATTGCCGACCATGGCAATGCCGATTACGCCGTGAATCCAGATGGTTCGCCCAATACCGCACATAGCCTCAACCCCGTTCCGGTCATTTTGGTCAGCCCGGCAAAAGAGCTTGCCATCAAAGATGGTATACTTGCAGATGTAGCACCGAGCATTTTAGCACGCATGGGCTTACAACAACCCAAAGAAATGACGGGTCAGTGCCTCGTCAGCTGATGAGAAGCTAAAGCGAATTAGAAAAGAGAATTACGTTAAAATAATTCCTTTGGCATTGAGTGTCGGAATCAATTTGAATTCTTGCGGATTGATACTCCCAGCCTCAAACACAAAGCGCTTGTCAAACATGGTTTCGTGTACCCAAAAACTAACCCAGAACTCATTGTTGATACCGAATAAATCGGGCATGATAGGCTCAATTCGAGCTGCTTCACCTGGCATCATGACCTCAATTCCTTTTCTGAGTGTTGACGTTTTGATGTTTTCTCCTGTTGTGGGGTGTGTTCCATAACCTGTTGACGCCACGATAATTCCTTCCATGATGTCATCACGGTTGTTGATCAAGAAAACAATATATTCTGGTTCGGCATTTTCGATGGGTAATTCTACCAATGCTACGACTACGTTTTCTACTTTAGGTCCGAGTAAATCTGCTCTCATGACTGTGCAATTTGATAATTAAAAATAGTGGCCATCTGTGCTGACAACACACTTCTGACCTCATTGATGTCTATTTGACGACCGAGTTCTTTGGTCATGGACGTAACGGCCTTATCTTGGATACCACAAGGAACAATATTTCCAAAATAACTAAGGTCGGGGTCTACGTTGAGTGCAATGCCATGCATGGTTACCCAGCGCGAGCACTTCACACCCATGGCGCAGATTTTACGTGCGTTGGGGCCTTCAGGATCTAGCCAAACACCTGTTAAGCCTTCAAAACGTGTTGCACTAATTCCGAAATGAGCAAGTGTTTGAATAACCGCCTCTTCCAAAAAGCGCAAGTATTGATGGATATCTGTAAAAAACTGCTCTAAATCCAGAATGGGATACATCACTAGCTGACCTGGGCCATGGTAAGTAATGTCTCCTCCCCTATTGATTTTGAAAAACTGAGCCTGAATTTGGTCGAGATGAGCTTGGTCGAGCAAAAGGTTTTCTGCTGCTCCGCTTTTGCCCAAGGTATATACATGCGGATGCTCACAAAACAACAAATGATGCGCTGGAAGCACCGCTGTATTTTGCTTGCGGTTTTCTATTTTACAATCGACCGCTACCTTGAGTAATGCCTCTTGGAGGTCCCAGGCTTCTTGATACGCAATGAGCCCGAGATTGCGGACTTGAACAATTGGTTTATTCATGATAACTTGGCCAATTCTCCTTTAAGGTAGTCTACTATTTCCATGTCCATGATATCTGCACCATTTAGATCACAAAGATAGAAAGATGCCCAATCAACTAGATGAATATAATAAAGTGAACGCTCAATAAATGTTGCACCTTTGGTTTCTAAAACAAAAATATGACCTGCTTTTTTTTCGATGGCTGACATAGTGATCTCCAAACGCTTTTGGTTATTCGGATGTAAGTCCCCAGAACTGAAGAATACGGGTGCAAAACGTGCATCACCTCCTCCCCAACTCACCAATTCGTTGTGATTCATTTCGGGTAAGGTGTGATGCCAACCAAGGTATTTGGCATTTTCATTGAACTGCTGACGCGCACGCACGAGCACTCCTTCGTATTTCGTCTCTGCATAATACACCCCAACTTTTCCATAGAGGAATGCTGCTAATTCCTGCGCACGAAGCTGTATGACTTGTAAGTCTGAAGTGAGTGTAGCGGCCGCTCTTGCCATACTCAGCAAGTGTTCAGCTTTACAAAAGTCAAGTTCCACAAATAAATTCAAAAGATGCACCATTGAAAAAGCAAGCCCAGCACGAGGCGGCATACCAGAAGGCACAATGCAACAATTATACGCATTGGCTTCACAAAATGCAGCAAGCTGTCCGCCACTGCAAATACCGATGATATGACAGCCCAAGGCCTGTGCCTCTTGAATGGCCATCATGGTTTCTTCGGTATTTCCGGAATAGGAAGTCCCGATGACCAATGTGTGTTGATTGGCATAGGCTGGCAAGGCATATTCGTTACTGACCATGACCGGTACCTTGAGCTCGTCAAGTAACCAATTACAGACAATTTTAGCGCCAACACCAGAGCCGCCAAGCCCACAGATGACAATATTTTGGATGTTGTGGCGTGGCTGCTTGAAAGTTACGGCCTTCGGAAGTTCCGTTGCAGCGATGATGTGTTGAGGAAAGTCTACGATCAGGTTTTTCATCATCTAACTACATTGACATGGCCCGCTATAGTTCGGGTCGCCATTTTGTTATCTGTGTAGGTTATTTTCCAGTTGTAAAGCCCCAACTGAACATCTTTGCTGTTCTTGTAGCGGCCATTCCAACCCTCCGATGGCGTGTCGGTCTCCCAGACTAAGGCGCCCCAGCGGTTGAAGATTTGTAGTTCGTAACGACCGATGATATCAACATTCGAGAACACCGGTAAGAAGACGTCGTTGAGGCCATCGCCGTCTATGGTGATGCTGTTGGGTACATATACGTTCAGCAGCTCGATGAGCGTAAAGACTGCACTTGCGGTGTCTACACAGCCGTTCGTGTCGGTTACCGTTAAGGTCACTAAGTAGTCTGCAGGGGTCTGATCTGGGAAGTAATGTGTTGGGCTCTCTACAATAGCGTTCGGACTGCCATCGCCGAAGGTCCAGAAGTTATTGCTAATGGCTCCCAAGGAGTTGTTGCTGAGTTCTAATGCGCCTGTGAAGTAGTCAATGCTGCTTGTGGTGGCCGTAAAGCTCGCCTGTGGGCCCGGAACCACACACACCAAGCTATCCATGGTGAGCGTGTCGGCACAACCTGCCGCGTTGTAGACAATCAAGCTGATGTCGTAGCAGCCAGGGCTTGGCAATACGGTGGTGGCGTTTTGTGCAGTGGAGGTCACGGCATTGCCGAAGTTCCACAAACTGTTCGTGTATGGGCCACTGCTGTTGTTGGTAAACGTCACGCTGAGTGGCGCACAGCCGAAGGTGACACTTGGGTTAAAGTAGGCCACGATTGGTTGTGGTTGCGTGATCTCAAAGCTGAGGCTTTCGTCGCAGCCTTGTGCGTCGGTCACCACAACGCTGTATACACCTGCAATCAAGGAGTCTAGTACGGCTATTGTGTCGCCAGTGCTCCATTGGATTTCGTAGGCAGGTAAGCCGCCACTGATGGCTAAAGTCAATAAGCCGTCTGTGTAGTTGTAGCAGGTTACATTCGTTTGTGTTGGCGTCACAACCATTGGGTTCGGTGGGTTGTTCACCACAATAGTATCGATGAGCACACAGCCTAAAGTGTCGGTAATAGTCACTACATATGCACCAGACTCCAAGCTATCAATATCTTGGGTGGTGTCGCCTGTGCTCCAGCTATACGTATAGCCAGGCACGCCGCCTGCAACTGTTAAATCAACACCGCCTGTTGGCGTGCCAAAACACAAAGCAGGAGAAGGGTATAAAGTAACTGCAAGCGCGCTACCTGGTGCGGTTACTATGCCAGAATAAGCAGCAGTACAACCATTGGCATCGGTAACAATTACAGAATAAGTACCTGCACTTAAATCATAAATATCTTGGGTGCTAGCACCGTTATTCCATTGATAACTGTATGGAGCGGTACCGCCGGTAATGGTGAGGTCTACTATACCGTTGGTATCACCTAAACAAACCACATTATAAACTGTACTATTGATCGCGAGCGGACCCGCAGGTTGCGTGACATTAAAGCTCAAGAACATTCCGCAACCTAAAACATCCTCTACATTTACATAATACTGACCGGCTGCCAAATTGGTGTTGTCTTGTTCGATAGCACCCGTACCCCAATCGTATACATAACCGGGCATCCCGCCAGAAGGCGTGAGGTCTATCCAAGCATCTGCTCCACCAAAACAATTCACTGGATGAACCGTTGTATCCACCATCACTGTATTGGAAGGATCTAAAATTTCAACGGGTAAAACTTCCTGACAGCCATTGGCATCACTTACAGTCAAGACATAAAGACCGTTTTGGATGCCCGTAAGATCTTGACTAACTGCACCGTTGTTCCAGCTGAAAGTATAACCTGGTGTACCTCCAACTGCGCTTGTATTGATCGACCCAGCTACAGAATCCAAACAATTGGCGTTGGTATGGGTTTCACTCAATGACATCGCACTAAGTGGCTCGGTGAGCGTAAAGCTATCTATTTCAATACAGCTATTGGCATCCGTTACCGTCACAATATAAGTACCTGCCGGAAGACCAGCTATATCTTCTGTTGTAGCTCCATTTGACCAAGAATAAATAAATGGCGCAACACCTCCCGTTACTGTAAAGTCAATAGAACCAGTAGAGTCGCCTAAACACAAAATATTTTGACCCGAAATGGACGTAAAAATTGGGATTGCTAAATTCAAAATTGTGACCGACAAAGCGTCTGCACAACCATTGCCATCCTCGACCTGAACGGTATATGCTCCTGCTGCTGCCGGAACAACATCTTCGTTAAAGGTCAGGTTGCTCCAAACAAATGAATACGGCGCAGTACCACCGCTAGTGGTTAGGTCAATTGATCCTGGGCCATCACAACCTGCATCTTCATGTGTTTCTGATAGGGTGAGTGGGCCTTGAGGTTGTGTGACAACAAAAGTTTGGGTTATGGAGCAGAGGTGGGCATCGGTCACTAAAACACTGTAAGAACCTGCGGGTAAGGTATTGATGTTTTGATTGGTGTAGGCGCCGTTATTCCAATTATAAGTATATGAAGAGGTTCCGCCTGAAACAGCAATGTTCACCGCTCCCGTGCTGTCGCTAAAGCAAGCAATAGGGGTTACGAGTCCGGACATAGAAAGGGGTGCAACAGGTTGCTGTATTGTGGCTCCGTACGTAATTAAACAACCGTTTGCATCAGTAACTTGGACAGTATAAGTTCCAATTGGAAGGCCTGTCAAGTCCGAAGAAATACTTCCTATGGACCAACTATACGCATAAGAGGGTGTACCGCCTGCAACAGTGATGTCAATAGAGCCCGTAGCATCCCCATAACACAATACGTCTTGCTGCGTATGGGCAACAGAAAGCGGTTGTGCTGGTTGGGTCACAGTAGTTTCAATAGAATCTTTACAGTTATTGGCGTCTGTAACAATCATTTCGTAGAGACCTGCTTGCAAATTAGTCTGGTTTGGTGCAATTTGTCCATTGCTCCAAAGAATGGTATACGGCAACGTTCCACCAGTAATTGTTGTATTGATAGCACCATTAGTTCCTGCATAACACAATACTGGCGTTGGGCTGGCACTCAAGGCGATATCTTGGGGTTGGGTTAACGTAACATTTGCAGAAGAAATACAGCCTTTGGCATCAGTAACCGTTAAAGTGTATGTGCCTATTGGTAAATTAGAAAGGCTTGAGGTGCTCGCACCGTTGTTCCAAGAATACGTATAAGGAGCGGTTCCGCCTGTTACAGTACTTGATATACTGCCATCCGATGCGCCAAAACAAGAGATGTTCTTACCATTGTAATTGCTGGTGATTTGGAGTGCAACGACCAATAAATTGGGCTGAGTGATTGTAAAATTGGTATCGGACTGACATGTAAAGTTATCGGTGACTACAAGCGAGTAAAGCCCAGGACCTAGGTTGGAGATGCCACTGGTTGCTGCACCTGTAGTCCATTGGTAACTGATTGGTGCACCACCCGTTGCGCTAGTGACAATGCTTCCGTTTGCTGCATTGTAACAACTTACATTTGTCAAAGAAACTAACGAAATAGTAGGTTCTGGATTCACCAAAATACTGTTCGTGATATTATTAAGCGTACAGGCAGAACCATTAAAAGATACATCTAGTTCATATACTCCTGAGTTGAGGTTGCTGATGTTCGCTACAAACGGATTGTGAACAGAGTCTGTGAAGCCTTGCGGGCCGGACCAAGAATAATTAGCCCACTGGGAATAGAGCGCATTGAGATGCAGTGTGTCGCCCGGACACAACGGATCATTGACCGTAAAACTGACCGGCGGACAAGATGCCGTCGAGATAGATACCTCGTTGTTAGCAGAGGTAGGACAGCCAAAAGCATCGTAAACATCAGAAGTTCCGTTGTTGGTGAGGGTATTGCCTGAAAGCGAGCCCGTTCCGAAAATGTAAGCTTTATTTTCAAGTGTTGAATCACATTTTATGATAAGACAATCATTAGAAACCTGAACCTTAAACTTAACCAAAACACTATCAACTGTTGAGTTGATCATACCACCCAAACTCGCAGTTGCGCCGGTACCTACTCTGTATTTGACAAAGCGGTTGACCGCGTCATACTCTGCTTGGTCATCGCCAATGGCATCCGTTTTAGCACCTGCATTTGGACCATTCAAAACAACCAACGAGTTAGGCACATATGCCATACGAATATCAAGTGTGTCAGTAATATAACAGTTTAAGGCAACGTCAGAGCCGATATTTTTACCCGATACAGTATACTCCAAAATATCCCCTGGCGCAACAGCGCCTCCGTTGAGGTCATTGACAAAAACAGTTGCGCGCAAGTCCGGCTCGTAGATATCAATGGCAGAGGTAATGACCTGAGGGAGAATGGTTTCTTGTGTTGTGGTCACACGGATATTGGCAGAGGTAGCGCCATTGTTTAGGTAATTTTGGGCGGCATTGTTGGGTATGAAAACACTTGCATCATAACCCAAAGTGTTGTTAAAGCTGGGATTTCTAAACTGTGTTATTGCTGCATTATAAGCAATAGTACTATTAAACATATCTGTGGCTGTATGCAATGCGTCCGAAACTTGCACATAGTTGGTGCCTACACCGTTAAAGAGCAATTGGTCACCAGTTTGGTCGCGGTCACCATCATAAGCAATTACACCAAGCTCAAACGAAACTGCGCCAGAAAGCGGTGTCAAAAACCCAGAAATTGGTATCGTTACCGTAGGGGCTGATAACTGATTCACGTTAGCCAAACCATCAAAGACAGTTAAGTTTTTGTAGGGTTCAGAAATATTTTTGTAAACAACGACAATAGACCAACCCCCAAACAAGTTAATGGTGTTTACTTGCTGAATTTGGTCGGCTATCGTAAAACGGCCTTTGATACCCGCTCCTTGCACAAGATTAGTGATGTTTTTATAACAAAAATAGGAAACAGAGCCTGTAGTATTGTTGATGGTTTGATCTGCGGTGAGCTGTTGATAAGTACCGTTGTTGACTTTTAATTTGATTTTGCTGCGGTTGGCATAGTTGGTAGTGGAGGTACTGATTTTTCCGCCCCAGTACAAGCCAGCCCATGTAATTTCAGAACAGTTGGGGAGGTTCAAACTATCGCTTGAGGACATGAAGGTGGTGGGGTCGCCGTCGATATCTACATAAGACATTGTGAAGCCGTTGTTCTGACCACTACCAGATGGCGGCATCTCAGCTTTAGCACTTGTACAACTCGCCGAAGAATTACAGGTAACCGATACGTTAGATATGAATCGAATCCCCCCTTTTTGTTGGGTCTGATAACGGATATTGAAAGGGCTAACAATTTGTCCGAAGACGGTAAAAAATGAACCAAAACACAGCAAGAAAGCCAACAAAAATTTGAAAGTAAAGTTGGAGTGTTGAGTAGAGTTATCTTTCATGCAAGTTTTTGGACAGTTAACAGCTTGATAATAACGAAAAAGGCCACCAAAAGGTTGCCTTTTCAGTTGAATTTAACATTGATGCCGTTAAAGTGGAATATTGCCGTGTTTTTTCTGTGGTAAAGCCTCTGCTTTTTTCTCGAGCATTTTATAGGCGTTGATCAGTGCTGCTCTCGTTTCTGAAGGCAACAAAACCTCATCAATAATACCTCTTTCTGCAGCGCGATATGGGTTGGCAAAAGTATCTGCGTATTCCGCTTCTTTTTCGAGCCATTTTTCGGCTGGGTCAGCAGCTGAGGCAATCTCTCTTTTGAAGATGATTTCGGCAGCCCCTTTTGCACCCATGACAGCAATTTCCGCTGTTGGCCAAGCAAAACTGAGGTCGGCGCCCAAGCTGCGTGAATTCATGACACAATAGGCGCCTCCATAGGCTTTTCGGGTAATAACCGTAATTTTTGGAACCGTAGCTTCTGCAAAAGCATATAGCAATTTTGCACCGTGCGTAATGATGCCACGCCACTCTTGATCAGTTCCTGGTAAAAAGCCAGGGACATCTTCCAATACTAAAAGTGGAATGTTGAAGGAATCACAGAAACGTACAAAACGTGCTCCTTTGCGGGAGGCGTCAATATCGAGTACGCCTGCCATTGAAGCAGGCTGATTAGCAATAATACCTACTGTTCTGCCTTCCAAACGGGCAAAGCCAACTACAATATTCTTGGCAAAATCTTCGTGTACCTCTCTAAAACTGTTGTCATCTACCAAAGAATCAATGACGCGTTTGATATCGTAAGGAGTATTGGAGTTTTCGGGCAAAATTTGCTCGATTTGCTTGTTTTTAGCCGCTTGAAAACTAAAAACTGGCGTAATTGGTGCTTCTTCGTTGGCGTTTTGAGGCAAATAGGTGATCAAGTCTCTGGCTTTGCGAATACACTCCACATCATTGGCGGCTGTAAAGTGGTTCACGCCAGACTTTTCGGCATGTGTTTTGGCGCCACCGAGGTCCTCAGAACTCACTTCTTCGTGGGTTACCGTCTTCACTACATTTGGGCCAGTTACAAACATGTAGGACGTTTCCTCGACCATAAAAATAAAGTCGGTAAGTGCTGGCGAGTAAACGGCACCTCCTGCACATGGGCCCATGATGAGGGAAAGTTGAGGTATGGTTCCGGAGGCACGCGTGTTGCGAAAGAAAATATCGGCATAACCACTCAATGAAACCACGCCCTCTTGGATACGGGCGCCACCGGAGTCATTCATGCCAATGATGGGCGCGCCATTTTTCATGGCCATATCCATAATACGGCAAATTTTAGCGGCGTGTGTTTCGGATAAAGACCCGCCGAGTACCGTAAAATCTTGAGAATACACATAAACCAAACGACCGTGGATATTACCGTAGCCGGTAATCACGCCATCGCCAAGAAACTTTTGTTTATCGAGCCCAAAATTAGTAGAGCGGTGCTCGACAAAAGCGCCAATCTCCTGAAAACTATTTTCGTCGAGTAACAAGGAGATGCGCTCGCGGGCGCTAAGCTTGCCTTGTTGGTGTTGTTTATCTATGCGTTCAGCACCTCCACCTTGATGCAGGGCCTGACGTTTTTCGTGTAGTTGTTGTTCTTTTGCCATAGTATTCTTGAACAACAAAAATACAGAATTTAGTCCTTTAAAAAAGCGGCTTTGTTTTCGGAAATGATCAAGAGTAGCCAGGCGGCCAAAAAGAAAACAATTTCGACGGTTTCGGACCAATTAAAAAGCGCTAGACAGACCGACATCAGCATCAAAATGATGGTGGCCGCCAGCAAGCGCGAACCTAATTTTTTAACCTGGGCATGGGCATCAAAAGTACCTGTTGTGAGTAGCTCCATGCGCTGTCTTGAGCGTTCGGTGTAAATGAGCAGTGGCAGTAGGATGAGCCCCTGCGGAATGAAAAAATCTTCGTACCAAAAGAAGTCTGAAAATGCGGTGGTGAAGCGCCATGGGGGCTCGGTCAGGACCATATAAAAATGACTCAGAATGATAAAGCTCACATAAAACAAAGAAGGACGCAAGAGTAGTTGGGTGCTCCGACTCTCTTTTCGGTAAAAAGCAAAGAACAAGCGAATACTCAGGTCAAAAATGATGAAGAGTAAAATGAAGTAGAGGTCCCAGCCCCACCAAATGTAGCCGAGGAGTGGCAACAAAAAATCGCCGAGAATTTCGCTGACTAATTGGGCCTTTTTCATATGCGTTTGCGCAGCACTTTGACGCGGTCTTTGGAAAGCTCATAAGTGGAGTCTATCTTCAGGGCTTTGGCATAACTAAAGAGCGCATTGGTGAGGTCGTTGCGGTCTTCGTAGAGCAGGCCTATATTGTGATAAGACGGCAAGTGCTGCGCGTTTACCTTGACTGCCTTTTTGTAAAAATACATCGCGCTATCCGGCTGATTATAAGTAAACTGAGCCAAATATCCTAAGTGAAAATAACCGTCGGCGTATGTGGAGTCTACTCTTGTCATTTTGCGGTACAAGCGCTGGGCAGCGGCTGGTTGTCCGAATTTCTCTTTGGCATAGGCTAATGCGTAAATCACTTCGGTGTTTTTGGGCTGTAATTGATAGGCGGTCATGTATTTTTCAATACAAATTGGGTTGTTTTCGTATTCGTACAAGGAACCTAACAAAAGGTAGGTCATGTAATACTCGGGGTCTTGCTGCACAGCAGTTTCATAAGAAGAAATGGCTAGTTTGATGTTGTTCTCAAACTTATAGATGGTCCCTTTCAGGATATACGCATCGCGATATGTTTTGTTTATGCGGAGCGCTTGGTTGATGTATTTAAAGGCTTTGTCGTGGTCACCGAGCAGCACGAGTGTATTGGCCAAACCGACCAATGCCGCTACATTTTTGGGCGCCTTCTTGACTAAGTTACGGTACATGGTAAATGCCCGAAAGACGTCGTCAGCACTCCTGTTGGGCTTATTGATGAGGCATTCTGCGTACAATACGCGCGCTTCAATATTATTTGAGTCGAGTCTAAACGCTTTGGCGCCATAGTTCAGCGCTTTGTCAAAAGCGAGCGAATCCATGAGGTTATTTCCTTTTTCGATGAGCAAAGGCAAGGAATCGGGATGAGCTGCCAAGAGTTGGTCGAGGGTTTGTTTTTTACCCGCTGATGTATTTGGGTTGCCACAAGCAACGAATAATAAGCCACTCAAAAATAATAAACAGAAACTGCGCATATGACAAAATTAAGATTTTGATTTGGATTCTAACTTGCGTAATTTTGTAACGTAAATTAAAGCCATGAAGCGTAGTATTTTTCTCCTTGTTCTTATTGTGATTGTGAGCACTCAACAAATATTTGCGCAAGGTTGTTCGCAATGCAAAATGCTCGCCGAGCAAAGCAGTGGCCTAGATGAAAACAGCTTTGGCAGCAATATCAACGGCGGCATCCTGTATCTAATGCTCATCCCCTACCTCATCTTGCTGTTCTTATTCCGCAAACCGGTACTCAATTTCCTAAAAGGCTTTTTCAGCGCAAAGGCCTAAACCCAACTTACCACTACCTTACCAGTCGTTTGCCCTTGGCCTAAAGCGTCGTGGGCTTCGGTAAAATCGCTAAAATGATAAGTCGCCACATTTGGCAGCTTTAGCTGTCCAATCTGATACAAGCGCAGCATTTCTGCCATGCTATTTTGAATCACTTGCGGCTGTGTTTCTGCTATTTTGAGCATATTGACACCCAAAATATTTTTGGATTGCATCATCAGGCCAATCGGCAGCACGATGCCCATTTCCCATAAAAACGACAACTTGCCCAAAAGTCCTTTTCTCGTGGCCAAATCAGCCCCTCCAAAAAGAAACAACCTGCCGCCCGGGCCCAGTAATTTCATATCTGTTTTTGCAGACTTTCCACCTACGGCATTAAACGAAGCCGAGAGTTGCTGCTCTCCTAAATGAGCGCTGATGGTTTGGAAATAATCTTCTCTGTTGTAATTCACAATGACGTCTACTCCTAAAGACTCGAGATACGATCTTTTGGCGTCGCTGCCAATTTTGCCATAAACAATAGCGCCTTTGCGCTTGGCCAACTGCACCAAGAAGCTGCCTACTCCACCTGCAGCGGCATGCACCAACAAACGGTCATGTGCCTGAATGGGCGAGAGCACCTCTGCCATGTAGTGGGCTGTCACGCCTTGGGTAGCAAACGGCAGCGCGTCTTGAGCAGGCATTTCTCCAATCGGAACAATGGCGTTTGCAGTGGTTTTGGCATGTCTGGCATACGCACCAAAGCGCGCAAATGCCAAGACGCGTTGGCCCACCAATGTGGAGTCCACAGCTGCCCCTACTTGGGTGATGCGCCCAACAAGTTCATAGCCTAGCACACAGGGTCTTGGGGGCGCCTCGCGGTACAAACCAAGGCGCGCCATGACGTCGGCATAATTGAGTCCAAACGCTTCGGATTCAATCAGTACCTCATCGCTTTGGAGTGGCGAAAGTGTAATGGTTTGTAGCTTAAAAGCTTCTTTTGAGCTGCCAATAGCAACTAATACAAATCCTTCAGTTTGCATCAGAAACGTGCTGTAATGCCGCCCATGACTTGGAAAGGCTGAACAGGGTAGCTATACCAGCGGTTGTAGCGCTGAGCAGCCAAATTATTAGCTTGTAAAAACAAAGAAACTCTTGGCGTATAGCGGTATTCTAAACCTAAATTGACATCGACAATTGTACCGAGATCCACATAAGACTGCGTCCCTTCCAGTTGTGCATTTGGTGCATCTGCGCTCACAAGTGCTTTGCGCCCTGTTTCTATATTGGCATCTATTTGCGCATAAAATTTATCGTATAAGTTGTAGGCTCCTCTGGCTGTAAACTGCAGCACAGGTAGGTTCCAAGCAAAGGCGTTATGATAAAGTTGGTACATATTGTAACGACCCAATACATCAATTTTCAATTTCTCGGCCGCTTGGTAGCTCATCGAACCTTCAAATGTGGTCTGGTTGAGCGTATCGTAAATTACGGTAAGGTAGTTGTCGAAAGTTGGCAGGGTATCGGTCACAAAAAAGGCTTTGTTCTCGATGTGCATGAAGTGAACGCCCACATTAAAGCTGAGGGTTTTACTCAAGGATCCTTTAAAGCCTGCATAGATATCGTAAGGATTGTGTTCGTTGCGCAATGTTATATAGGTTCTAATAAACGGATTAACTTGCGCAAACCCTTGCAAAGTATTTTGCTTCAAGCCACCTCTCAAACCGACATACGGAATGAAAATATTATTGAACATTGCATACTTGAACTCTGCATTTGGATACACATAAAATTCTGTGCCTAGCGCGCCAATATCAGCAGTTATTGTGACACCGAGTTCAACCTTTAAACGATCGCTTAGGGCTTGGGTCCAAACACCTGGCTTGAAATCGATGATGTTGTTATTCACCACAAAACCGGTGTCGCCAACGGTGTAAAGGCTATCTAAAATACCGCGCTTGTAGCCATTGTAGCGCAGACCTAAATCGGCATAAAAGTGCTCATTTTTGTAATTGTACCAACCGCGTGTTTTGAAGGCAAAGTTGTCTTCTTTGCTGCGCCAAATCTTGGTGGTGTCTGTCGGTAGCGTTAAGAAATGCTGGTAATTGGCTTGAAAAGACAAATTGAGCTTGGCTGAATCACCTCGCAACCATATGTATTCTGCAGCACCCTTCATGAGCTGAAAACGCTGTGCAATGCTATCGGCTGCAATGCTTGAATCTGGAATGCCATAATAATGGAAGCCGTTATTGCTGTAGTTGGCGTCTACTTTGAGCTGATAATTGCGCTCATTGAGGCCAAAATAAGCATTGGCCGAACTGCGGTCGTATTGAGCTGGGGCGTAGATTGTCTTGGAGCGGTCTTTGATGTCGCCAAAAGAACTCAAGTGCTTGAGGTGCGCACCATAAACCATATTTCTCGAACGATCCGAGGTATAGTAAATCTCGCCGAGTGGCA